>CAYQYG010000178.1:0-16494 GCA_964421485.1 uncultured Polyangiaceae bacterium | reverse complement strand
GCAGCGGCCGGGCGCCGCGTGCGCCGGAGGTCCGCGCGTGCAAGAGAGAGCCGTCCCCGTGCGCCCCCTCATCGAAACCATCCTCGGCGAGCTCCTCGCGCGCCACCGCGCCACGGGCCGGGTCGATCTCAACGACATCGCCGAGGTCATCGGCGCGCGCGCCGTGACGTACGACGAGATCGAGCACGTGATCGACCGGCTCGAGGCCGAGGGGCTCCGCGTCGCGGAGCCGCTGCGCGGCCAGGACGTCGTCGTGATGCGGGCCGTGATCGTGAGCGCGCTCCGGCTGCGAGCGCGCCTCCACCGCCGCCCGACGGTGGACGAAATCGCCGCCGAGTGCGGTCACCCGCCCCACGCGGTCCGCCGCGCCCTGGAGCACGGGCGCCGGGCCGCCCGCATCCGCTAGGGGCCGCCTCGGGGACGCCGGGGAGCAAGCGGGTGGCAGGTGGGTGATGCGCCTCGCAGGGACACAAACGTGAGCAAGCCCCCTCGTGCGGAGGCAGCGCCGGGTATAGGATGGCTTCAAGCGCTCGTTGCAGGCAGGGGCCGGCCCCGCTGGCATCGTCAGGCCGGCTCCTCTTGCGTAGTCAGGAAGGAAGGGCTCGACCCGATGAACATCACGATCACGTTCCGGCACATGGCGGGGACCGACGCCGTCAAGAGCTACGCGCACGAGAAGGTGGCCAAGCTGCAGAAGTTCCTGCGGCAGGCGATGACCGCGCAGGTGACGCTCTCGGTGGAGGGGCTCGAGCACGTCGCCGACGTGCGCATCTCGTCCGGCAGCGCGACCTTCCACGCGGAGGAGCGCAGCAACGACATGTACGCCTCGATCGATACGGTCCACGACAAGCTGGAGCGGCAGATCCGCGACGACAAGGGGCAGAGCATGGCGCGGAAGCGCGGCGGGGCGAGCGCCGGCGAGTACGCGGCCGATGTGGGCAAGGCCGCCGGATCCTCCCCCGGCGCGCCGCCCCGCACCCGCTCCTGAGGGGGGCCGCCCCGAGGAGCTGCGCCGTCATGCGAGCTGACTCGTTTTTCGCTGCGGTTGCTCGCCAGGAAACCTAGGATGGCTGGCCGCCGGTCCGGTGGCCCCAGGCGCGGCGCGGATGATCCGCGCAGCCGGGGGCGCGAGAGCGACCGGCGCCGGCCGCTCCCCGCGGCGCCCGAACCCCCCAGCACCGCCTCCCCGAGGGGCTCCGAGCCAGATGCAAGTAGGTGACATCCTGACCGCGCAGCGCGTCTCCGTGGCCGGCGAAGCGGAGGGGCCCGTTCGCATGAAAGAGGACGCCCTCCGGCGCCTCGCGGCGCTCCTCGCCACGGGGCTCGCCCCCGCGCGGGCCGACGACATCGAGCGGGTCCTCGCCGAGCGCGAGCGCGTCCAGTCGACCGGCATCGGCAGCGGCGTCGCGATCCCGCACGGCTCGATGGAGGGCATCGAGCGCTTCATCGGCGCCGCGGTGATCTGCCCGGCGCCGATCGACTTCGACGCGATCGACGGCGCGCCGGTCTCCATCTTCTTCGCCCTGATCGGCCCGAAGCGCGAGACCGGCGAGCACCTCAAGACGCTCGCGCGGATCGCGAGGCTGCTCCGGGACGAGCGGTTCCGCGTGCGCCTGCTCGGCGCGCCGAGCGGGCGCGTGGCCTTCGAGCTGATCCTCGCCGAGGAGAGGGGAGCGCCGTGAGCGCGGACCCGGCCATGGACAGGGCCGAGCGGCCCTCGATCTCCGTCCGGCAGCTGCTCTCGGATCCGGGGCTCGGGATCCAGCTCTCGCTCGTCGCGGGCGAGGCCGGGCTCGATCGGTCGATCTCGCACACCCGCATCCAGAAGTCCGGGCTCGCGCTGGCGGGGCACTTCCACGGCATCGTGCCGACCCGCGTCCAGATCCTCGGGCAGACCGAGCTCTCGTTCCTCCACAAGCTCCCGCGCGAGCAGCGCGTCGCCTCGCTGCGCGGCTTCTTCGGCCTCGGGCTCTCGTGCGTGATCGTCACGCAGGGGGACCAGCCCTTCGAGCCGGACAGCTCGGGCGTGGGCGCGCTGCCGGTCCCGGAGCTCGCGCGGTGCGCCGAGGAGAGCGGCGCGCCGCTCGTCGCCTCGGCGGTCCGGTCGAGCACCACCATCACCGCGGTGCACGCGCTGCTCGACGACCGCCTCGCCCCGCGGATCCGGCTGCACGGCGTGCTCGTCGACGTCTTCGGCGTGGGCCTGCTCCTCATGGGCTCGAGCGCGATCGGCAAGAGCGAGTGCGCGCTCGACCTCGTGATGCGCGGCCACCGCCTCGTCGCGGACGACGCGGTCGACTGCGACTACCGGCCGCCGGGCATGATCTTCGGCGCGCCCGCGGCGCTGCTCCGCTACCACCTCGAGGTGCGCGGCCTCGGGATCCTCAACGTGAAGGACCTCTTCGGCGTCACCTCGATCCGCGAGCGCAAGCGGATCGACGTGGTGGTCAAGCTCGTCGAGTGGTCGCTGGACACCGAGTACGACCGGCTCGGGCTCGACGAGCGGTTCCACACCATCCTCGGCGTGAAGATCCGCGAGCTCGTCATCCCGGTCCGGCCCGGCCGCGACATGGCCTCGATCCTCGAGGTCGCCGCCCGCAACGAGCTGCTCAAGAACGCGGGGCACCACGCGGCGCGCGAGTTCTTCGAAAAGCTCGAGGGCAAGCTGCTGAGCGAGCGGCCGCCCGACGAGTCGAGCATGCCGCCGCCGGTCGCGCTCGACCTCCCGGCCAGCTCGGCGGAGCCGGGCAGGAGGCGGCGGTGAGCGTCGTCTTCGTCACGGGCCTCTCCGGCGCGGGCAAGTCCACGGCCCTGCGCGCGCTCGAGGACCTCGGCTACTTCTGCGTCGACAACCTCCCGACCCCGCTCGTCGAGCGCGCCGTCGAGGTCTGCGAGGCCGCCGGCATCACCCGGATGGGGCTCGGCATCGACGTGCGCGTCGGCGCCTTCCTCGACGGCGCGGGCGCCGCGCTGAGCTCGCTCCGCGCCCGCCGCGAGGTCGCCGTGCTCTTCCTCGACGCGAGCGACGAGACCCTCATGCGGCGCTTCAGCGAGACGCGCCGGCCGCACCCGCTCATCGCCCGCGGCTCGGGGGAGATGGCGATGCTCGACGGCCTCCTGCTCGAGCGCGAGCGCCTCGCCCCGCTCCGCGCCCAGGCGACCGTCGAGCTCGACACCTCGACGCTCTCCATCCACGAGCTGCGCCGCCTCGTGATCGACCGGCTCCGCCCCGCCGGGATCGAGGTGCCGCAGATGTCCACGCGGATCGTCTCGTTCGGCTACAAGTACGGCGTCCCGCTCGACGCGGACCTGCTCTTCGACGTCCGGTTCCTCGACAACCCGTATTTCGTCCCCGAGCTCCGGCCGCTCACCGGGGCGGACGCGCCCGTCCGCGATTACGTCCTCAGGAACCCGGACGCGATCGCGTTCCTCGGCCAGGTGGAGGGCCTGCTCGCGTTCGCGCTGCCGCGCTACGCGCGCGAGGGGAAGAGCTACCTCACCGTCGGCATCGGATGCACCGGCGGCCGGCACAGATCGGTGGCGCTCGCCAACGCGCTGGGCGAGCGGCTGCGCCGGATCTCGGAGCTGCCGATCGCGGTGGTGCACCGCGACGTCGGGCGGAAGGACGGCGCGGCCGCGGCGGCCACGCGAGAGCGCACGACGCGGGCCCAAAGTGGTGTACCCTCCCCGGGGGCAGAGGGGAGCGCGCCACGCGATCCCCGAGGAGACGGGGGCCTGACCGGGGGCGAGGCGTGACTGGGCCGGTATCGAAGCGGTTCACGATCATCAACGCGCGCGGGCTGCACGCGCGGGCGGCGACGAAGCTCGTGCAGCTCGCCGGCCGCTACGACTGCGAGATCCAGATCAAGGGCCCCGACGGACAGTCGGCGAACGCGAAGAGCGTGATGGGCGTGCTCCTGCTCTGCGGCTCCGTGGGCACGGTCGTCGAGGTGCGGGCGACCGGCGCCCAGGCCGACGCCGCGGTCGACGCGATCGGGCAGCTCATCGCGGCGCGCTTCGGAGAGCCCGAGTGAGCGACCCGCCCTCGGGCAGAGGCGAGGGCCCCGCGAGCGCGCGGGGAGGCGCGGTCCTGCGCGGCCTCGCCGGCTCGCCCGGCGTCGCGATCGGCGCCGCCGTGGTCGCCGGCGAGCAGGCCGTCGCGTACCCGCGCCGCCACATCGAGCCCGACGAGGTCGCCGCCGAGATCGCGCGCTTCGAGCTCGCCGTCGCGCGCGCCCAGCACGAGCTCCGCGACATGGCCAAGCGCGTCGCCGACCGGCGGGCCGAGGCATCGATCCTCGAGGCCTACCTGCTCATGGTCGGCGACGAGGCGCTCGCCGACGGCGTGAGGGCCGAGATCGAGGGCGAGCACCGCTGCGCCGAGTGGGCCGTCGCCGCGGCCTGCGACGGCATCGCGGGCCGCCTCGCCGCGCTCCAGGACCCCTACCTCCGCGAGCGCAGCCACGACGTCGAGTTCGTCGGCGAGCGCCTGATCCGCGCCTTCGACGGCGCGCCGTCGGGCCGCACGCTCCCGCGCATGACGGGCCCCTCCATCCTCGTCGCGCACGACCTCTCGCCCGCCGACACCGCCGCGCTCGTCGACGAGCCGGTCATCGGCTTCGTCACCGAGGTCGGCACGCGCACGAGCCACACCTCGATCATGGCGCGCGCCCTGGAGATCCCGGCCGTCGTCGGCGTCACCGACGCGGTCCGCCGGATCGCCACGGGCGACCTCGTCGTCGTCGACGGCCTGCGCGGCCTCGTCGTCGTCCGCCCCGGCGCCGCGGAGCTCGAGGACGCCCGCCAGAGGAGCGCCCGCCACGTCGCGCTCGCCAGGGAGCTCTCCGAGTCGCGCGACCGCGCCGCCGAGACCAGGGACGGCGTCAAGGTCGCCCTCTGCGCCAACGTCGAGCTCCCGGCCGAGGCGATCCTCGCGCGCGACAGCGGCGCGGACGGCATCGGCCTCTACCGCACCGAGTTCCTCTACATCGACCGCGCCTCGCCGCCGACCGAGGACCAGCAGTTCGAGATCTTCCGCGCCGTCGTCGAGGCCATGCGCCCGAAGCCCGTGGTCCTGCGCACGTTCGACATCGGCGGGGACAAGTTCACCTCGACGTTCCAGGTGCCGCCGGAGATGAACCCGATGCTCGGCCTCCGGGCGGTGCGCCTCGCGCTCTCGCGCCCCGACGTCTTCCTCGAGCACCTCCGCGCCATGGTGCGCGCCTCGGCCTACGGCGACGTGCGCGTCATGATCCCGATGGTCGCCGGCCTCGGCGAGCTGCGCGCCGTGCGCCGCCTGCTCGCGCAGGCGCAGGAGCAGGTCCGAGCGAGGGGCCTGCCCGCGGCCGAGGACATCCCGCTCGGCGTGATGATCGAGGTCCCCGCGGCCGCGATCATGGTCGACCACTTCGCGCGCGAGGCCGCCTTCCTGAGCCTCGGCACGAACGACCTCATCCAGTACGCGCTCGCGGTCGACCGCACGAGCCGCTCGCTCGCTTACCTCGCCTCCCCGTTCGACCCGTCGATCCTGCGCCTCATCCTCCAGGTCGTCCGCGCGGGCGACGATTTCAAGCGCCCCGTCTCGATCTGCGGCGCCATGGCGAGCGACCCGCTCGCGGCCCTGGTCCTGCTCGGCCTCGGCGTGCGCATCTTCTCGATGGAGGCCGCCGCGATCCCGGAGATCAAGGAGACCCTGCGCCGCGTGACCCTCGCGGAGGCCGAGGCCGTCGCGGCCGTGGCGCTCGGCTGCGCCACCGCCGACGAGGTCACGGCCCGCGTCGCCGAGGCCTTCGCGCCGGCCCTCTCCGACATCCTGACCGGCGAGCGCTGACACGGTCGCGCCACGCGCGCTTTTGTCCTTGAGGTCCACCTGGGAGCTTCCTAGCGTGGCGCTGCCCGAATGAGCCGAGACCACGCCCACCGCGCCGCCCGGGGACCCCTCCACGCCGCCGCGATCGCGCTCGCCGCGCTCGGCGCGGGCGGCTGCGACAAGCGGCACGAGCCGACGCAGCTCCACGGCCAGGTCCACCTCACGCTCCTGCACACCGCGGACATGCACTCGCGGCTCTTCCCGTACAACCTCCAGCTCGGCCAGGTCGACGCCGGGCTCGGCCTCGGCGAGGCGCAGACGGTCACGAACGTCGGCGGCGCCGCGCGCATCTCGCACATCATCGGCCGCGAGCGCGCCCGCGCCGCGCGCGTGCTCCACCTCGACGGCGGCGACTGCTTCCAGGGCGCGCCGATCTTCAATTTCTACTCCGGCGAGGCCGAGATCCGCTCGCTCGCCGCGATGGGCGTCGACGCGATGATCGTCGCCAACCACGAGTTCGATCGCGGCGCGCTCAACCTCGGCATCCAGCTCCAGCAGAACGCCAGCTACCCCGTCCTCGCGGCGAACTACCTATTCGAGGACCCCGAGGAGCCCGGCGCCTCGCCGCTCGGCTCGATCGTCCAGCCCTTCACCGTCTTCGACGTCGAGGGCCTGCGCGTCGGCGTGGTGGGCATGGGCAACCTCTCCAGCATGACGTCGATCTACGACCAGCCGAACCGCCTCGGGATCACGCCCCTCAACACCACCGAGGTCGCCCAGTTCTACGTCGACCTGCTCCGGCCCCACGTCGATCTCGTCGCGTTCGTCAGCCACCTCGGGCTGGAGGTCGACCAGCGCATGATCGAGACCACGACCGGCATCGACGTGGTCCTCGGCGGGCACAACCACATCGTGCTCCAGCCCCCGAAGCGGGTCCGCGACTGCTCCCGCTATTACGACGAGGACAAGCAGAGCTATTATGTCCTCCTCAACGACGACACGGACCCCGGGAAGGGCGAGAAGGCCCGCCGCTACTGCAAGCCGCGGGAGGTCATCCTCGCGCACTCGGGCGCGTTCGCGAAGTACGTCGGCCGCCTCGACCTCATCGCCAGCGACGACAAGACCGAGCTCGGCCCCGATTACGATCCGGTCGACGGCTTCGAGATCCTGACCCACGGCTACGAGCTCTTCCCCGTCAACGAGGCCGTCCCGGAGGACCCGATCGTGGCCTCGGTCCTCGAGCCGTACGAGCAGGGCCTGGACGCGCTGGCGAACCTCGAGCTGCTCGTCGGCTACGCGCGCGACGGCTCGCGCCGCTTCTCGACGAGCGGCGGCGACTCGCCGCTCGGCAACATGATCTCCACCGCGATGTGGCTCCGCCTCGGCATCCAGACCGATTTCTCGCTCACGAACACGACCGGCATCCGCGCCGACCTCGTGCCGGGCCCGGTCACGGTCGAGCAGATGTACAACATCTTCCCCTTCGACAACTCGATCTCGAAGATGCAGCTCTCGGGCATCGAGGTGCAGGACCTCTTCGATTTCGTCGCCCGAAGGTCCGCGGGCCGCGGCTGCGTCTCCCAGGCCCAGATCGCCGGCGCGCGCGTCGTCATCGACTGCTCGCTGAAGAAATCGGCGGACCTCTCGCCCGGCGTGGCCACGAACATCTACATCGGCACCTACCAGCCCGCGATCGAGTGCCCGAACGGCGACTCCGACTGCCCCGGCGCCCTGTTCGGCAGCTGCGACGCCGAGGCGAACCGCTGCTGGCAGCCCATCGACCCGTTCGCCACCTACGAGCTCGCGACCTCGAACTACCTCGCCGCGGGCGGCAGCGGCTTCCGCGTGCTCCAGCGCAACACGACGCAGTTCGACACCCAGGTCCAGCAGCGCGACGCCCTGATCGATTACATCCGCGCCGGCAGCCCCTGCGGCGCCGACGAGGGCGGCGCGATCCGCGCCTGCTCCCGCGACGCGGACTGCGCCGCGGCCGGCGAGGGCTTCGTCTGCGCCTGCCCCGAGGCCGTCACCGAGAGCGCGACCTGCGCCACGAAGCCCGACGCGACCTGCGACGGCGGCGGCGCGTGCGTGCTCGCGCAGTGCCGCATCGACGTCGCCGCGTACCAGCGCGCGACCTGCGAGCACGCGCTCACCCGGGCCGTGCGCGAGAGCTGCGAGCGGGCGCTCTCCCCCTGCGCCACGGGCGGCGAGCAATGCAAGTTCCTCGCGTGCGTGGACCGCGGCCTCGGCAACTTCTCCGACGGCCGCCTGCGGATGGTGGGCCAATGAGCAGAGAGCACGCGGTCTCCGCGGCGCGCTCCATCCTGGCCGCGGGCGCCCTCTCGGCCGCGGCGGGCTGCGTGGTCGACGGCGAGCCCATCGCGGGCCTCTCGACGTTCCACGTCGAGGTCGTCAAGGTGAACGGCGAGGACCCGCCGGCCCCGGACGCCCCGCTCCCCGCGAACCGCGGCGACAGGGACGAGACCTGGGAGTTCACCATCGAGGCGCGGAACGCCGACGGCACGCGCGCCCCGTTCGACGGCGTCGTGCGCCTGAGCGTCGAGCCCGGCGCCGTGATGGGCGTGGGCGGCGAGGACGCGCTGGGCCGCAACATCCGCGTGCGCGACGGCCGCGCGCGGGGCGTCGCCACCGTGACCGCGATCTACGGCCCCACGCGGCTCTGGGTCGAGGACCTCGGCTACCTGCCCGCCGAGCCCGGCAAGCAGCCCGCGTGCGCCAACGGCCAGGACGACGAGGACGACGTGCTCGTCGATTTCCCCGCCGACCCCGGCTGCGCCTTCGCCGACGACGACACCGAGCAGGGCGGCACCTTCGTCGCCGGCGTCTCGGCGCCCGTGGAGTACGCGCTCCCCCGCGTCGCCGACATCCAGGGTTACGCCTCCGAGACCCCTTATCCATTCGAGGGGATCCACGTCAACACGGCCGCGCCGCAGCGCGTCGTCGTCACCCGCGTCGCGAGCGACGGCTTCTACGTCACCGACCTGACCGGCGCGGGCGAGGGCTACAACCACCTCTTCGCGTTCAACTTCAACACCCCCCCGAGGATGCGGGTCTGCGATCGGGTCGAGTACCTCGCCGGCACCGTCAACGAGTTCTTCGGCTTCACCGAGCTCTCGTTCCCCTCGTACCGCCTCGATTTCCTCTTCGAGGGCGAGGAGTGCGAGATCCCCGAGCCGATCGTGCTCGATCCGCCGACGATCCACGATCCGATCGCGATGGAGAGGGTCGAGAGCGGCCTGGTCCGCATCGAGGGCTATCACATCGCCTCGAACTTCGGCCCCAAGCCCGCGATCAACAACGTGTTCCTGCCGGACCAGTCGAACTGCGATCTGAACGGAGACGGCCAGATCGATTACGACTCGCCGAAGGAGGCGGCCTGCTCGAACGCCTGCTCCGGCGACCCCGAGTGCGCCGAGTGGACCGGCTACTCCGCCCGCGGCAACTACAAGGCATCGAGCGGCTCCACGATGATGCAGATCAACACCGGCACCGTGGGCGGCTTCGACCCCACGTCGCACAAGGGCGAGGAGCTCGCCTCCGTGACCGGAACGCTCCGGAACTTCTCCGGCGGCTCGCTCAACTGGACCATCGAGACCCGCTGCTCGGACGACCTCGCCTGCGCCTCTTCCGATTGCGTCGTCAAGACGCCCATGACCTCCAGGAAGGCCTGCGTCCGGCTCCGCAGCCTGGACGACAACGACTCGGAGACCAACTAGGGGGGGGCCCCGACCGCACCTGATCTCGCCAGCTTGACCCGTTCGTGACTGCGCAGCAGCGCCCCGACCACATCCAGGAACCCGACGCCGACATGCACCGAAGCGCGCTCACAGCCCCCGTCGCCGCCCTCCTGATCGCGCTCGCCGCGTCGCCGGCGCTCGCCCAGCCCGCGGGCGAGCCGCCGCCTGCCCCTCCGGAGACGGCCGAGCAGATCCGCGGCAGGGCCCGCGCCGCCCTGACCGGCGGTGACGTGACGGCCGCCTGCGTCCTGTTCGAGCAGGCCTTCGCGTTCGGGATGAGGGAGGGGACCGACACCGGCGTCTTCCCCACGGACATCCTCTTCGATCTCGCCGAATGCCACGCGCGCCAGGGCCTCGTGGACGTCGCCGCGACCGAGCTCGATGGCATCGCTGGCCGCGGCGGCCCTCGCGCCGAGGAGGCCAGGGCGCGCGCCGCCGAGCTGCGCAAGCCGCCCGCCGCCCCGCCCGCGCCGCCGCTCGCCGCGCCCCCCAAGGCGCCCCCCGCGAAGCAGGACGGCCCGGCCCTCTCCGGGGTAGCGCCCCCCGAGGGGCGCGCGGGGGTTCGGGGGCGCAGCGCGGCGGGCCGCGCGGAGCCCCCGAGCGTGGAGCGCGCAGCCCCCTCATCGGCGGTCGGCCCTGCCGACCCGACCCGGATCGGCGATTTCATGGACACCCGCCTCACCTGGACGTTCGGCGACGACGACGTCCTGCACTCGACCGGCGAGGCGCTCCCGCTCTCTCCGAACGCGGCCATCGGGGATCGAAAGCAGTACCGCCTCTTCTTCGACAACCTGAACTCCCGCTTCGGCGGCCGGGAGAACCTGACGCACCTGGCGCTCTACAAGAAGATGCCGGCGTTCATCAAGGACCTCGACACCGAGGCCTCCCTCGTCCTCCGCTTCGACATCGCCGCGCTCGCGAAGAACGCCAACAACGTCAACCAGGCGCTCTACGACTCCGGCTCGTTCATCCGCGCCTTCTATCACCTGGACGGCAAGCCCGACGGCAAGACCGGCCTCGGCGTCACGTTCTGGCCCCTCGACACCGATCGGTTCCGCCTCGGCTACCTCTATGACATCTCCTGGGGCGGCACGAACGCGTCGATCAATCAATCGATCTTCCCGCGCCTCGTGGGCAGCTCCCCCGGCGCGAAGATCCAGTTCGATCACGACCGCTTCAGCGTCTACGCCGGCTTCAAGACGGCGCAGATCATCCAGGTGCAGGAGGTCCTGACCCCCGGCACGAGCGAGGTCGAGGAGATCCGGATCGGCGAGACCAACTATGGCTTCCTCGGCGGCGCCGGCGTCGACATCACGGAGAACCTGCACGCCGACGTCGGCAGCGGCTACTTCCAGCAGGGCAAGTTCGATCTCCCCGACGTCGCCGGCGAGCCCGTCTACACCTATGGTTTCTCCGGCCGGGTGGTGGTCCACCACAAGGACATGCCCGTCCCGCAGTCGATCGACTTCCAGCTCTATCGCAACGACCCCAACAAGCCCCAGATCATCTTCAAGCCCGAGACCTACGAGGCGGGCAAGACCACCTGGGCGATCAGCCTGGAGGGATCGAACCTCTCGCAGCACCTCAAGGATTTCGAGGCGGCCGGCTCCACGGCGATCCAGGACGCCCGCGCCGCCGCGCTGCAGGGCAACATGAAGAGCGGCTTCTTCCGCCTCAGCCTGACCGGCATCTACCGCGATCTCCCCTTCGTCCTCCGCAACCAGCCGAGCTTCATCCCCTTCCAGACCATCCCGGAGGGCGGGGGCTCCGCCGAGGCGACCGACGAGCTCTTCTTCGCGGCCGCCGCCGATTACTTCGTCGAGGCGGCCCACCTGACCCCCGGCATCGGCGTGGGCCTCCAGGTCCCTGCGACGTTCAAATCGATCACCACCCATTCGGCGAGCGCCCCGATCGAGCGCACCGTCGTGGTCCGCGAGCAGGGCAACATCGCGATCCTCCCCGCGAACAAGGCGGCGGTCCCCATCCTCCAGGCCCGCTTCAGCCTGAAGTGGGACATCAGCCGCATCCTCTCCGCGATCGGCTGGGTCCAGTACGTGCGCGACAACAACGGCACCTTCGTGGAGCGCGACCCCTCCGAGGGCACGACCTCCCTCCGCACCTTCATCAAGCCCGACTTCCTGGGCTTCGGCACGAGCGTCCAGGCCCGGTTCTGATCCTCGCCCGTGGCGGCGCGCGCGGCGGCCCCGGCCCGGAGCGCCGCGGGCGCGCCGGGCGCGGGCGACGGCGTCACATGCCGAGGAACCCGGCGTTGAAGCCGTACTCCTCGGCGCTCGCCCCGTCCTCCTTGATGCAGCGGCGCGCCGCCTCGAGGAGCATCGCCTTGAGCTTCTCGTAGTCCCACGGCTTGGCGACGTACTTCCACAGCAGATCGTCGTTGAGCGCCTCGATGACGACGTTGATGTCGCTGTAGCCGGTGAGCAGGATGCGCACCGTCGACGGGTTGATGTTCTTGATGCGGGAGAGGAGCTCGATGCCCGTCATCTCCGGCATGCGCTGATCGGAGATGACGAGCCGCGGCTGATGCTGCTTGAACATCTCCAGGGCGTCCGACGCCGAGGTGGCGTGATAGATGTCGAAGTGCCGCGAGAAGGTCTCGCGCAGCGACGCGACGATCTCGGCCTCGTCGTCGACGACGAGGAGCCCGAGCTTCTTGATGTTCTCTTCCTCGGTCAGCTTGCCAGTCTTGCGAAACTCTTTCCAACCGCCGCTCATGTCTTGTCCCCTTCTCATCAAACGTACTTGAACGTCGCGACGAAGTGGCGGATGCCCGCCGGCTCCTTGTCGAACATGAGCCCCGTGCGCCGCTTGCCCTCGGTCCTGCGGACCGTGTCGGCGACGTCGACGATGTACTCGAGGTGCTCCTTGCCGTAGACGCGGCGCGGCAGCGCGAGCCGGCACAGATCGAGGGCCGGGCGGATGTTCTCGCCGGTGTCGGGGTCGCGGCCGATGAGGTTGGCGCCGACCTCGACGGGGCGCACGCCGCCCTCGCGGTAGAGCTCGACGCAGAGGAGCTGCGCCGGGAACTGATCCTCGGGGACCTCGGGGAAGAAGCGCCGCCCGTCGATGAACACGGCGTGGCCGCCCACGGGCTCGACGATGGGCACGCCGACCTCCTTGAGCCAACTGCCGAGCATGCGCCCCTGGCCGATCCGGTGCTCGAGGTACTCCTCCTGGACGACCTCCTCGAGGCCCTGGGCGAGGGCCTCCATCATCATGCCGCTCATGCCGCCATAGGTGAAGAAGCCCTCGAAGAGGATGGTCGGGATCTTGAGCGCCTCGTAGAGCTTCGCGTCGCGCGTGGCGATGAGCCCGCCCATGGGCACGATCGCGTCCTTCTTGGAGCTCATCGTGCAGCCGTCGACGCAGTCGAACATCTCGCGCACGATCTGGCGGATCGACTTGTCCTCGAAGCCCGGCTCGCGCTCCTTGATGAAGTAGGCGTTCTCGGCGAAGCGCGCCGCGTCGAAGAAGACCTTGATGCCGCTTCCGCGCGCGATCTCGCTGACGGCGCGGATGTTCTCCATCGACACGGGCTGGCCGCCGCCGGAGTTGCAGGTCACCGTGATGAGGATGTAGGCGATCTGCTTGGGGCCGAACTCCTCGATCGTCGCCTTGAGCTTCTCGAGGTCGAGGTTGCCCTTGAAGGGGTGGACGATCTCGGAGCTCTTGCCCTCCTTGATCGTGCAGTCGACGCAGCGGCCTCCGGCGAACTCGATGTGCGCCTTCGTCGTGTCGAAGTGCGAGTTGCCCGGCACGACGCGGTGCTTCTTGACGAGCACGGAGTTCAGGACCTTCTCGGCGCCGCGCCCCTGGTGGGACGGCAGCACGTAGGGCACGCCCGTCAGCTCGGCGAAGGTCTCGGCGAGCCGCCTGAAGCTGCGCGACCCGGCGTAGGACTCGTCGCCCATCATCATGCCCGCGAGCTGTGCGTTGCTGATGCTCCCCGTGCCGCTGTCGGTGAGCAGGTCGATGTAGACGTCCTCGGCCTTGATGTTGAACATGTTGTGGCCGGCCTCGGCGATGACCTTCTCGCGCTGCTCGCGCGGGATGAGCCGGATCGGCTCGACGACCTTGGCCTTGAAGGGGACGACCTTTCGCTTGCTCTCTCGCTCGTTCCGGCTCATCACAGCTCCTCGAGTTGTTCAGCGTGTCCGCGGCGGGAGCTGGATGGTGAACCTCGTGCCTGCGCCCACCTTGCTCTCCACCTTGATGGTGCCCTTGTGCTCTTCGATGATCTTGTAGCTGATGCTCAGGCCGAGCCCGGTCCCCTGGCCGACGGGCTTGGTCGTGAAGAACGGGTCGAAGATCTTGGTCAGGTTGGCCTCGGGGATGCCGCTGCCCGTGTCGCAGACCTCGATCCGCGGGCCGTGCTCCGTCTCCGCCGTGCTCACGGTGACGCGCCCGCCGCGCTCGGTCGCCTGTAGCGCGTTGGTGACGAGGTTCAGGACGACCTGATTGAGCTTGGCCGAGTAGCACGCGTACGGCGCCTCGAGCCCGCGCACCTGCTCGATGGCCACGCCGCGCTCCTTGCCGAGGTGCGCGACGATGGCGAGCGTGCTCGCGATACCGGCGTCGATGTCCGCCGTCTGGAACTGGGCCTCGTCGAGCCGCGAGAAGCTGCGCAGGTCGAGGACGATCGTCTTGACGCGGCCGAGGCCGTCGCGGGCGCGCTCGAGCAGGCCCTTGATGCCGCCGAGGAGCTCCTCGCGCGGGGTCAGCTTCTCCTCGCTGACCTCGACGTAGCGCAGGAACTCCTGGATGAGCGCGAGCTTCTCCTCGAGCCCGAGCCCCGACGCCTCGCTCTTGAACCACTTGACGTCTTCCTTGTAGGCGGGCAGCTCGGCGAGCGAGTCGATGAAGGCGAGGGCGGAGGAGACCTTGTCCGCGAGCGAGAGCGTCGAGTGGAGGTCGAGCCGCACCGACGCGAGCTTGAAGCGCACGCTCATCGCCCTGAGCCGCTCCTCGACGAGGGCGATGTTGTTGATCGAATAAGCGAGCGGGTTGTTGAGCTCGTGGGCGATGCCCGCCGTGAGCTGACCGAGGCTCGCCATCTTCTCTTGTTGCACGAGCTGGGTCTGGGTCTGCTTGAGCTCCTCGACGGTCGCCGAGAGCTGGCGGTTGCTCTCGTTGAGCTCGGCGGTGCGCTCGCGCACCTTCTGCTCGAGGCCCTCGTTGAAGCGCGTCAGCTCGCTGTAGAGCCAGGCGTTATCGATGGCCGTCGCGATCTGGCCGGAGAGCACGCCCAGCATCTTGAGGTCCTCCTCGTCGGGGCGCTCGGCGCCCTCGGGCCAGGTGATCGCGACGACGCCCTTGACCTTCTGCTCGGCGAGCAGCGGCACGGCGGCGGTCGCCGGGGCGGCCTCGGGCTCGCTCGTGCGGCTGCCCTCGGGGACCGTGAGCGGGGCCGCGGCGATCGGGTGCGCCGAGGCGAGGGGATCCGCGGGGCTCGCCGGGCCCCACGGCGTCAGCTCGCCGCGGCGGTAAATGAGGCGCCGCTCCTCGAAGGACTGGCCGACGACCCCTTCGCCCCTGCGCAGGCGCAGGCCGCTCGGGTCGATGGGCATCCTGCCCTTGCAGCGCTTGACGTAGAGCTCGCCGCTCGCCTCGTCGTGAAAGAGGAGTATCGTCGTCTCGGCGTGGAAGATGTCCGCGAGCTGCTCGACGACGAGGTCGCACAGGGGCTCCATCTTGAGCTCGCTCGACACCGCCGAGCTGAAGGCGTACGAGGCCTCGAGGACCCGGTTCTGGATCGCCAGGGCGCTCTGGAGGTGCGGCAGGCGGCCTTCGGCCTCGGGGTCGAGCTTGATGTGGCTCATGTCGACGTCAGCTCAGCATGACCCGACCCGCGCTCCAAGAGCGCTGACGCGGCGTCGCGGGCGCCGGCGAGGACGGGACGTCAGCCCTGGTCGGGATCGACGCCGTCGATCACCCAGCGCAGGCCGACGGCCTCCCAGGCGGGCTCCTTGCTGGCGTTGATGTAGCGCTCCCACTCGTAGATGCCGGTCTCCTTGGCGATGCGGCGGAACTGCATCGTCAGGACGGCGCTGGAGAGGATGACGACGGAGCGGGTCATGCCGCGCTCCTTGTAGAACCGCTGGCCCTCGCGCATGGCGACCTGGGCGTCGTCGGTGAGCGGCGCGAGGGTGCGCATGTCGACGAAGGCCCCGAACGCCGCGGGCGCCTCGGCGAGCACGCGCCTGGACTCCTCGACCCACGCGCTCATCTCGGCGCGGTCGATGGTCCCGCCGAACGTCAGCCAGTAGCCGAAGGGCTTCCTCTCGATGGAATACATGTCCATTCCCCGCGGCGCGCCGGGCTGGCCGCGCCCGCTGATTGCGACTCCTAGCACCTGGGAGCGTGTCCGGAAACTCACCGCGCTCTGGGAGAGCCAGGGGCCACGCCGAAGCGGGACGATCCGGCGGAGCTGCGCGCCTGGGCCATAAAATCCTTGACAACCGGATCCTCCCTCGCGCCGGCGCGACATCCGGCGCGCTCGAGCGCGCGCTTTCGACTACGATGATCCGCCCATGCGCCGCGCCCTCCTGCCCGTCCTCCTCGGCGCGCTCGCGATGAGCGCGGCGCGCGTGTCCGCGGACGAGGGCGCCGCGAACGCCGCGGGGGCGCCGCCCGCTGCGCCTGCGCCCGGCGCGCCCTGGTGCGCGCCCGAGCTGGTCACCCTGCCCGGGGATGTCTGCGCGTTCACGCCTGCGAAGGCGCCGCCCGGCCCGCAGACGCTGGTCCTCTTTCTGCACGGCGTGATCCAGCCGGACTCTGGATGGCAATGGGCGCAGCAGCGGGGCGCGGCGCTGGCGGGCGCGCGGTACGGGCTCACGGTGCTCATGCCGCGCGGCCGGCGGGGCATCGGGCCGAGGACCATGGAGGACTGGTGGACCTGGCCTACCGCGG
>CAYQYG010000177.1:2797-16557 GCA_964421485.1 uncultured Polyangiaceae bacterium | reverse complement strand
CGCGTCCGGCGGGGCCACGGCGCCGCCCTGCCCGCCGGCGCCGCCCTGCCCGCCGGCGCCGCCCTGCCCGCCGGCGCCGCCGGTGGACGGGGGGGTGAACTCCACGGGGTCTTCGCCGCACGCGGCGAAGGCGCCGAGCGAGAGCGCGAAGAGGCCGGCCCAGGCGGAAGGACGTGTGAAGGAGCGCAAGCTGCACCTGCCAGTGCTCGCGGAGCGGGCGAGCGAGCGGCCAGCATAGACCAGATGGCGGCGGCGCTAGCGCGCGATCGCGCCGCCGACGACGACGAGATCGGCCTTCGCCTCGAGCAGGCTCCGGTCCGGCGAGAGCGGCCGGTCGAAGACGGTCAGGTCGGCGATGAAGCCCGGCGCGATGCGGCCGCGGTGGGCCTCGGCGAACGCCGCGTAGGCCGGCTCCGCGGTGAACAGGCGGAGCGCCTCGTCGAGCGTCAGGCGCTGCTCCGCGCGCCAGCCGCCGGGCGGGTTGCCCCGCGCGTCCTGCCGCGTCACGGCCGCGTAGACGCCGAGCAGGGGCGATGCCTCCTCGACGGGGAAATCCGAGCCGAACGCCACGTGCGCGCCGCTCGAGAGCATCGAGCGCCACGCGTACGCGCCGCCGATCCGCGCCGGGCCGACGCGGGCCTCGGCCCAGGGCATGTCGCTCGTCGCGTGCGCCGGCTGCATCGAGGCGATCACGCCGAGGCGCGCGAAGCGGGGGAGGTCCTCGGGCGCGACGATCTGCGCGTGCTCGATCCGGAAGCGCGCGGCCGCGCCCCGGCCGGTGGCCTCGAACGCGTCGAGCGCCTCGCGGTTCGCGCGGTCGCCGATCGCGTGCACCGCGAGCTGGAACCCCGCGTCCGCGGCGGCCTTCACCGCCCGCTCGAGCCCCTCCGCGGGCATCAGCGTGAGCCCTGCGTTCTTCGGGTCGTCCTCGTACGGCGCGAGCAGCGCCGCGCCGCGCGAGCCGAGCGCGCCGTCCGCGAAGAGCTTCACCCCGCGCAGCACGAACGTCGCGGTCCCGTCCGGATCGGCGTCCGGCCTGCGCGATCCGAGCCCGTCGATCAGGCCCTCGCCCGAGAGGTACGCGTACACGCGGATGGGCAGCCGCCCCTCGCGGGCGAGCGCGCGGTAGACGGCGACCGTGGCGTCGTCGATGCCCATCTCGTGCACGCCCGTGAGCCCCAGCGAGAGCGCGATCTCGGCCGCGCGCAGGATCCGCCGCTCGCGCACCGCGGCCGGCTCGGGCGGGATCTTCGCCTCGACGAGGTCCATCGCGTGATCGACGAGCACCCCCGTCGGCTCGCCCCGCGCGTCGCGGAGGATCTTGCCGCCCGGCGGGTCCTTCGTGTCGCGCCCGACGCCTGCGGCGCGCAGCGCGGCCTTGTTCGCCCAGAGCGCGTGGCCGTCGACGCGCCGGAGCGCGACCGGGTGCCGCGGCGCCGCGGCGTCGAGCGGCTCGTGCCCGGGGAACTCCGCCGGGCTCCACAGGTTCTGGTCCCAGCCGCGCCCGGTGATCCACTCCCCCTCGGCGCGCGCCGCGGCCGCGCGCCGCACGGCCTCCGCGACCTCGGCCGGGCTCTTCATGCCGCGCAGCGCGAGCGCCTCGAGCGACGCCCCGAGGCCGTACAGGTGGCAGTGCGCGTCGACGAGCCCCGGCGTGACGGGCCGCCCGTGGAGGTCGATCACCTTCGTCCCCGGGCCGATCAGCGCCCCCACCTCGGCCGCGCTGCCGACCGCGGCGATGCGCCCGCCGCGCACCGCGACGGCCTCGGCGCGGGGCTGCTCGGGCGCCATCGTCATCACGGTCCCCCCGGTCAGCACGAGGTCTGCGGGCGCCGCGGGCTGCGCTCGCGGACCGGGCGGCCCCTCGGGCCGCGGCGCGTTCATCTCGCTCGTCATGGGTCCTCCCGCGCACGCGCCGAGGGCGATCGCCAGGGCGACGGTGCGCGCCAGCATCGCGGGCGCAGGCATCATCGGCGCGCACTCTAGTGCTACCCGCCAAAATCTCGCGGTGAGATCAGAAGAGAGGAGAGAAGAGAGGGTTCACAGGGAGGCGGGGAGGCGGGGAGAGAGAGAAGAAAATTCTGAGAAATCTCTCTCCCCGTCTCCCCGCCTCCCTGTGAATCTCACTCTCTCTTCTCTTTCCTCTGATCCTCGCGAGATTTCCGGCGGAGCGATTGACATCTGCGCGCCCGCGGGGCTCCCATGCTTCTATCCCATGCCGCCCCGCGCCCGCACAGCCCTCCCGCTCCTCGCGCTCCCCCTGGCCCTGCTCGCCGCCGGCTGCGGCGACGACGAGAGCGCCGCGCCCACCCCCTCGGTCAACCTCGATCCGTACCTCACTGCGCCGACCTCGTGCGCGTACGTCTGCCCCAACGAGACCTGCCCCGAGGCGACCACCCCATACGTCTGCCCCTCGCTCGGCCCGTGGGCCTCCATACCGCACCTCGAGACCTGCCCCGCGTGGGACGGCTCGTATCCTGCGGTCAAGCCCGGCAGCTGCGCCGCCACCGAGCCTGCCGCCGACGCGCTCCTCCGCCCGAGCGCGGGCCAGGGCACCCATCACCTGCCGGACGGCCGCGACGCCAAGCCCGCGGGGGCCGAGTGGATCTTCGACGACCTCGAGGGGAGCACCACCGTCGCCGTCGCCGCGGTCACCGGCACCCCGTACGTGCTCACCGTCGACACCGGCAAGGCCGATCACGCCGTGCGCGCCGTCGACACCGCCCAGATCGGCGCGGGCAACCCCGTCACCGGCATCGTCAAGCTCTCGCCGCCCGAGTACCTCAACGCCGCGATCGCCGTCGTCCCGCCCGGGCGCGCCTACGTCGCCACCGATTACGGCGTCGTGCAGGCCCTCTCGCTCGATCCTGCCACCGGCGCGCTCGCGCGCGACGACGCCGCCTCGCTCGAGCTCCCGCCGGCCCAGGACGGCGGCGGCTACTACGTCGCCGGCGTCGCCGCGAGCCCTGACGGCAGGCGCCTCGTCGTCAGCCCCGTCGACGACACGCGCGTGCTCGTCTACGACACGGACCCCGCCTCGCCGACCTACAGGGCGAAGCTCGGCGAGGTCGACACCGGCGCGCGCGAGACCTTCGGCGTCTACTTCGATCCGGCCGACGCGGCCGGCGCGCGCGCCTACGTCTCGGTCTGGGGCGGCCGCAAGGTCCTCGAGATCGAGCTCGACGATCCGGCCGCGCCTGCGGTCGGCCGCGCCTTCGACACCGACAAGAACCCGCAGGGGATCGCCTTCCTCGACGGCCGCTGGATGGCGGTCGCGAACGACCTCGGCGAGACCCTCTCGATCATCGACCGCGTCTCCGGCGACGTCACCTCCGTGCCTGTCGACTTCGAGCCTGGCCTCCGCGGCCTCGACGTCTCCGGCCTCGGCTTCGACCCTGTCGCGGGCCGCCTCTACGCCGTCCTCGCCGGCATCAACGCCGTCGCCGCGTACGACGTCGACCTCACCGCCGCCCCGCCCGCGCTCAGCCCTGCGGGCCGCCTCCCCTCCTCGTGGTGGCCGAGCGGCATCGCCGTGCACCCGGACGGCGCCCTCACGGTCGTGAACATGCGCGGCGGCGGCATGGGCGCCTTCGACGCCGAGCTCCCGATCGGCGAGGGCGACGGCTGGTCCCTCATGCGCGGCAGCGTGCAGCGCATCCCGCCCCCGTCCGCCGCCGATCTCGCCGCGGGCGACACGGAGGTGCGCACCGCCGCCGCCGTGGGGGAGCGCCCCGGCTACCCCACCATCGACTGCCCCGCAGGCGCCTCCGACTTCCCCGTGCCTGCCACCAACACCGGCGGCCCCTCGCCCGTCATCGACCGCATCATCTTCATCGTCCGCGAAAACAAGACCTTCGACGCACTCATGGGCGACATGGCCGGCGTCGAGGGCGATCCGGATTACGCGATGAAGGCCAGCAGCGAGGACATGGACCGGATCTGGAAGAACTTCCGGGACATCGGCCGCGCCTTCACGATCGCGGACAACTTCTACAACCTCGCCGTCCAGTCCTCGCAGGGCCACCAGTGGACCACGTACGGCCGCTCGAGCGACATCTGCGAGCGCACGTGGAGCTCGGACTCGCGGGCTGTCGGCCTCTGCGGCGTGGGCGACGTCGGCATGCCCGAGGAGGGCTCGCTCTTCGACTGGCTCGGCAGGAACGACGTCCCTTACGACATCCTGGGCGAGATCGTCGGCAGCCCGGCCGAGCTCCCGCCCGATCGCAACCCGATCGACATCCGCTATCCCGGCGGCCCGTTCCAGAACATCGGCTACAGCGACATCGAGAAGGCCTGCCACGTCGCGGGCCGCCTCCGCGTCGCCTGCGACCTCGGGCGGTTCGTCTACATGACCTTGCCGAACGACCACACCCTCGGCGTCTCGCCGGACAACCCCACGGCCGAGACCATGTGCGCCGTCAACGACGAGGCCACCGGCATGGTGCTCGACGCCCTCTCGCACAGCCCGCTCTGGGCCTCGTCGCTCCTCGTCATCACCGAGGACGACCCGCAGCAGGGCGGCGATCACGTCGACTATCACCGGACGCCGCTCGTCCTCGCCTCGCCGTGGATCAAGCGCGGCTACGTCTCGAAGGCGCACATCGACGTCGCCTCGCTCCACAAGCTCTTCGCGCACGTGCTCGGCCTGCCGTACCCGAACGTCGTCGTGAAGAACGCGGCCCTGCCGCTCGACATGTTCACGTCGACCCCGGACTACACGCCGTACACGTACGCGCCCCGCGCCTGGCCGCTCGCGTGCGGGGCCGCCGCGACGCGCTCCGAGCGCACGCTCACCGACTCGTGGGACTTCCGCTACGTCGACGAGCAGCCCGGGCTCGGCGATCAGGTCATGCGCTGGATGCGCGGCCGCCAGCTCCAGGAGATCCCGCCCGACCTCCAGCGCCGCATCGACGACCGCATGGCCCGCAAGGCCCGCGGCCTCCCGCCGCTCGACGAGGACGGCGACCGGGACTGATCCTCGGCCCCAGGCTCACGGGGCCGGTGGAGCCGCGCCGCCGGCCGGCTCCCCGGCCGCGCGCGCTCACAGGTCGAGCTGCTTCGCGATGATCACCTTCATGATCTCGCTCGTGCCCGCGTAGATGCGCTGCACGCGCGCGTCCATGTACGCCCGCGTCACCGGGTACTCGAGCATGTACCCGTACCCGCCGAAGAGCTGGAGGCACTCGTCGACGACCTGCCCCAGCATCTCGGTCTGCCAGAGCTTCGCCATGGAGCACTCCTTGACGAGGTGCTTGCCCGAGACGTGATCGGCCACGAGCCGGTCGAGGAACGCGCGCCCGACCTCCACCTTCGTCGCGCACTCGGCCAGCTTGAAGCGCGTGTTCTGGAGCTTCGAGAGGGGCTTGCCGAACGCCTGCCGGTCCTTGCAGTACGCGATCGTGTCGCGGAGGACCGCCTCCGCCGTCGCCTGCGCGCTCGCCGCGACGACGAGCCGCTCCTGCTGCAGCTTGCGCATGAGCATCAGGAAGCCCTGCCCCTCCTCGCCGAGGAGGTTCGCCGCGGGCACGCGGCACTCCTCGAACGCGAGCTCCGACGTGTCCTGCGAGGCCATCCCCATCTTCGCGAGCCGCTTCCCCTTGACGAACCCCGGCGTCCCGGCCTCCACGACGAAGAGCGAGATCCCCCGGTGGGCGTTCGCCGGATCCGGGTCGGTCTTCGCGGCGACCACGCAGAGGTCGCAGAGCGTCCCGTTGGAGATGAAGGTCTTCGACCCGTGGAGGACGTAGGCGCCGCCGTCCTTCACGGCGGTCGTGGAGATGCCGGCGAGGTCGCTGCCGGCGCCCGGCTCGGTCATGGCGATGGCGGTCACGAGGTCGCCCGACGCGCACCCGGGCAGCCAGCGCCGGCGCTGCTCCTCGGTCCCGAACTCGTGGAGGTACGGCACCACGATGTCCGAGTGCAAGGACATCGCGAAGCCTGTCTCGTACGCGTACGCGAGCTCCTCGATGATCACGCAGGAGCAGAGCAGGTCGCCCCCCGGCCCGCCGTACGAGGGCTCGAGCCACGGGCAGAGGAACCCGCCCTCGCCCGCCTTGCGCCACGCCTCGCGGTCCACGATCCCAGCCTCGCCCCACCGCGCCTGGTGGGGCTTGACCTCGCGCTCCACGAAGCGCTGGAACGATCGGCGGAAGATGTCGTGCTCCTCGCGATACAGGGTGCGGTCCAAGGCATTCCTCCGTGCGTGTCCAGACCCCGAGCGACCGCCAGCCTAGCGGGCGCCCCCGGTCCGTGTCGATCGACGCTCGCGCGTCCCCCGCGCCCCGGCGCCGCCGGCGTACAGCAATGGCGAATAAATACCGAGGGCCCGGCGCAATCCCGGCGCCCGCGCGCTGGATCTTCCACACGAATTCATGATGCGTGTGGTATGGTGTGTGTCATGCGAGCTCCTTCCTTGGTCGTGTCGCTGGGTGTCGCGCTGGGGCTGCTGACGCTGGGCGGGACGGCGGCGGCCTTGTCGCAGTACGGGCCCGCTTTCCCGAACGGCACCACCGGGACCGAGGCGTGTATCTACTGCCACCCGGCCGGGGCGGGGGGCGGCGACCGCAATCCCTTCGGGACCGCGATCGAGAATGGCTACACGCCCAGCAATCTGGCGGCCTTCTGGCCCGATAACTGCTCGCAGGACGCGGACGGCGACGGGGCGACCAACGGCGAGGAGGTCGGTGATCCCTGCTGCGAGTGGACGATGGGGGCGACGCCGCAGGAGGGCATCGCCTCGAACCCCGGCGATCCCGTCGATACCCAGACCACGGTCTGCGCCGGTTCCACGTCCAGCTCGTCGAGCTCGGGGGGGACGGGGACGGGGACCGGGAGCACCGGAGGGGGGTTGGCGGATCCGCCGCCGCCGATCTCGCAGGGCGCGTGCTCGGTGGATGGTCCGCTCGGCGGCCAGGGCGACGCGTGGGGCTGGGCGGCCGCCGGCCTCGCGGCGCTCGCGGGGATGCGCAGGAGGCGGCCATAGAGACCGACCCCGCGCGGTGATCCGGCGAATTCGAGACCGGGCGCGGGCACGGAAGCGTGCGCGGGCACGGAAGCGTCACGGATGCACGCTGGCCCAGGCCGGATCGTCGCTCACCATCTGGGGGATCCAGTCCCAGAGGCGGACGCCGTTCTGCTCGACGTCGGGGATGGGCGTGAGCACGTGGCCGCTGCCCTCGACGAAGAAATAGCGGACCCGGGGGAGGCCCTCGAGGCGCGCTGCGGCGAGCGCGTCGAGGCCGGCGGTGAACTCGGCGTCCGAGATGCCCATGAAGCCCGGGAGCACGCTGTCGGCCATGTAAGAGAGGAGCGCGCCGCGGCTCCTCGGGGCCTGCTCGGCGGACCAGGTGATGAGCGCGTCGAGCGCGTCCTTGCACTCGGCGCAGCCGGGAGGCAGGCCCTCGTCCAGCCCCCAGGCGTCTCGCCAGGTCTGCTCGAGCTCGGGCTTGAGATATGGGGCGGGCAGGGCGGGGCCGGAGTCGTCGATGATGTCGACGCGGATGTCGCCGAAGGCTTGCTGGATGTGCCACCAGTTGAAGGCAGCGCCGATGCCGCCGGCGCTGACGCCGACGACCGTGATGCGCTCGGCGTCCGGGAACGTGGGGACGATGCGGCGGAGATAGGCCATCACGTTGGCGTGGCCGACATGGCTCGTCTCGCGGCCGTCATAGACCGTCGTGCGGCTGCCGGTGAACGCGTCGCCGGTGCAATAAGGGACCGCGATCACGCTGTCGTTCCTGAATGGATTCTCGGGGTCGTCGCGGATCGCGAGGCCGACGGCGTTCGTGGCGACGGTGAGGAACGGCATGTCGGTCTCGACGAAGCCCGAGGCGACGTAGGTGGCCCGCTCGGATTCATAGCAGCTCTGGTAGTCCCAGCAGGCGCCGCCGCCCATCAGGAAGATGACGGCGTTCGGGCCGCGATCGGTGAGGTTGACGGCCAGGCCGGTGGGGTTGCCGTCGGCGCAGAAGGCGTCGTCGAAGGGGACCCAGGTCCATTGCTCGGGGGCCGCGGTGATGCGCGCGTCGGGGGCGTGGTGGGCAGGGGGCGCGGCGTCGTCGCCGCAGCCGGCGGCGAGCGGGGCGAGGGAGAATGCAATGAGGAAGCGGCGGAGGGATCGCGGGGGGCGCACGCCGGGAGGGTACGCGCGACCAAGGCGCGGCGTCCAGGGGGGCCGCGCGCCCGGTCGCGGGCGCGGTTGCGGGCGCGGAAACGGCCGAGGAAGCGGTCACGGAAGCGGCCGCGGAAGCGGCCGCGGAGACCTGGAGGGGGCGTGCCTGGCCCTCAGCGTTCGGGCGCGGGCTTCACCATCTCGTCGAGGGCGGGGATGAGGGCGATCTCGATGCGGCGGTTCTTCGCGCGGTTCTCGGGGGTGTCGTTCGCGACCGCGGGGGAGAACTCTCCATAACCGGCCGCGGAGAGGCTCTCGGGGGGCACGCCGCTCTCGACGAGGAGCTTCACGACCGCGAGGGCGCGGGCAGTGGACAGCTCCCAGTTCGAGGCGAAGCGGTTGCCCTTGATCTTCACGTTGTCGGTGTGGCCGGCGACCTGGAGCTTGCGGCCGGGCATGCCGGCGAGCACCCCGGCGATCTCGACGAGCGCGGCGCGGCCGGCGGGCTTGATGTCGGTCTTCGCGGAGTCGAAGAGCACGTCGTTCGGGAGCTCGATCAGCATGCGGCCGTCGCGGATCGCGACGCGGAGCTGGCCGGCGTCGATCATCCTCTGGAAGCGGGCGGCGAGGTCGCGGAACTGCGCGGCCCGGGCCTCGGCGGCGGCCTGCTGGCGGGCGAGCTCCTCGAGGCGGGCGCGGGTCTCGGCGAGCGCGGCGGAGAGGCTGCCGCGCTCGCCCGCCAGCTCGGCGACGCTCTGGCCCGCCTTGCGGAGGCGCTCCGAGAGCTCGGCGTTCAGGAGGGCCAGCTCGTCGAGCTTCCGGATCATGCCGGCCTGCGCAGTGGTCGCGTCCGAGAGGCGGACGTCGCGGTCCTGGAGATCGGCGGCGAGGCGGTAGACCTGCGCGCGCAACGCCGTGACCTCCGCGCCGCGCTGCGAGGCCTCGATACGGGCGCGGTGCGCGCCGTCAATGGCCTTGTCATAAGCCTCCTGCGAGACGCCGCAGCCGGTCGCGAGCGCGGCGAGCAGGAGGGCTGGGCAGGTGCGGGCGGAGATCGTCAGGGTCGGGCGCATCATCGTCCTCTCGGCGCGCGAGTCTCGCACGGAAGCCCGGGCGAGGCCCGTTTCCTGCGCTCCATGCATTTCATGGACCATGGTCACCTCTCGCCCACTCCGCATGCTCCGCCGCAAGATCACGCCCCGCGCTTTGCCCGAGCGGCCCGCGCTCGGCGCCGGCATTCAGGCGATCGTGCTCGACCGCGGCGCCGGCGATTTCGACGGCTGCTATCGCCACGACGGCGTGAACGTCCTCTCCTCCTGGCCCCATACGGCCCGCGATGACCTCCTTCCTGATGCACGCGTCCCTGCGCGAGCTCGGCCACCAGCACGACCGCCGCACCCTCCGCCGCGGCGGGCAGGGCGGGGCGAGGATCACGCCGAGGCGTGCCGCCGATCCCCATAGCCACCTCCCCGGCCCGCGGTGATACCGTGGTCCCCGATGGAATCGCTGGATCCCACCCTCGTCGAGGAGCGCAGCGGAGGCAGCGAGCCCGCCGCCGTCTCGCTCCCGGCGGTCCGGGACCGGGGCCCCGGAGAGGTCCTCGACGGCCGCTACCGCCTCCGCGCACGCCTGGGGCGCGGCGGCTTCGGCGACGTGTGGCGCGCCGAGGAGCTCCTGCCCGACGGCGCCCCGTTCAGGGACGTCGCCCTCAAGCTCCTCGTCTCCGGGTTCGCGACGGCCGCGAACTGGGCGCAGGAAGCCAAGCTCCTCGCCTCTTTCAGGCACCCGTCCCTCGTGACCGTCTACGCCGCCGGCCTCCTCGGCGGCGCGGCCCCCGACCAGGCCCCGGCCCCGTTCGTCGCCATGGAGCTCCTGGAGGGCGGCACGCTCGCCGATCTCCAGAGGACCCGCGGCCGTATCCCCTGGCGCCGCGTCCTCGCCTGGGCCCGCGACGTCGCCGGGGCCCTCGACGTCATCCACGCCCGCGGCATCGTCCACCTCGATCTCAAGCCCGCCAACCTGTTCCTGACCGGCGACGGCGCCGTCAAGGTGCTCGATTTCGGGATCTCCCGCCGCGCCGACGGCGCCGCGCCGCTCAGCCGCGCGTCCCCCGCGCCGCCGGCGCTCGCGCGCCCCCCGCACACGCCGCCGGGGCCGACGCCCCAGAGCGCCACCGCCGCCCAGGCCGCCTACGCCGCCACGCACCGCGCCGACGAGGTCGCGCAGACACGCCACAAGACCGTCCGCGGCGTGGTCGGCACCCCGGGGTTCATCGCCCCGGAGGTGCTCGAGCTGGAGCCCCCGTCGGCCGCGACCGATGCGTACGCGCTCGCCGTGTGCGTGGTCCAGCTCGCCACGGGCCGGCTGCCGCAGGCGGTCCCGGACGAGCCGGCGGACTGGCGCGATCCCACCTGCGTGAGCGCGTGGTGGGCCGAGCTCCGGAGCGCGACGCTGGGCGGCGTGCTGCGCGATCTCGCGGCGGATCCAGCCGGCCTGCCGCGCGGCGTGGTGGCGCTGCTGGAGCGGCTGCTGGCGGTGGATCCGGCGGCGCGGCGGGTCTCGCCGGGGCGGCTGCGGGCGCTGCTCGACGAGGTCTGGGAGCGGCCGCACGGGGTGGCGGATCCGCCGTATTTCGGCCTGTCGCCGCTGCCCGCAGAGGCCGAGGGGCTGCTGTTCGGGCGGGACGATGACCTCTCGCGGCTCGGGCGCGAGCTGGAGTTCGAGCCGTGCGTGGTGCTGCAAGGGGCGCGCGGGGCGGGGAAGACGTCGCTGGCCCGGGCAGGGCTGGTGCCGTACCTGGGGCGCAAGGGGGTGGACCAGAAGGATGACTGGGTGGAGGTGCTGATCCGGCCCGGGGAGAGGCCGGATGACGCGCTGGCAGCGGCGCTTTCGCGGGTGGCGCCGGAGCTCGCGGGGGCAGGCGTGGCGGAGGTCGCGGCGTGGTGCGCGGCGTCGCCGGTGGGGCTCGCGCTGGTGGTGGATCCGCTGGAGGAGCTCGCGGAGGCGATCGCGCGCGCGGGAGCGGGAACGGGGGCGGGAGCGGGAACGGGCGCGCGAACGGGCGCGGAAACGGGCGCGGAAACGGAAACGGAAACGGAGACGGGGGCGGAGACGGGAGCGCGAACGGGGGAGGACGACGCGCTGCGGGCGACGTTGCTCGATTTGCCGGCGGCGGGCGGGACGGGGCCGGCGCGGCTCGAGCCGCTGCTCGGGTGGATCGCGGGGAGCGGGGCGCGGCGGGGGCTCCGGATCATCGGCGTGCTGGGGGAGGAGCGGACCGGGGCGCTGCTCGCGACCTCGCTCGGGGCGAGCTTGCGGGGGGCGCTCCGGTACGTCGGGCCGCCGGGCGTGGCGGCGGTGCAGGACCTCGTCACGGGGCCAGCCCGGCTCGCGGGCGTCGAGGTCCGGGGGGGGGCGGCCGTCGCGGCGGAGGTGCAGCGCGAGCTCCGGGGCGGGGCGGCAGGGCTCGCGTTCGCGGCGCTCGCGCTCTCGGGCTGGTGGGAGCGCCGCGAGCGGGGCGGCGGGGCCGCGCTCACGGGGGAGGGCTGGCAGGCGCTCGGGGGCGTGCGGGGCGCCGTGGCGCGGCACGCGGACGCGGTGCTGGAGGGCATGCCGAGGGCGGCGCAGGGCATCGCGGACGAGGTGTTTCTGCGGCTCGGCGGGGTCGACGAGGGCGCGGTGCGTTGGCGCGAGGCGGACCTCGTCGAGGCGCTCGGAGGGGCGCCCGGCGAGGTGGAGGACGCGCTGGGGGCGCTGGAGCGGGCGTACCTCGTGCGGCGGCGCGGCGGGGCCGTGGAGGTCGCGCACGAGGCGCTGCTCACGGCGTGGCCGCGGCTCCGGGGGGCGCGGGGGCTCCACATGGAGCGGCTGATCCTGATGGAGCGGCTGCGGGAGGCGGCGGACGCCTGGGAGCGGTCAGGGCAACACCGGGATTTCCTGCTGCGAGGGGACGTGCTCAGGCAGGCCGTGGGGCTCGAGCTCGATGAGCGGGGCGCGCCGAGGCGGGAACGGGAGCTCGTGCGGCGCAGCCGGAGCGCGGCGCGGTGGCGGAGCGCCGCGAACGCGGGGGTGGCGGCGCTGGGGGCGGCGGCGATCGCGGCGGCCTTCCTGGGGCAGCGGGCGCTGGAGCAGCGGCAGGTGGGGGCGGACCTCGCGCGGAAGGCGGCGGAGCAGCGGGCGGACCTCGCGGAGCTCCTGGGGAAGTCGCGGCGAACGGAGGACCCTTATCACCGGACGGCGTGGGTCGTGGAGGCGATGGCGCAGGGGGCGTCGGACGCGATGCTGCCGCTCGACCTCGCGGCGGCGGCCGCGGCGGCGCCGCACGCGCAGTTCCTGACGCTGGATCCGGTGACGGGGCCGGTGATGCCGTGGGGCGACCGGTGGGTGATCGGCGGCGGGCCGGCGGGCACGCTGTTCGTGGCGGACCTCCGGCCGCCGGCGGAGGTGGGGGCGATCTTCGACGATCTCGATCTCGACGTGGATCCGGAGGATCCGGCGGCGGCGCGGTTCGCGGACGCGCGGGTGACGACGCTCCGGCCGCACGAGTCGCCCGTGGCAGAGCGGGTGCCGCTCTCGTTCGACACGGCGGTGGCGACGCGGTCGGTGAGCGGCGAGGTGCGCGTCTTCCGGCTGCGCGACGACGGGACGGCGGCGCTCGCGGCGATCGCGCCGCTGCGCTGCGCGGGGGCGCTGCGCGCGGCCGAGGCGGCGCCGGTGCTGGCGTGCTCGACGGATCGCGGGATCGCGCGCTGGGACCTGCGCCGGCCGGGCGAGGCCGGGGTGGCGCGGCACGGGTTCCAGGGCGTCGTGCTCGACGTGTCGCCGGACGGCGAGCGGGTGGCGGCGGCGCTCGGGCGGCGGGTGCTGCTGTGGGCGCCGGGCGCGGCGGGGTCCAGGGGGCAGGAGCGGGAGGTGTCGCTGCCCGGGCCCGCGGTGCTCGGGCGCTGGAGCCCGCGGGACGCGGTGATCGCGCTGGTGCAGCCGGGCAGGACGTCGGTGCACGCGATGGCCCCGCCGCCGGGCCGCGCCGGGGAGCCGCTGATCGAGGTGGACACGGCGCCCGCGCCGGCGTCGGCGCGGTGGGACGCGGGCGGGCTCGATATCGGGGTGTGCGGCGCGAAGGGGCTGGGGGCGTGGCACTACCTGCGGCGAGGCGGGCGCGCGCCCGGGGACGCGGCGCCGTCGGGGCCGCCCTGCGGGCCGCCGCCCGGCAAGCGGCGGCCCGAGCCGATCCGGTCGGACCGCGAGGTGAGCGATCTGGCAGACCTGGAGCTGGGGCCGCACACGCTGGCCGGGGGCTGGAAGCTGCCCGACGGGCGCGCGCTGAGCCGCGACATGATCCTGTTCGGCCCCGGCGGGCCCGCGACGAAGCGGCTGTTGCACTTCGAGGGGCGCGACCCGGTGCCCGCGGACGGCGAGGAGGCGCGGCGCCGGCGGGCGTCGACCGTGGAGGTCATCCGCGACGAGGCGTTCGTGGCCTGGCAGAGCGGCGGGGAGGTGCGGCTCTACGAGGCGCGCGACGGGCGGCAGGTGATCACGCGGGAAGGGAACCTGCTGCGGCGCTGCCACGATGGGCGGATCGTGGCCTGGCGCAAGGTCGCGGGCGCGGGAGCGGAAACGGGAGCGGGCACGGGCACGGGAGCGGGCACGG
>CAYQYG010000177.1:0-2697 GCA_964421485.1 uncultured Polyangiaceae bacterium | reverse complement strand
GTCGCGGGCGCGGGAGCGGAAACGGGAGCGGGCACGGGCACGGGAGCGGGCACGGGCACGGGCACGGGCACGGGCACGGGCACGGGCACGGGCGCGGTCACGGAAACGGAAACGGAAACGGACGCGGGAGCGGGAGCGGGCGCGGCCACGGGCGCGGTGACCGGGCGGTGGGAGCTCTTCGACGTGGCGACCGATCGGGTGTTCGCGTCGGTGCGGCGCACGGCGGGGTTCGTGGTGGGCGTCGACGGGGCGTGCTCGACGCTGCTCACGCAGGAGCTCGACGGCAACCTGGTGGCGACGCCGCTCGGGGGAGGGGAGGCGCCGCGCACGATCGCGGTCACGGACGGCTACGTGCACGACGTGCGGGTCAGCGAGGCGCGCGGCGACGTGGGGGCCGGGCTGCTCCTGGCGCTGAGCTCGGGCGCGGTGGCGCGCGTGGACGACGCGATGACCGAGGTCCGGGTGCTCGCGTACGCGACGCCGCCGGCGACGGTGCTGGCCGACGGGCCGGCGCCGGGCGAGGTGGTCTTCGCGGACGCGACGGGGGTCGAGGTGGTGCGGCGCTCCGGCGTGAGCGACCGGGTGCTGGAGGGCGCGGGCGTCTCGATCTGGGAGGACGCGGCGGCGGCGCCCGACGGCAAGACGCTGCTGCTCGCGTCGACCGACCGCCTCGCGGTGCTCGACCTGGAGCGGCGCGAGATCACGGGATCGATCCCCTCCGAGGGCCGCGAGCGGCTGAGCGCGTGGGACGACGAGGGATCGGTGCTCGCGTGGTCGTTCGGCCGCACGGGGCCGCCCGAGGGCCTCGTGGTGCCGCGCGGGCTGGAGCTGTCGCGGCGGGTGGGCGCGGCGGTGTCGAACCTGGGCGTCAAGAAGAAGCGGCTCGTCCTGCGGTGACCCTCCCGCTCGCTGCTCGCCGGCGCGTCAATCGATGGAGGGCACCAGCGCGTCGACGCGCGTCGTGAGCCCCCTCGCGGCGGGCGGGGCGCGGAAGGTCGCGCCGGAGAGCTCCTTGCGCATGCAGGCGGCGGCCTCCTCGTACCTCGGGTCGGCGGAGGTGGCGACGATCGACGTGGGGACCAGGTAGCCCTCGGGGTCGATCGTGAACGAGAGGGTGATCACCTCGGGGGGGAGCATCCGGCCGTCGGGGGCGCGGCAGCGCTGGACCAGGGGCCAGTAGAGCTGGGCGCGGGCGGCCTTCTCGATCGCGGGGGTCGACATCTCGGACTGGACCTGGACCTGGCCGATGGTGACGCGCGGGTGATCGGGGGGGTCCTCGGCGGGAGCGGCGGGGGTGTCGGTGGGGGACGCGCCGGAGTCGGTGCCGATCGCGGTGCCGCCGTCCTCGCCGGTGGGGAGCAGGCCGGCGTCGGGGGCCGCGGCGAGCAGCTCGGCGAGCGCGGCGGGGTCGGCGGACGCCGCGGGGGCGGCGCCCCGGGCGCGGAGGCGCGAGGAGGGGAGGAGCGCTTCCCGCGACCACGAGGGGAGCGCGCGCGGGCCGTCGGCGCGCGGGCCGTCGGCGCGCTGGTCCGGACGGGGGCCGGCGGGCGCGGGGTCCGCGCAGGCGCCGAGGAGCGCGAGCAGGGCGGCGAGCGCGGCGGAGCGCACGGGGAGAGCGTCGATCGGATGCGCGCGGCGCGCAACCTCGCGTAGCATGCGCTGCGCCCTCGCCGGGAGGGCGCCCTGGATCCTTTCGCGTGAGGTCGACATGAAGCAGTTCTCGTCAGCGCTCGCGGTCGCCACCGTCCTCGCCTCGCCGGGCTTCGCGCTCGCCGCCGGGGAGAAGCTCCTGCTCTCCGAAGTCGTGGTCTCGCCGACCGAGGCCGAGTACATGGAGATCTACAACCCCGGGCCCGCGCCCGTGAGCCTGGCGAACTACTACCTCGCCGACTACGCCGCGTACTATCAGGTCGTCACGGGCACGCCGCCGGCGGTGAGCAGCGACTTCATCGTCCGCTTCCCCGCGAACGCGGTGATCCAGCCGGGCGAGTTCCAGACGATCTCGACGGGCGGCGGGCAGTGCTTCCTCGACGCGTGCGGCTCCGTGGGCACCTTCACGGGCTACGGCGCGCTGCCGACCTACGAGATCGCGCCGCCGGATCCGCTGCACTCGAGCGCCGCGGTGCCGGACATGATCGTGCCGTACGCGGGCGCCGTGGGGACGATCTACGGGCTGACGAACTCGGGCGAGCCGGTGGTGCTGTTCTACTGGGACGGGGTGACGGATCTGATCTCGGACGCGGACTACGTGTACTACGGCACGAGCAACAACACGCCGGTCAACAAGACCAACGTGTCGATCGACGGGCCGGACGCGAACGGCACGACGTCGACCTACCTGCCCGAGGCGATGGACGACCCCGCGAACCACGCGCCGCTCTACATCAGCGCGTCGACGCCGCTCCGGATCGCGTGCCGGGCCGACTTCGCGGAGACGGGGCAGGTCATGTCCGGCGGCAACGGCGTGATGGGCGCGGACGAGGCGAGCGAGAACTGGTCCACGACGTGGGCGACGTGCATGGCCGCGACGCCCGGCGACGGGGATCCGGAAGGCGACGGCGTCCTGAGCTCCGTGGACAACTGCCCGCAGGTCGCGAACCCGCTGCAGGAAGACGCGGACGGCGACGGTATCGGCGATGCGTGCGACAGCGGCTCGGGCGGCGGCGGCGCGGGCGGCGGCGGCGCGGGCGGCGCGGG
>CAYQYG010000176.1:0-16564 GCA_964421485.1 uncultured Polyangiaceae bacterium | reverse complement strand
GAACGCGGCGGACCAGGCGTCGCGCGACGCCGGCGGCGCGGCGGGCAGGCGCGCCGCGAGGGCGTCGCACACGTCCGCGGGGTCGGCGAAGATCATCGCGGCGGCGGAGCTCGACGGATCGTTCCACCCGTGCGGAGCGATGACCACGCGCGGGCAAGCCTCGTGCTCGGCGACGTAGGCCGCGTAGCCGGCGGAGGTGGGGGGCGCGCCGATCTCGAGGATGAGGTCGGGCGCGCTGCGCGCGCGGAAGGCCGGGGCGCGCAGGACGAGGTCGAACGCCGAGGGCATGGCCGCGCCCTCGGCGAGGCCGCCGAAGCGGATCTGGCTCGTCGCCTCGGCGAGCAGCGGGAAGCCGAGGCGGCGCGCGAGGCCGGCGACGGCGCGGCGGGCGCGCGCGGGGTCGGCGCCGATCGGCGCGGGGCCGCACACGACGAGGCCGCGCGACGCGCCCGCGCAGAGGCCGGCGAGCTCGTCGATCACGCGCGGATCGACGGCCGGGCGCGCGTGGATCGCGCGCGCCCCGCCGCGGCGCATGAGGGCCTCCCACGCGGGCTCCCACGGCTCGGGGCGCGGGGCGTCCACGGGCTCGAGGGGCTTCCGGAAGCGCGCGTTGACGTGCACCGGGCCGGGCGTCGGAGAGGTCGCGCGCGCGACGGCCTGCGCGGCGAGGCGCGGCACCGCGCGGAGCGCCGGGGCCGAGGGATCCGGGAGGCCGAGCTCGACGGACCAGCGGGCGTGATCACCGAAGAGCTTGACCTGATCGATGGTCTGCGGCGCCGCGGCATCGGCGAGCTCCCACGGGCGGTCGGCGGTGATCACGACGAGCGGCAGGAAGCTCTGCGAGGCCTCGATCACCGCGGGCAGCGCGTGGGCGCCCGCCGTGCCCGAGGTGCACACGAGCAGGCTCGGGCGGCCGGTGACGCGCGCCTGGCCGAGCGCGAAGAAGGCGGCCGCGCGCTCGTCGACGACGGGGTGGAGGCGGAGGTCGGCGCTCTCGGCCGCGGCGAGCGCGAGGGGCGTCGAGCGCGAGCCCGGGCAGAGGACGACGTCGCGCGCGCCCGCCTGCGACGCGGCGCGCAGGAAGAGGCGCGCCCACGCCCCGTGGAGGTTCGACGCGCCCGAGACGGCGCCCCGCGCGCGGGCCTCGGGCACGTCACGCTCCCCTGGGCGCGCCGACGAAGAGGCACGCCGCGCCGAAGGTCAGGGGCAGCGCCGCGAGCACCTCGATGCCCGCGGCGCCCATCATGGCCGCGAACTCGTCCGGCGGTGGGAACGCGGCGATCGAGCCCTGGAGGTAGCGGTACTCCGCCGCGCCCGAGATCGCCCCGCCGACGGCGGGCACGATCGTGTGCACGTGCAGCCGCGCGAGCCTGCCCATCAGCCCGCCCCGGGGCTCGGTGAGCTCGAGGATCACGATCCGCCCGCCGGGCCGCGCGACGCGCGCCATCTCGCGGAGCGCGCGCGGCCGGTCCGGCACGTTGCGGATGCCGAACGCGATCGAGATCCCGTCCGCGCTCCGGTCCTCGAGCTCGATCCGCTCGGCGTCGCCGGTGTAGAGCTCGATGCGCCCCTCGAGGCCGGCCGCGCGGACCTTCTCCCGGCCGATCGCGAGCATGCCCTCCGACGGATCGATCCCGATCACGCGCGCGCCGTGCTCGCGCGCGATCGTGATCGCCAGGTCGGCGGTGCCGGTCGCGAGGTCGACCACCGTGGCGCCGGGCCGGAGCTCCAGCGCGCGCGCCGCCTTCCTGCGCCAGCCCTGATCGAGCCCGAGCGAGAGCACGCGGTTCAGGAGGTCGTAGCGCCTCGCGATCGCGTCGAACATCTGGCCGCTGCCGCCGCGCGGCCGATCCTCGGGCGCGCCACGTGGAGCGCGACCCGGAGCCCCAGGTGTCGAGCCGGGCGGGGCGCTCACGACCCGCCCCCGCGGCCGCCGAGCTCGCGCACGATCGACCCGAGCTCCGCGAGCGCGAGCGCCTGCGGGCCGTCGCTCAGCGCCCTGCCCGGGTCCTCGTGGGTCTCGATCATGACGCCCGCGGCGCCGGCCGCGAGCGCGGCCCGGGCGAGCGGCGCGATGAGGTCGCGCCTCCCCGCGCCGTGCGACGGATCGACGATCACGGGCAGCCGCATCACGTGCGACAGGAGCGCGACCGCGCCGAGGTCGAGCAGGTTGCGCGTGGTCTCGTCGAAGCTCCGGATCCCGCGCTCGCAGAAGACCACGCCCGACGCGCCGCTCGAGAGCAGGTACTCGCCCGCGAGCAGCCACTCCTCCACGGTCGCCGCCATGCCGCGCTTCAGCAGCACGGGCCTCCTCGCGCGCCCGACCGCCTTGAGCAGCGCGTAGTTGTGCATGTTGCGCGAGCCGACCTGGATCACGTCCGCGTGCTCCGCGACGGGGGGCACGTCGGCCTCGCCGAGCGCCTCGGTGACGACCTTGAGGCCGTGCGCGTCCGCGGCGCGGCGCAGCCAGCCGAGGCCCTCGACGCCGACGCCCTGGAACGCGTACGGCGACGTGCGCGGCTTGAACGCGCCGCCGCGCAGGAACCCCACGCCGAGCGCGGCGACGCCGGCCGCGACCTCGCACGCGTGCGCCTCGGACTCCACGCTGCACGGGCCGCACATCCACACGGGCGCGCGGCCCTGCCGCGGGGCCGCCTCGATCCGCCGGTCGCCCACGGCGACGCTCGGGCCCTGGCGGTCCACGAGCGGGTGCGCCGAGCGCGCGGTCGTGACCGCCGAGATGCCGTCGATGCTGCAGAGCTCGTCGGCGGAGGCCGCCGCGGAGTGCGGCGCGATCACGTAGTGCAGCGCGCCGCTGCCGACGGCGTGCTCCACGCGGCTGACCCAGAGCCCGCGGCGGGCCAGCTCGCCCAGCACCGCGCTCGGATCCGCGCCCTGCTTCAGGGACACGATCATGGACCTCACCTCCTCCGCCGCGGCGTCGCCATCGCGACGCCCTCCAGCGCCGCCCGCGCCGGGCTCGGGGGCAAGGGATCGAGGCGCCGCGCCGCGTCCTTGCAGATGCGCGACGCGAGCTCCAGGCAGTCCTCTACGACCTTGCCGTCCGCCATCGCCCGCGCGATCCGCCGCGCGAGCTCGGGGTCGACCGCCACCTCCTCGGCCGCGCAGTGCGCCTCGAGCGCCGCGCCGAGGCCCGCGTCCCGGTCCATCGCGAGCAGCAGCGGGTAGGTCATCTTGCCCTCGCGCAGGTCCGCGAGCAGCTCCTTGCCCGTCGCGTCGGGATCGCCCGCGAAGTCGAGCACGTCGTCGACGAGCTGGAACGCCACGCCGAGCAGGCCGCCGAACCCCTCCAGCGCCTCGCACTCGCGCGCGCCGACGCCGCCCGCGCGGGCGCCGGCGAACAGCGCCCAGCGGAAGAGCGAGGCCGTCTTGCCCTGCACGATCCGGAAGTACTCGTCCGGGCTCGCCTGCACCTTGCCGCGCGCCGCGAGCTGCATCGCCTCGGCGGTGACCATCTCCTTGACGACCTCGAGCATCCGCTCGAGCACGCCGTCGACGCCGGCCGCCTGGATCTTGCAGAGCGCCTCCGCGAGCAGCCAGTCGCCGCCGAAGATCGACGCCGCGTTCCCGTAGATGACGCGCGCCGCCTCGGCGCCGCGCCGCCGGTCGCCGAGGTCCACCACGTCGTCGTGCAGGAGGGTCGCGTTGTGCACGAGCTCGACCGCGACGGCGAAGCTCCGCGCCGCGGGCGTGAAGCCCGCGCCGACGCGCGCCGCGAGCGCGACGCAGATCGGCCGGAGCCGCTTGCCGCCGCGGCCGAGCAGGTGGCGCGCGCTCTCGTGCGCCGGCGTGCCGCCTCCGGCCGCCACGACGTCGAGCGCCCGCTCGACGTCGTCGAGGTCGTCCGTGAGCAGCCCCCGGAGGCCCACGAGCCGCGCCGCGAGCGCGTCGAGCCCGCGCCCGGCGCACACGCCCTCGAGGCTCGCGACGACGTCGCCGGCCTGCCCCGCACTGGAAAACATCGTCCCCGCAGTCATCACCACGCTCCCAGCCGGAGGTCAGGCGCGCGCGCCGCCTCACCCCGCGCGCGACGCGGGGCCGCGGCCGCCGCCGGGCTCCTCCGAAGTCCAAAGGTCCTCTACGTCGCCCGGCGCCTCCGCGCGCGGAGCGGGAACCGGACCAGGTCCCCGAACCGCGACAGGTCCACCGTCCTGCTCCGGATGAAGCCGTCGAGCGCCGTCTGCGCCACGCACACGAACGCGATCAGGCGATCGATGCGATCGAGGCTCACCCGCGTCGCCGCGGTCTCGGGCGCCGCGTGGAGCAGCTCCGACGCGCGCTCGAGCCGCTCCTTGACCGACTCGACGAGCTGCCGCTCCCGCTCGTCGAACACCCGCGAGACCATCTTCCAGAGGTCCGTCTCCGCCTCGAAGAACTCCTTCCTCTCGCCGGGCCGCCACACCCGCCGCGCGACGCCCCAGCGCTGGAGCTCGGTGAGCGACATGCTCACCGCGCCCGCGGAGATCTGGAGCCGCTCGCCGATCTCCGCCGCGGGCAGCGCGTCGCCCGCGATGAAGAGCACCGTCCAGACGCGGCCGAGCACCCGGCGGAACCCCCAGTGCTCGATGACGTCGCCGATCGCGTCCGCCGCGAGCAGCTCCGCCTCCCGCGCGGCGTCATGCCCCTTGCTCATTGAACTTTCAAAATCCTTTGAAACTACTGTGGGGGATCGGGCGCGGGAGTCAAGCCCGAGGTCGGCGCCCCCCACGGGCGCGAGGCCTCGCGGGGGTCGAGGCCGGGGCCGATCGGGCCCGCCGGGCGGGCCGGCGCGGCTGGCCTCGCCGGAGGCGCCCTGATCCGGCCGCGCCGGCGCCAGGGATCGGGTGTGGCGAAAACGCGGCGGCGTTCGGCTATGCTCGGCGCCGTGCGACGAGTCGTCGTCCTCCCTGAACACGGCAAGCTGATCGTCGCCACCGATCTGCAGGGCAACGTCCCCGATTTCGATCGGGTCGCCGAGATCTACGAGGAGGCCGCGGCCCGGCCGGGCGGCGCGGTGCTCGTCGTGACGGGCGACCTCGTGCACGGCCCCGAGCTCAGCGAGCGCGACTGGCCGGACTACCTCGGCTCGTACTACCAGGGCGACTCGAGGACCGTGCTCGAGCGCGCGCGGGCGCTCGCGGACCGGCACCCGGGGCGCGTGCACTACCTGCTCGGCAACCACGAGCACGCGCACGTCGGCGGCCCGATCGTCTCGAAGTTCTTCCCCGACGAGGCGCGGCGGCTCGAGGAGCTGCTCGGGCCGCAGCGGACGCTGGAGATGCGGAGCTGGCTCCGGACGTGGCCGTTCGTGGCGCTCGCGCCCCGGGCGCGCATCGTGATGCTGCACGCGGCGCCGCACGCGCGCATCGAGAGCCGCATGGACCTCGAGCGCCTGCCGCTCGACGGCTTCTTCGACGTGCCGCTCGAGGAGATGGCGGCGCGCGGGACGCTCGGCGCGCTGCTCTGGGCGCGCACGACGTCGACCGAGCGCGCGAACGCGTTCCTGCGCGCGGTCGATCCGGACGCACGCGTGGCGGTCTACGGGCACGACGTGGCGCGCGCCGGCCACGCGATCGAGCGCGAGCCCCTGCTCTGCATCTCGACGAGCTTCGGCTGCTACGACGGCGACAAGCTCTACCTGGAGTGGGATCTCGACGAGCCCGCGCTGAGCGCCGCCGACGTCGCGCGCCGCGGGCTGCGCGCCCTCTACCCGGGCGCGCAGCCGGTGCACCGGCCGGACTGAGGGCGAAGCGCGGCGGGGCGCGCCGGACGCGCTACGCGGCGGCTCGGGCGGCGGACCGCTCCGGCTTGTCGGAGGACGAGCTCGGCGCGGGGCCGGGCTCGCCGGGCGGGCCGCCGGCGGGCGCCCTCCGGCGCTGCACGGCCGCGCCGAGCACGGCGAGCGCGAGCAGGAGGAGCTGCGCGGCGAGGGTCTCCACCGTGGGGAAGAGGCCGAGCGCGGGCACGGACGGCAGGCCGACGGGGTGCACCGGGACCTTGCCGGCCATCTGGAGCGCGGCGACGCCCTGGCCGGCGAAGACGACGGCGAGGCCGTAGAGCAGGTAGCTCGAGGCGCGGAAGAAGAGCTGCGGCGGGGCGAACCGGCCCGCGCGCGTGTAGGCCAGGACCAGCGCGACGAGCGCGAGCGCGCCGCCGGCCGCGCCCGCGAGCGCCGCGGCCGCGGGCGCGTCGGAGGCGAGCAGCGCCTGGTAGAAGAGCACGGTCTCGAAGGCCTCGCGGTACGCGGCGAGCAGCGAGACGAGGAAGAGCGAGAGGGCCGCCTTGCGGGGCGAGATCTGCTCCTTCAGAAAGCGCATCCAGCGGGCGATCTCGCGCCGCGCGAGCAGCGAGTAGCTCACGTAGAAGAGCACGGCGGTCGCGAGCAGCGCGGTGACGCCCTCGATGAGCTCGCGGCTCGCGCCCGAGAGCGTGATGAGGCGCGCGGAGGCGATCCACGTCAGGACGCCGAGCACGAGCGCCACGCCCCAGCCGAGGTGCACGTAGCGGCGCTGATCGGAGAGGCCCGCCTGCGCCGCGAGGCCGAGCAGCGCGGCGATGAGCAGCGCGGCCTCGACGCCCTCGCGCAGGATGATGCCGGCGCTGGAGATGGCGGTGGAGGCGAAGGTGCGCGGCGCGGCCGAGGGCGAGATCAGCGCCTCCGCGCGCGTGATGTCGCCGAGCAGCGCGGCGAGCTCGGCGTCGATCTCGGCGGGCGGGGCGCCGGCCTCGAGGCGCGCGCGCAGGGTCAGGAAGCGGTCCTCGAGCGCGCGGGCGAGCGCGGCGTCCGCGGCGCGCACCGGGGCCTCGGCGGGCTCGATGCCCTCGAGGTACGCGTCGATGAGGCTGCCGCGCGCGGCGTCGCGATCGCCGCGGGCCACGGCGACGCGGGCGCGATCGATCTTGACGCGCGCCGCGCCGAGCGGCGTGCGGCCGGCGCGGTCCTCGAAGGGCGCGCGGAGGCGGAGGTCGGCGAGCACCGCGGCCTCGCGATCGGCGGGGATGCCCGCGGCGCGGAGCTCCGCGCGCAGGTCGGAGTCGGGGCGCGTGGCGAGCTCGGCGAGCGTGTAGCCCGGCGCGCCGTGCGCGGGCACGGCGCCCGCGTGGCGGAGGCCCGTGACGAAGAACGCGAGGTCCCAGCGCTGCGCCTCGTCGAGGAAGGTGAACGGGACCATGGAGGTGCCCGGCACGCCGAAGCGGATCGTGCCGACCACGCGGGCCGCGGTGAGCGCCTCGCCGCGCTCGGGGTCGTGGAAGTTCGCGGGGCGCGGCGTGAGCGTGGCCGCGCGCGCGGTGTCGGCGCGGCCGGTCGCGCCGTGGCAGGTGGCGCAGTGCTCGGCGAAGAGGGCGCCGCCGCGGGCCGCGTCGGGCGCCGAGCGCGGCGCCTGCTCGATGCGGAAGGCGCCGATGATCTCGGCCCGCAGCGACGCGGCGGACGCGGCGACGTCCGCCGCCTGGGCCTTCCGGTCGAGCAGCGCGCGGAGCTCGCGCACGCCGCCCGCGAGATCGACCGCGCGCCCGCCGGGGACCGCGGCCTGGATGCGCGCGGCGATCGCGGCGCCCTCGGACGCGAGCGAGAGCTGCTCGTCGTACTCGGCCTGCGCGATGACCGCGCCGTCCTGCACGGCCACGCCGTAGTCGGCCGCGATGTAGCCGAGCAGGTGCACGAGGCGCTGCGCCTCGATCTCGGGAGGATCCCCTTGATCGGCGCGGGCGCGCGCGGTGCCCAGCACCACGGCCGCGAGGCAGAGCGCCCAGGCCAGCGCCCTGAGCGCTCGGGCGAAGTTGATAGTCATATTCATCAAGGTTACGCGGGAGGCGACCGGGAATCAAGCCGGGTCTGGGCGGAGGGCGCCGGAGGGCCCCCCGCGCTCGGCCATCACGCGCGCGCGGCCCCCGATGATCCGGGCGCGATCGAGGACCGGGACGGAGGCCGTCACGCGGGGGCGCCGGGGCGCGCGCTCCGGATCTCCAGGGCGGCGAGCGCGACGCCGCGGTCGATCTCGTCGTCGGTGAGGTACGGCGCGGGGCCGAGGCGGAGGAGGTCGCCGCGCGCGTCGGCGAAGACGCCGCGCGCGCGGAGGCGCGCGGCGACGTCGCCGGCGCCCGCGACGCGGACCGCGACGAAGCCGCCGCGGCGATCGGGATCGCGCGCGGCGGCGACCGCGTCGCCGAGGCCAACCTCGTCGAGGCGCGCGAGGATGCGCCCGGTCTGGCGGAGCGAGATCGCGCGGAGGCGCGGGACCGTGAGGCCGAAGCGATCCCAGTGCGCGAGGACCGCGCCGGCCCGGTAGATCGCGGTGGGGTCGAAGGTGGCGCCGGCGAAGCGCGCGCCGCCGGGGCCGTAAGAGACCGCGCCGCCGCCGGCCGCGGCGAGCGCGCCGAAGTCGGCGAACCAGCCGGTGTCGACCGGGCGGAGCGCGCAGCCCGGCGGGACGCGGAGCCAGCAGACGCCCTCGCCGAACGCGGCGTACTTGTAGCCGCCCGCGGTGACGAAGAGCTCGCGCGCGGCGGGGCCCCAGTCGATCGGGACGACGTTGAAGGCGTGGTACGCGTCGACGAGCGGGATCGCGCCGATCTCGACGGCGCGCGCGAGGATCTCGCCGAGGCGCGGGACGACGTACGCGTCCTCGAAGAGCACCGCCGAGAGGGCGAGCATCGCGGCGCCGGGCGCGAGCGCCTCGAGCAGCCGATCGGCGAGCGCGGCGCGTGGCTCGGCGCTGACCCAGACGACGTCGGCGCCCTCCTCGGAGAAGCGAGCGAGCTGGCGGCGCAGCGAGTGGAACTCGCCCGATGTGGTGACGATGCGCGGGCGTCCCCCGGGCGCGAGGCACGTGAGCAGGCGGAAGACGAGCTCGTGGGTGCTCCGGCCGAAGGCGATCGCGTCGCCGCGATCGAAGCCCATGCGCTCGAGGATCGCGGCGCCCACGGCCTCGACGCGCGGAAAGACGGCGGCGTCCCACTTGTCGTCGGCGAGCCGCGCGGCGTCGTCGAAGCACTCGAGGAGCGCGTCGCGCGCGCAGTCCGGCCAGGCCTGGTGCGAGTGCCCGGTGAGCAGGATCCGCCCCGGCGCCGCGCCCAGGAAGCGGGAGTAGCTCGCGCGGAACGAGGTGAGATCGAGCTCCGCGGCCGTCATTTCGCGGGCCGGAACAGCTCGACCGCGAGCGTCATGTCGACGCTGCTCCGCTCCGGCGGCGCGCCCGCCCCGGCGGACACGTCGATGTCCATGGCGCTCCGCACGCCGACCTGGCCGCCGTCGGGAGCGACGCTCGTGAGGTCGATGCGGGTCGTGCCGCTGCCCGTGGAGCTGAACGAGCGGAGCGTCGCCGTCACGCCGGGCGGCATGCCGGGCGCCTTGACCGAGCCGCTGGAGGCGAGCTGGGTGATGGCCACGTCGAGCGTCGCCTTGGCGCCGGCGCGGGAGCGGAGCGTGTAGGTCGCGAACTGGAGGATGTCGGTGCCGGCGTTGACGACGCGGGTGACGACCTGCCAGCGCGCGCCCTCGCCGACCTGCTCGGCCGGCAGGGGCGCGACCATCGACTCGAACGACTGGCTCATGCCCGTGAGCATCTGCTCCGCGCTCGGCGGCAGGCCGGGCGGCAGCGTGAGCTTGAGGTCGTGCACCTGGCCCTTCGGGGTCACGAGGTGGGTCATGCCGACGCCCTTCAAGGCGGCGAGCTGCGGGCGCATCGCGCCCGCGATCTGCTCCTGCAAGGGCCCCTTCGCGTCGACGGCGACGTCCTGGATCGTGCCCTCCACGCGCGTGTCGCCGCCGGGGCCGCGATCTCCCGCCGCGAGCTCGAGCAGCATCGTCATCAGCGGCACGGGCGTCGCAGGCATCTTCTTCTCGCCGACCGACAGGGCCATGCGGAGGTCGAGCTTCATGCCGAGCCCCTGCTTGCCCTTCGCGAACGCGTAGGTGAGCTCCGCGCGCGGCTCGGATCCGGCCTCGATGAGCTTGACCTTCGGCGTCGCGCCGGCCTTCAGGATGCGGTCCGCCTCGCCGGGCGGGAGGATGCCGTTCGGCGCCCTGGGCAGCGGCGCCGCGGCCGGCGCGCCGGCGGCCGGCTTCGAGGCCGGAGCCGCGCCGCCGCCCTTGGCGCTCGCGGCGTCCCCTCCGGGCGCGGCCGGCGCGGGGGTCGCGCCCTCGACCTTCGCTCTCGCGGGATCGCCGAGATCCGGCGATGCCTTCGACGTCGGCGCGAGCGCGACCGCAGGGTCCGGCGCGACCGCCGCGCCCGATCCGTCCGCCTTCGGGGCGCCGGGGGCCTCCGCGGGCGGGGCCTTCGCAGCCTCCGCGGGGGGGGCCTTCGCGGGCTCCGCGGGAGCGACCGCGGACTCCGCCGCGGCCGCGGGCCGATCCGGCGCGGGCGCGGGCGCCGCGTCCCGATCTCCGCCGCACGCCGCGAGCACGAGCGCGAGGGCCGCCAGCACCGCGCGGCGCCCTGCGCCCTGCGCCGCAGGCTTGACATTCAGGGCTCCGGGTCGCCTTGCGACGCCCTCCGCCCCGAGCCCCGCCTGCTCCACCACCGTCGACCCGAGCGCTCGGTTCCGCAAGAGACCTCCTCGGCCCCCGCGCGCACCGCCGCTCCGGGCCCCAGGCCCGCTTAGCCCACTTCCACGCGCGCTTCCACCTGGCCGGCGCGCGCGGAGCCCGCGCGGATCACCGCGGCCCCGCGGCCACGCACGACCCACTCCGCGCGCGCCCGCAGCCGCTCGCCCGAGGTGCGGGCGAGCGCCGGCGAGGCCGTCTTCTCGTATCCGCCCCAGCCGCCGAGGTGCCCCACCTCCCGCTCGGCCTCGCCGCCCACGAGCTCCGCGCCGCCCTCGAGCGCGAGCCGCGCCCGCACCGCGTCGTTCCAGGGCAGCGCGCGCGCGGTGGCCAGCACGTTCGTCGGCAGATAGCCGGTGTTCTCGATCACCGCGCGGATCCGCGTGAGCCCGTCGCCGAGCGGCGCGACCTCGACGTCCCGGATCCGGAGCCGCGGCGCGAGCGCGGCGAGCCGCAGGAAGAAGCGCGCCTGCCGCTCGCAGAGCTCCCAGAGCCGCTCGGGCGGCGGGTTCCAGATGCCGAAGCGAGGGTCGTAGCCGCCGATCTCGACCGGCCCGAGCTGCGGGTGATCGAAGCGGCGCCACGGGCCGATCACGCGGCCGCGGTTGTGCTCGCGATCCCAGCGGCCCATCGTGATCACGTCCTCGCGCGTGCGCCGCTGGTAGTTCCACACGAAGGGGCGGTGCAGCTCGAGCCCCGCCTGCTTCCAGAAATCCCAGAGCTCGCAGACCATGCCGACCGCGCCGAGCTGCGCGTACGCGAACGTCGAGAGATCGCCGTGCAGCGGCGTCTCCGGCTCGTAGGTGAACTCCTCGAAGCCGCTCACCATCGGATAGCCGACGATGCTCTCGGCCCACTCGCCGAGCTGGCGGTAGAGCGCGAGATCGCTGGGATCCATCTTCTTGTCGGGCCGGTCCCCGGCGGGGCGGATGTAGCAGCCGCCGAAGGTGTGCAGGTTCAGCCACGCGAAGATCTGCGGGTGGCGCAGCGCGAACTCCGTCACGGCGCGCGACTCGGGCTCGCTCGTCGGGAACGGGCCGGCGCCGATCTGCCTGGGCTCGGGCGCCCAGTGATAGGGGAAGTTGCGGTTCAGATCGGTCTCGTTGTCGGAGAGGAAATCCGGCATCGGGACCGTGAAGCCGTCCCAGCGCTCGATGAAGCCCTCGGGGTAGAGCGCGTAGTACGGGCCGGGATCCTCGATCCGGCGCGGGAGCATGAGGTCGGGATCGTCGGGCGAGATCACGAAGTCGCCGGCGGGATCCTCGCGGCGCATCATGCGCGCCTGGCCGCCGCCGTCGACGTCCGCGGCGCGCCAGAAGGGCGCCGAGCGGCCGAGCCGGGCGTCGCGCGGGTTCGATCGCACCCACGCGCCGGTGAGCAGCACGCGCTCGGCGCCGTCGGGCGACATGCGCGGCAGGACGTAGAGCAGCGCGTCCCGGCGGACGACGTCGAGCAGGTGCGGCGGGAGATCGTGCAGCGGCGCCCGGGGGGCGACGTGCGCGCGGATCGCGTCCTCGGCGATCGCCAGCGCGACGCTCGAGCCGGCGAGCTCGGACGCGTGCATGTTGCCGTCGACCCACGCCGACGGGCGCGCGCGATCCGGCTCGGGGCCGATCGTGAGCAGCCAGAGCTCACGCCCCTCGGGGGTGGCGCCGATGCTCGACAGGCGCACCACGCCCGGGAACGCCTCGGCCCACGCGCGGACCTGGCGCGTCAGGTCCTCGTAGGGGAGGTAGCGATCCCGGAAGCCGACGGAGAGCGAGGTCAGCAGAGCGCCCGCGTCCGTCACACCATGGCCCCCGCGATCCGCATGCGATCCAGCGCCTTCCATAGGGTGCGGAGGCATGCCCCAGCCGGGGAGACGAGGCAAGGCGCCGATCCCCCGAGGGGCCGCGCGGCGCGCCGCGCCGCGGGCGCGGGGCGGGCCGAAGAAGGGCGGGAGGACGGGCGCGCCGATCGATGTAGACTGGCGCCCCCCGATGCGCGTGCGCGGCGACTACCTCGAAGGCCTGATCGACCTCGCCTCCCACACGAGCCGGAACGTGCGGCGCGCGCTCTTCCGGCAGAGCGTCGCCGCGCTCGCGCTGGTCGACGCGATCGACGGGCCGCCTCCGCTCGACTCGCTCAACCCGGAGGCGCTGCTGCGGAGCGTGCGGATCGCCATGGCGGACGGGCTGCTCGACGACCTGAGCTGGCTCGCGCCGCCCGCGGCGGGCGTCGCGCTCTACGAGATCGCCGGCGCCCTGCCGCTCGGCCCCGAGCGGCGCGATCTCGGGCGGCGCGTGCTCGGGCAGCTCTACTCCGGCAACGCGCCGACCTTCGTCGCGATCGCGACGCGCATGGCCGCCGGCTCGGCGCGCGGCCTCACCGGCGCGGGCATCCGCGCGCGCGTCGCCCTGGCCCTCTCGCTGCCGGCCGGCACCGACATCCCGGTCGATCCGCTCGCGCTCGCGCTCGCGTCCCGCCGCGAGCTCGCGCGCGACTGGATCTCCGCGACCTCGACGGGATCGCTCACCGACCGGCGGCTCGCGGCGCAGCTCCTGGAGGGCGCCGCGCGCGAGGCGACGCGCCGCGCCACGCAGGGCGACGACCTGCCGCTCCGGCTGTTCCGCAACGTCGGAGAGCGGCGGCGCAAGGGGCCCGACGGGAGCGCCGACGCGCTGGCGCTCGCGTGGCGCGCGCTGCTCGCGGACCGCGAGACGCTCGTCTGGCGCCACGTCGCCGCGGCCCGCGGCCTGATCTCCGGCGTCCTGCCCGACATCGCCGAGGAGGTGCGCGACATGCTCGCGCCGGACCTCTCCGCCACCGAGTGGCGCCGCGGCGCGACGAGCGTGGTCGCGAGCATCGCGGTCGATCCGGATCGCGGGATCCGGCGCGCGATGGAGCTGCTCAGCGGGCCGCTGCTCGCGCAGGATCCGGGCATCGCGACCGCGATGATCTGGGGCCTCTACACGGCGGCCGACGCGGAGCCCGAGGCGGCCGAGGAGCTGCTCGACGCGATCGTCTCGGCCTCGCCGGTCACCTGCGCCGAGGGCGTCGCGGGGCTGCGCCGCCATTTCGGCGCGATCTCGGCCGGCCGCGGCGGCACCTTCGGGGCGCGCGCCGCCGCCCGCTGCGCCGACGCGCTCGCCTCGGTGCTCATCGCGCCCGAGGGCGACGACGGGCGCGTCGCCCTCGCCCGGGCCATCCAGAACGAGCTCGCCACCGGCGAGGGCAAGGGCGCGGAGCTCCGCGAGGCGCTCGACGACGCGATCGCCTCGTTCGTCGACGTCGGCCCCCGCGAGGCGCTCACGCGCGCGCAGGCCGCGCTCAAGCTCGCCGAGGAGGCGGTGGGCTCGCTCGAGACCCTCGAGGTGACCGACCGCCGCGGGCCGGTCAGCACGCTGTCGCGCCGCGCCGCCGCGGAGCTCATCCGCACGCTGGACTCCGACGTCATCGAGCCGGGCACGCTCAAGAACCTGCTCCTCCTGGATCGCCGCCCGAGCGAGGACGCGAGCGGCGTCGCGTCGCTCGACGATCTCGAGGAGCGGCTCTCGCGCTGGCTCCTCCACGTCGAGGGCACGGTGCCGCTCAAGGAGGCCGCGGCCGCGCGCGAGGAGGGCTCGGCCGCGCGCCCGATCGAGGCGCCCGCGAAGCCGGGCGAGGCGCCGAACCAGGTCCTGCACCAGCGCAACCTCCGCGCGCTGCTCCACCTCATCGACGGCGAGACGACCGACTTCGCCGATCAGCCCGAGCGCAAGGAGCGGGTGCGCGCGCGCTGGACGGGCGCGTGCAACGTGCTCTTCGACCGGCTCAGCGTGGAGCGCGCCTCGCCGCTCCGCCGGGCGATCGCGGCGACGGTCGCGCGGGCCCTCGACGCGCTCGTGCGCGACGGCGTGGCCGACGCCGCCGACGTGTTCCTCTACGCCGCGATGCGCGCCGAGGATCCGGCGGACCTCGAGGTGCTCGCCGAGGCGAGCATGCACCCCGACGTGACGCAGCTCCTCCTCGCCTTCGCGCGCTTCACGCGCCCCGGGCCCGGCGAGGAGGAGGCGCCGCCGAACCTGCGCGATCCCGGCGCGCAGGACGTCGCGCGGGTGCGCCGGACGCTCTCGCGCCTCGGCGCGCTCGACACGCTGATCACCGAGCTGCCCGCCGGCGCCTCGCAGCGCACCGAGGTCGTGCGCGGCACCCTCGCCCGCCTCGCCCGGTCGCTCGCCGCGATCCACGGCGCGCACGCGCTGAGCTCCCTCGTCTCGGCCGGCCCGAGCGACGCCTCGGCGCTCGCCGTGTTCGGCGAGGCCCTGACGCGCTTGAGCCACCTCACGGCGGGCGCGCGCCGCCGCTGCGGCGAGGACCTCGGCGACGGCGCCGGGCCGGAGTCCATGGCGCCCACCTCGGCCCGCGCGATGCTCCCCGCGAGCGGCAAGGGCCCGGCCTCCTCCAGCCCCTCCGCCGCGAACGCGGTGGAGCCGCTCCGCCTCGCGGTGGAGGTCGCCCTGCAGCAGCCCGAGGACACCGAGCAGAACTTCAACCCGGCCATCCACGTCGCGATCACCACCGCGCGCCGCTCGATCCCGCGCTCGCTCGCCGAGCTCATCGCGGTCGTCCTGCCGCACGTGGCCGAGCTGCCCGCGCGCCGCGCCAGCGCCCCCGGCGCGACGCCGCTGCCCGATCAGCCGCTGCCCGCGTGGCTGCCGAGCCGCCGCACCATCGGCGGCTTCTACGTGCACCGGCAGCTCGGCGGCGGCTCGCTCGGCACCGTCTTCATCGTCACGCGCGTCGAGGAGCGCCACGACGCGACCGCGGATCGCTTCGCGCTCAAGGTCCCCGAGTACGATCACACCGCCGCGCGCAGCGTCTCCGAGGAAGACTTCCTCCGCCTCTTCCGCGAGGAGGCCGGCGCCCTGCTCGCGCTGCCGAACCACCCGAACCTCCCCCGCTTCGTCACGTTCGACGCGGGCGCGCGACCCAAGCCGATCCTCGTGATGGAGCTCGTCGAGGGGATCCGCCTGGACAAGCTGCTCGACGCGCGCGGCCTCACGATGCGAGGCGCTATCGCGCTGCTCGACGGCATCCTCGCGGGCCTCGAGGCAATGCACGCGGTCGGCGTCGGGCACCTCGACATCAAGCCGACGAACGTGATCCTCCGGGGCGGCCGCGAGCCGGTGCTCGTCGATTTCGGCCTCGCGGGCCGGCACATCCGGCCCGGCTGCGCCACCGGCTGCTACGGCTCGCCCGAGGTCTGGGGCGTCGTGCCCGAGGGCGTCACCGCCTCGCCGCTCACGGCCGACGTGTACAGCTTCGGCTGCCTCGCCTTCGAGATCCTCACTGCCCGCACGCTCTTCGACGCGCCGAGCGACGTGGCGCTGATCTCCGCGCACATCTCGCACGACGGCCTCCCGCCGCCCGTGAAGCGCCTCGCCGGCAACCCGCGGACCGCCGAGGTCGCCGCGTTCCTCTTCGCGTGCCTGCGCCACAGCCCCCGAGATCGCGCCACCGTGCCCTCGCTCCGGGAGGCCCTGGCCCGCCTGGCCGGCCTCATCGCCGATCAGCGCTGGCCGCTCGATCCGGGCTGAGATCCGCCCCCGGTCAGTCGCAGGGCACCGACTTGCGGCTGCCGTCGGGCATGACCGCCGTGCAGGTCTCCTGCGAGAGATCCGTGTTCACCGGCGGGGGCGGCGTCCGCGCCGTGGCGCCGGGCATCTGCGCCGGGCCGGGGAGGCCCCAGCCCGGCTCGGCGGGGCGCCCGGCCGGCGCCGCCGCAGGAGGCACGCCCGCGGGCACGGAGCCGTGGTCGGCGGCCGCCCCCGCGCGCGCCCCCGCATCCCCTGCCCCGCCGTCCGCGCGCGCCGCGATCCCGCCATCCACGCCGACCGGCTCCGCCGAGGCGCTCGACGAGGGCGCCGCGCTCGCGGAAGGCGCAGCGCTCGCGGGCGCCGCGACGGCCGGCTCCGACGCCGGCGCCTCGGCCGCACCCTTCGCCTCGGCGCTCGCCGCAGGCGCCACGCCGCGCTCCTCGCCCGCCACGAGCCC
>CAYQYG010000175.1:7476-16591 GCA_964421485.1 uncultured Polyangiaceae bacterium | reverse complement strand
CCCCGCTCCCGCCGCCCCCGCGTTCCCGCCCCCGAAGGCCACTCCATTGCACGCGCGCACCGCGCAGCCCGACGACGGCGTATGGATCGCAATGCCCGAGGCCGCCGCCGCGCAGTCCCCCGGCGATGCGGTCCCTGCCATGCTCCGCACCACCCTCCACCCCGACCGCATCAAGCCCCACGTATACGTCGCCATCGTCGCCGTCGACCTCCGCCGCATTGACCTCCGCCTCGTCGCGGGCACGCTCGAGCCCGAATCCACCGCGGTCCCCTCCGAGCGCCGCCCCGGCCTCGTCCCCGCCGGGGACCAGCCCGGCCTCATCGCCGTCTTCAACGGCGGCTTCATGGCGCGCCACGGCCATTACGGCATGATGCTCGACGGCGACACCTTCGTCCCTCCTCGCCCCGACGCGTGCACCGTCGCCTTCTATCGGGACGGGCCCCTCCGCATCCGCACCTGGACCGAGCTCGCCCCCACCACCGCCGCGATGACGATGACCGCGTTCCGCCAGACCCCTCCCTGCCTCGTCGAGCAGGGCGTCCTCCACCCGAAACTTGATCCCGACCCTCGCCCCCGCAAGTGGGGCGCCGCGGAGAACGGCGACACCGACATCCGCCGCTCCGCGCTCGGCCTCGACGCCACCGGCCAGGTCCTCTTCTATGGCCTCGGCGAGTGGGTCACCGCCAAGATGCTCGCCGACGCCATGAGCGCCGCCGGCGCCGCCTCCGCCGCCCAGCTCGACATCAACTGGTCTTACACCCGCTTCCTCTTCTTCGGCCGCCCCTCCCCCGCCGAGCCCCTCCAGGTCACCTCCACCCTGATCCCGAAGATCAAGCACACCAAGGCGGGCTACGTCACCAATCCCTCCGAGCGCGACTTCTTCTATCTCAAGCGCCGCGGCCCCTGAGCTCATCCGCGCCCGACCCTGGAACGCCCCGTGCAATCCCCCTCCCGACCCATGAGCCGCCCCAGCGTGGACCCTCCGGCGGACCCCGCCGATCGAGGCCTCGAGATCGCCTTCCGCCTCCCCATCGACGGCTGGCCCCGCGCCCTCTTCCGCAGCGATTTCGGCTTCGGCCGCGCCGCCCTCGAGATCGACGGGGCGCAGATCCTGCGCGCCGGGTCGCGCGATTTGCTGGAGCGAGGCGTCGAGGGCAGCCTCGGCGCCGGCGACACCCCCATTGCCATGCAGCTCGTCGACCGCGGCGGCGCCCTCGCCGTCCGCGTCCTCGTCGCCGGCCAGGAGGCGCTCCGCGAGGACCGCCTCCACGTCAAGCCCACCCGATCGGCCTGGATCCACGCCGTCATCGCGCTCCTGGGCTCCGCCGCCGGCTTCGCCGCCAGCTATTTCTACCTCCTCAAGGCCGAGGCCCTCCATAGCGAGTGGGCCCTCAAGATGGGCCAGCACACCGCCGGCTGGCACCTCCTGCTCACCCTCACGCTCTTCCCGGCCTCCGTCTGGGGCCAGCGCCTCGGCATCCGCGCCGTCCAGCTCGTCAGCCTGGTCTTCTTCCTCATCCACGCCGGCATCGCCCTCGCGAACTCCGACCTCGGGGACCCCGCGATCGCGCTCTTCAATGCCCTGAGCGGCGTCTTCTTCCTCGCGGCCACGGTCTATGGCAATCGCGCCCACCGCGACATGGACCCGATCGCCGCCCTCCGCGAGGGCCGCGCCTGACCGATCCACGGATGCGGGCGAGCGTGACCGATCCGCGGGCGCCATTTCCATGATCATCCTCGCGCGCGGCCGGCCGCCCGCGCTCGCGCCGCGCTCGCGCCGCGCGCGGGCGGCCCGCGCGGGCGGGAGAGGACCTGCCTTCCCGGATTGCCTGGAGCAAATCGATGCCGGCGTCATGAATCGACGGATCGACAGCGCGTCGGACAGGGCGAGGGATTCGTCATGAGCCGACACAGACTGACCACCATGCTGACGGCGGCGCTGGCGCTGCTCGGGCCGGCCGCCGCGTACGCGCAGGAGCCGGCCCGCCCGGCCCCCCTGGCGCAGGGCTATCCACAGTATCCGGGGCAGCCCTATCAGGGGTATCCACCGGAGCCGCAGCGCGGGTATCCGCCTCCCGGGTATCGCGGGGCTCCGCCGTACCAGGGATATCAGGCCGGCCAGCCGTATCCGCGCGGGCGAGGGCGCGCCGCGCCGCCCTGGCGGGAGTCGCAGGCTCGACTCCGGGTCGTGCCGCCGCACGGGGCGACCGTGACCATTCATGACGGGCCGTTCATCGTGGGGCGGACCAGCCGGCCGGGGGCGTTCATGGTCTGGCCCGGGCACGAGTACCGGGTGATCGCGAGGCGCGGGCGGGACGTCCTCTGGAGCGGGCACGTCACGCCGGCGATGCCGGCGCTCGACCTCCGGTGGAATGCGCAGGCGGGCGAGCTCCTGCCGTACACGCTGCCGCCGCCGATCGACTGGTCGAGGGGGCACTGGCTGCTCACGGCGCTCGAGGGGGCGTGGAGCGACGCGGACCGGGTCGCCCTCGTGCGCGGGGAGGCGGCCCGGCACGCGTTCACGAGCGCGCAGGCCGGCGCCATCCTCGCGCGGATCCAGCACGAGCGGCCGAGGGTCCAGGCGCTCGCGGCGCTCGCGCCGCGCATCGCCGATCCGGAGCACGCGGGGGGGTTGCTCCGGCACTTCCACAGCGACGAGTCGCGGCGCAGGGCGGCCGACCTCCTCGGCTGGCGGTGAGCGGCGGGCGCGCCGCGGCGCGCGGATCCGGGCCGAGGTCGTTCCTCAGGGCGCCCGCGGCACGGGCACGGGGAGGTCCCCCTCGAGGCGGATCTCGCAATCGCGGAGGCAGGCCCCCTGCGCGGCGTCGCAGTCGGCCGTGCACTCCTTCGATTTGCAGCCGGTGATGCACCGGCCGTGGGCGGCATTGCAGCGCTGCCTGCAGGGCACGGGCGCCTCGTCGCAGGCGCCCGCGACGCAGGCGATGCCCCTCCCGCAGGCCCGGCCGCAGGAGCCGCAGTGGCGGGGGTCGCTGATGAGGCTCGCCTCGCAGCCGTTCGAGGGATCCGCGTCGCAATCGCCATAGCCGGGATCGCACAGCGCGGAGCAGGCGCCTGCCCGGCAGGCGGGGCGCACGTGCGGGCCCGAGGGGCAGGCGTTCCCGCAGCGGCCGCAGTTCTCCGGGTCCGTCCCGAGGTTCGTGCCGCAGGGGTCGGCGTAGGGCTCGCAGGTGTCGAAGCCCGCCCTGCAGCGCTCGCAGGCGCCGGCCACGCACAGGTGGCTCATGCCCGGCCGGAAGCAGTTCTGGTCGCACGCTCCGCAGTGGAACGGGCTGGTCCGCGGGTCGACGCACGCGTCGCCGCAGCGGATCGAGCGCGGGTCCGGGCAGGGAGGGAGAGGCCATCCTTCCCCGCTCGCCGAGGCGGTGGGCACGCTGGTCGGCGCGCCGGTGGGGACGGTCGGCACGGCGGCGCAGGCGCCGTCCGCGCACCACTGGCCGGGGGCGCAGGCGGCGCCGCACGCGCCGCAATGGGCGGGGTCCGTCGACGTGTCCACGCAATCGCCGGCGCACGGGGTGCGGGGGGCGGGGCACGGCGCCCCGCGCAGCGACGGGGTCCGGCGGGGGGCGCCGGGATCGACGAGGCGATCGATGACCTCGCGGGCCGTGCCCGGCACGATCCCGCCCGAGCGGCGGGCGAGGGCGAGATCCCGCTCCGCGCGCGCCCGGGCGAGCGACGAGGGCTCGGCGAGCGCGCCGCCCCTCGCGCGGCGGCCGTCGGCCCGCGAGTAATGAACCAGCACCCCATCCTCGTCGAAATAGGGCGCCCAGCCCCGGCCCTCGGCCTCGAACACCCCCTCGGCGCTCCTCCCGGCGAGGCTCTGCGCGTCGAGCCGGTGGAGCGCCCCGCGCATGAGCCCGGGGGCGCCGGTCGGATCGGGGGCGGCGAGGAAGACCTCGAGCTCGTCGCCGTCCCCGAGGCGGATCGCGCCGGTGCGCTCTCCCGACAGCGGGACGACCGCGATCTCGCGGGCGGCGAACGCGCGGAGCAGCCGGCCCCCGGAGAGGCGGAACGCGAAGAAGCGGCCCCGCGGCGCGCCCGCCGCCGGCTCCCCGCCCGCGGCGGCCAGGCCGACGACATCGTCGCCGATCGCGGCCACGTCATAGAAATCGTCGAATGCGCAGAGCGCGGCGCGCACGTCGGCGCGGGTCCACAGCAGGTTGGTGCTGCCGTCGAGGTCGGGGGCGCGCGGCGTGAAGACGAGCCCGTTCAGCAAGGCGGCGGCGAGCGCGCTCGAGGCGATCACGGCGACGAGCGCCCGGGCGCCCGGGAAGAGCGAGGCGAGCACCTCGGACAGGCGGCCCGGGCGGGCCCCGGCGGCGGAGCGGCGGGCGCGGGCGCCGAGGCGCCGGGACACGCCCGCGATCGTATCGAGCCGCTCGCCGGGCACCTCGAGGAGGCGGGCGCCCACCGCCTCGCGCTCGATCGCCCGGCCGAGATCGGCGCCGATCGGCGTGCCCGCGAGCTCCACGAGCTCGGCGGCCACGCGCGCGCGCTCGCCCGCGTCCGCGGCGAGGTGCAGCCGCTGCACGAGCACGTCGGCGCGCCAGCGCAGGTGCGCCGCCGAGCCCTCGGCCGCCGGGCGGCGCCGCTCGATCTCGGCGAGCAGGAAGCGCCGGGCCTCGAGCTCCATCCGATGCTCCGGATCCGCGGCGCGCAGCCATCGCAGCGCGGCCGCGGCCGCCGGGCGAGCTCCGGCCCCGGCGCGCGGCCCGGCCTCGGCCTCGCGGATCAGCGGCTCGGCCGCGAGCACGAGCTCCTCGGGGGCGCGCGGCAGGAAGCGGCGCCGGACGAGCTCGGCGAGCTCGAACGTCGGCGCGGGCGCGAGCGCGAGCAGCGCCCGGAGGAGCATCACGTCGTCGGGATCGATCGGCGGGCGATCCTCGGCGCGGAGGCGCGGCCGCTCGCCGTCGTGGCTGCGGAGCGCGCGCACGTGCTCGGCGGCGGCGAGCAGGCCCTCGCGGCTCATCGGGAACGCCGCGATCGGCGCGCCCGGATCCAGCAGCCCCTCGGGCCACAGATCCGGATCCTCGACGGGCGTGAGCAGCGCGCGCGCCGGCCACGCCGCGAGCGCCTCGCGCGCCCGGGCGCGGCGGACCGGGTCCGGATCGCCGAGCCCGTCGCCCGTGCCGAGCACGATGAGCGGCAGCCCCCGCCGCTCCGCCGCGAGCTCGTCGAGCGGCGCCCAGGGCCCGAGCGGGCGCGCCGCGACGCGCGACGGATCGCGATCGAACAGCCGCCTCTCGACGGCCACCCCGCGCCGCTCGAGCGCGCGCTCGAACGCGTCCATCTTCGCGCGCCACGGCGCGCTCTCCCGCGCCACGTCGCGCAGGAGCACCAGGCTCCGGCGGGCCGATCTCGCCCGGAACACGAGCGTCGGCCGGAGCCCCGCGCGCACGGTCCCGTCCACCGACCGCTCCACGTCGAGCCGCCCGGGCCCCGGCTCCGCGAGCGCGCCCTCGAGGATCGCGGCCAGGTCGCCCCGCGCCGGGCGCCCCTCGGCCGCCGGCTCCGGCGCCGCGTACGCGCGCGGCCCGGGCAGCTCCGCGAGCCGCCGCTTGAGGAGCCGCACGGCCCACTCGCGCAGGCGCCGCCGATAACGATCCACGCCCAGCCCCGCCAGCGTCAGCGCCGCCGCGCCCGCGAGCGCGAGGGTCGGCAGCGGCCACCGGCCCACCGGCGCGTCCCGCCGCGGCGCGCACCCCTCCGGGCGCGCGAGCGGCGCCACCGGCGGCAGCTCCTGCTCATCGGCCCCGACCGCCGCCTCCAGCTCCGGCAGAGGCGGCGGGGGCTCCACGTGCGTGTCCGAGTATTTCGTCAGCGGCCACAGGAACCCCGCGACGAGCGCGAGGACGAGCGCGCCCCGGAGCGGCCAGCGCCACCACGCCCCGCCGGCCGACTTCGGAGCGGCGGGCGCGGGCTCCGCGCGCTTCGCCTCCGCGGCGACCCCCGACCCGACCGGCAGCGGCGCGCCGGCGGGGGTGGGGCGCGGCGCCCCCTCGCCGGCGCAGAATGCCTCGAAGAGCTCCGCCCGGGGCGACGCGCGGCGCGCCCTCTCCCTGAAGAAGGCGTCGACGACCTCCGCCGGATAGAGCGAATCGAAGACCTCCCGCACGAGCGCGACCTCGACGTCGCTGCGCGCGAGCAGCCCGCTCACGACGTCGCGCAGCTCCTCGCGCGACGTCCCGTCATACCGCGACAGCACGCGCGCGAACGCCAGCCGCTCCCCGATCCCGAGCTCGAGCCCGCGCGCGCGCAGCTCGTGCAGCAGATCGTCGAACGGCAGGCCCTCCCTCACGCGCGCGACCTTCGGCTCGCCTCGGCCTCCTCGCCCTCGCGCACCCGCGCGAGGTCCACGTCGAGCTTCACGAGCGCCCCCGCGTAGAGCTCCGACAGGGGCGCCCGCGCGAGCCGCTCCTCCGTGACCCCGGCCCGCCGGAGCACCTGGATCCACACGAGCAGCTCCCCCGTGCTCGGCGGCTTCTCGAGCCCCATCCGCCTGAGCTCGAGGAGCCGCCGGATCGCCGCCCCCACGAGCCGCTCCTCGATCTCGCCCCGATCGAACCGCGCCGCGACGATCCGCGCGAGCTGCGCCTCGTCCGGGAATTCGATCCGGTGGAACACGCACCGCCGGAGGAACGCGTCCGGGAGCTGCCGCTCGCTGTTGCTCGTGATGATCACGATCGGCCGGTGCGCCGCCGCGTGCCGCCGCCCGACCTCCGGCACCTCGAAGCTCACCTCGCCGTCGAGCACCCCGAGCAGATCATTCGGAAAATCCCTGGGCGCCTTGTCGATCTCGTCGATCAGCACGACGCGCGGCCCCTCGCTCGAGAGGATCGCCTCCCCCAGCGCCTGATAGCGCACGTAATTGGACGGCTCCGCCGCCCGCGGATCGCGCACCTGGGCGTCGTAGAACCGCCGCATGCTGTCGAACGTGTAGAGGCAATCGCGCGCCTGGTGCTCGCTGCGCGTCGAGAACCGGAGCGGCGCCCCGAGCCCGAGCTGCCGCGCGACCGACGCCGCGAGCGCCGTCTTGCCCGTCCCCGGCTCCCCGGTCACGAGCAGCGGCTGCTCCGCCGCGAGCGCCGTGTTCACGGCGGCCGCGAGCCCTGCGCTCGCCACGTACGCCGGGTCCCCCCCGGCCCGGTAGCGCGCGAACCTGTATCCCTCGTCCAACTGCCGCTCCATCACCTGGTCATCCCCTTGAGCTTCTCGAATATCACGCTGCCGTCCTGATCGAGCAGCTCCAGCGCGCTCTTGATCTTCTGGCTCGCCTTGGCCGGCTCCGATTCATAGATACGCCTGAAGAGCGCCTCGATGTGCTCCTGCTCGATCTTCTTCAGCTCCTCCTGCCAGATCGCGAGCTTCGGCCACCTGTTCTGCCGCATGATCCGCCGGAGCAGCCGCAGCGCGCGCCACCGCCTCGAGAGCGGCGGGAACCACTCCAGGCGCCCCGGCACCCACCACACCGGCTGGACCACGATGAGGTTCCTCCGCAGCGCGACGTGCTCCTCCACCCGCGCGATGAAGGCCGGCAGCGTCATCGTGTAGAACTGGCTCAACCATTCCCCCTGGAGCGGCAGGTCCGCCTCGGGGAAGAGCAGCACCACGTTCTCTCGAGCCAGGATCCGCGCCACTGCCGCCGCCACCTCCTCGCCCTTCACCTCGAGCGGGTCGGCCAGCGCGAGCGCCGCCTCGTGGGCGGAGTAATCGCCGTACACGTCGTGGGGCAGCCGCAGCACCTTCGCGCCGAGGTCGGCCTGCCCGAACAGATCGATCCGCTCCAGCAGGTAGGAGTGCCCGTCGCGCACCCCGCCGGAGACCAGCACCACGTGCCCTTGCCCCTCGGGCCTCTCGGCGACCTGCTGGAGGCGCCGCCACGGCTCCTCGCGATCGCAGGTCAGGTACGCGGTCGGCGTGAGGAGCTGGTCCCGCTTGCGCTGCCGCGCCCCTCCCGCGCCTGGATCGGGCGGCCGCGCCGGCAGCTTGATCGGCATCCCGCTCACTGCCGGGAGCTTGCCTTTCTGCCGGTCCCTCGCCGGCTCCGGCGGCGCCTCGGCCTCCGCCGCCCCCCTCTTCAAGCTGCGCAGCAGCGCGGCCGCCTTGCGGAGCTCCCGGTCGTCCTCCCCGACGGCGCAGAGCCGCACCCCGGCCTTCTTCAGCCGCTCGGCCACGAGGCCCGCCTCGCTGCTCACGATCGCGTAATGGACCGCCGGCTGCTGCCCCGACGCCGACCCCAGCTCCGCGAGCAATCCCCTGATATCGTCGCGCGGCCCGCACCCCACGAACAGCACCGTCGAGGTCCTGAGCAGCGCCCGCACGGCCTCCTTGAGCTCCGGCAGGACGAGCGACACCCCGTCCTCGGGCGTGCGCGAGAAGACCCAGGTCGACCGATCGCGCAGCCGCCCGCGGAGCTTCAGGATGTATCCATCCCGCGCGACGAGGTCCCCCTTGTCGCTCCACTCCTCGGCCCAGGACCCGTCGAACGCCCTGTCGAGCACCCGATCGAGGCAGGTCGTCAGCACCGCGCCGAGCCGCGGCCGGAGCCCCGCGATCGCCTCGGCGATCTCGGGCACCCTCCTGTCCCCGTCCTCGAGCGCCGCCTCGATGAACCTCCCGACCTCCACGTCCCCCAGCGCCTGCCGCGCCGCGAACACCGCGTCCGCGATATCGCCGGCCGCCACGAGCGCTTCCATCTCCCGGACGGCGTCCTCCGGGGCCGGCTTCCGCCGCATTCGCTCGAGCAGCCCCGCCGCGATCTGGTCCCACCCGGGCGCCCCGGCCGCCTGCGCGACGCCCTCCCCCGCGAACACGACGAATCGCCCCTTCCCGCGACGGACCACGTCGCGGAGATCGTCGATCGGCGTCCCGGTCATCGGGGCGATGCTACCACGGTCGGGCGGCGCCCCACGCTCTCCTACCCGCCCCCCGGGACCTCCGCGAGTCCCGCCCGCGCTCTGCAGAGCGTCCCGGAGGCCTCCGCAGGTCCCGCCCGCGCTCCGAAGAGCGCGCCGGAGACCTCCGGAGGCCTCCCGCCCCCGCCTCGTTTCCGCTTCCGTTCCCGTTGCCGCGACCGCGACCGCATCCGCGACCGCAT
>CAYQYG010000175.1:0-7376 GCA_964421485.1 uncultured Polyangiaceae bacterium | reverse complement strand
CGCGACCGCGACCGCGACCGCGACCGCATCCGCGACCGTATCCGCGACCGGGCCGGTTCCCGTCGCCGTTCCCCGGGCGTGACCTCGCCGCGCCGCCGCTTGCGGCCGGGCCGCGGACGTGATCGTCTTGGCTCTAGCATGCGACCCAGCGCGACCCTGCTCTGCCCCCTCGCCCTCCTGGCCCTCATCGCTTGCGGCAAATCCAGCCAGGGGGAGGGCGCGGGCGTCGAGGCCACCGCGCCGGTGGTGACCTCCCTGCCCGCGCGCCCGGGCCGATCGGCGATGCCCACGCTCGCGGAGTGGAATGCCCAGCAGAAGGAGGTCACGGTCAAGGGCTCCTCCGCGCTGAATTGCGAGACCAAGATCGTGCGCGAGTACCTCCGCGTCTCCTGCCGCGGCAAGAACGACACCGGCGGCGCGCCGAAGGGCGTCGCCGTCCGCCGCGGCGGCCGCGGCGAGGCGCTCACCTACGTGGGCGCGGGCATCACCAGCCTGATCGTGCCCTTCGTGGAGGGCATCGATTTCGCCGCGGACTTCTCCTGGACCGACAAGAGCCACACCCTCACCGTGAAATGGCCCCGCGGCGCCCCGAAGCCGGTGGTCGTCGGCGTCTTCGAGGGCGCGAAGTCCCCGCTCGACGGCACGGCCGGCGACGCCGCGATCGCCGACCGCCTCTGCGCCTGCCACAAGAAGGTCCGGGGCGCGCCGACGTGCGACGACCTGATCGGCTCGGCGAACGCCGACTGCGATCGCACCTACGCCGCCGACTGCGACATGCTGCTCGCCTGCTCCCGCGGCGAGCCCGGCGCCTGGCCGAGGTGCCTGCCCGGGTATACCAACGCGCTCATGGGTCATTGCTACAAGAAATGCACGCCCGGCAAGGGCGGCTGCGCCTCCAACGAGAGCTGCGAGGACGGCGTCTGCATCGGGCAATGACCGGGGGCCCCCGGCCGCGCCTGCTCCGGTCTCATTCCGCTTGAGTCGCCGCCGGATCGCGGTGCATGGAAGGGGCATGAACGACTCGCCGCTTCCGGTGCTCGCGGTCATGCTGGGCGCGCTGGTCCTCGTGGCGGTGCCGCTCGCGGTGCTGCTCGCGCGCTGCTACCGGAGGGTCGACCAGGGCACGGCGCTGGTCATCACCGTGCCGAACCGGCCGCCGCGCGTCAGCTTCACCGGCGCGCTGGTGCTGCCCTTCCTCCATCACGCGGAGAGCATCGGCATCGGCGTGCAGCGCATCGAGGTCTCGCTGCGCGGCGCGGGGGCGCCGAGCTGCAACGACGGCGTGCGGGTCTCGGCCGACGCCACGCTGCTCGTCAGGATCAATCCCACCACCGAGGACGTCCTGAAGGTGGCGCAGACCGTCGGCTGCAAGCTCGCCGCGGATACCCCGACCCTGGAAGGCCTCTTCCGCGACCGCGTCGTGGCAGCGATCGAGACAGTGTTCGGCGCAATGTCCTTCGAGGACGTCCTGAGCTCCCGCGAGCACGTCCGCGACCAGATCATCGACGTGATCGGAATCGATCTGGACGGCTACCGGCTGGACGACCTGACCCTGAGCCGCGTGGAGATCGTCCCCGTGGAGGAGCACGACCCGAACAACCCCCGCGACGCCATGGGGATCCGGAAGCTGACCGAGCTCGCTGCGGCCGAGAACGTGAGGACCAACGAGCTCCGCAAGGAGGAGCGCCTCACCATCCAGCGCCAGAACCTGGAAGCCGAGCTCAAGATCCGGGAGCTCGATCGAGAGAGGGAAGAGGCCGAAGCCAAGCTACGCGGCTAGTCCCCTGACCCGGTCTGGGGCCCCCCCCTCGGGCCCCGGGGCCGGACGTGGTCGCTCATCCCCATCTCTCAGCGCAGATCCGGATCACCCGCCCTTCCCGCTCCTCGCAGCCCTCGAGATCCACGCTGGTCGGGACCCCCCGCCGCGCCACTTCCTCGATCCCCTCCGCGGGGCAATACGCGCGCCCCGGATCTCCGACGAGCACCTCCGCGCCGCGCGCCGCCTGCATTCGCAGCCACCCCACGAGCCGCTCCGCCATCCCGCGCTCGTAACAGATATCCCCCGCCAGCACGACGTCCCACTGCCCCGCCCCCTCGGCTCCTTCCCCGGTCAGATCGCCGCACACGATCGCGACATCCACCCCGTTCTCCGCCGCGTTCAGCGCGATCGCCGCCGCCGAGAACGGGTCCACGTCCGCCGCCGTCACCTCGGCCGCCCCTGCGAGCGTCGCCGCGATCGCCAGGAGCCCGCTCCCCGACGCCAGATCCAGCACCCGCTTCCCTGCCACGACCTCCGGCCGGTCCAGCACGTGCCGCGCGAGCGCCTGCCCCCCTGCCCACGCGAAGGCCCAGTATGGCGGCGGCACCCCCGCCCGCGCGAGCTCCGCCTCGCTCGCCTCCCAGAGCGGCGTCACCTCGCTCGCCAGGTGGAGCCGCACCTCTGGCACGAGCGGCGGCGCCGCGATCGCCGTCTGTCGCAGGATGAACGCCCGCCGCGCCTCCTCCGCGGCGCCCGCCGCGGCGACGGCGTCAGCCACCGCCCACGAAATGGACGATCTCGACCGCGTCCCCGTCGCCGAGCGCCGTCGACGCGTGCTCCGCGCGCGGCACCACCTCGCCGTTCCGCTCCACGGCCACGGGCCCCTCGGTCAACCCGAGCAGCTCTACCAGGCCTCGCACCGTCGTCGCTGCGGGCACCTCCCGCGGCTCGCCGTTCACCGTCAGCTTCATCCTGCCTCCACCGCGATGACGGGCAGCGCCCGCCGCGCCCCGGCCGGCCGCGCCGGCGGCCGCCGCGACAGGGCGGCCGCCCGCGCCGCCTCTGTCAGCTCCCCTTGCAGCGAGTGCCGGTTCGCCCGCGCGATCGTCACCTCCACGATCTCGCCTTCCAGATCGAGCTCGCCTGCGCCCTCCACGTGCACGATCTCGTTCCGCGCCGTCCGGCCCGACCACAGCGCCCCGGGCGCCGGCCCGCCGTGCCCGCGCGCCTTGTCGTGCCCCTCGATCAGGACCTCTTGCCTCGACCCCACCAGCCCCTCGAGGTGCGCCCCGAGGAGCTCCTCGCTCAGCGCGAACAGCCGTGACAGCCGCTCGCCCTTCACCTCCTCGGGGACGTCGTCGTCGAGCTTCAATGCGGGAGTGTGCGGCCTCCTCGAATACTTGAACCCGAACAGGCCCTTGAAGCCGACCTCCCGCACGAGCGACAGCGTCGCCTCGAAATCGTCGTCCGTCTCGCCGGGGAAGCCGACGATGACGTCCGTCGAAAGGGTCATCCCTTCGGCCCCGCGCACGAGCGCCGCTGCCCGCTCCACGTACTCGGCGCGCGTGTAGCGGCGGATCATCCGCTTGAGGATGCGGTCCGATCCCGATTGCACGGGCAGGTGCACGTGCCTCGGCAGGAGCGGGAGCTCGGCGTGCGCGCGGATCAGCGACGGCGTGAGGTGCCGCGGGTGCGGGCTCGTGTACCTGAGCCGCGCGAGCCCTGGCACCTCGGCGGCGATCCGCCGGAGCAGCGCCGCGAGCTCGCTCTCGTCCGGATCCGCCGGATCGGCGCCGGGCGCGGGCGGCAGCGCCGCCGACGGATCCCGGTAGCTGTTCACGGTCTGGCCGAGCAGCGTCACCTCGCGCGCGCCGCCTGCGACCAGGCCGTCGATCTCGGCCACGATCTCCGCGCTCGGGCGGTAGCGCTCTGGGCCGCGCGTGTAGGGGACGATGCAGAACGAGCAGCGCTCGTCGCAGCCCTTCATGATGGTCACGTAGGCCGTGGGGCTCGCCGATGGGCCGGCGGGCGCGGGCAGGAAGCGGGGGGTGTCCACGTCGAAGACCGTGCGGACCACGGGCAATCCACCGAGCGCGACCTCGCCGAGCAGGCGGGGGAGCTCGGGGATGTTGTCGGGGCCGATCACCACGTCGACGGCGCGCATCCGCTTGAGCAGGCGCTCGCCCTCCTGCTGGGCCACGCAGCCGGCGACGACGAGCACGCGGTCCGGGCGGGCCCTCTTCCACCTCACGAGGCGCCCGATCTCGCTCCGGAGCTTCTGCTCGGCCTTCTCGCGCACCGAGCAGGTGTTGAGCACGATGACGTCGGCGAGGTCGCTCTCGTCCACCTCGGCGTAGCCCGCGCGGCGGAGCACATCGTGCATCCGCTCCGAGTCGTGCGCGTTCATCTGGCAGCCGAACGTCGTGATGGCGTAGCGAGGCATGCGCGGCGCCCCTCTTTAACAGATGCCTCTGCCGCCCGCCATCCGCGGTTCGGGGCGCAGGGCGGGCCGCCGGGAGCGCGACCCGGAGCCCCGGAGGTCGAGCCCGCGCGCGGCCGGGAGCGGAAAATCACGCCCGACGGAGGGCCGGGGCATGGTACACGGGAGCACGGGGGCGAGGTCCGGCCGCCTCGCTGGATCCGCTGTTCTTCAAGGAGTGGCAGCCATGGCGAAATTCGAGAACCTGGTCGAGCTGTTCGAGCGCTCGGTCAAGCTGTACGGATCGAGGGAGCTCTTCGGCACCAAGAAGGGCGGCGACTGGGTCTGGACCACGTACGCGGAGCTCGGCCGCGACGTCGACCGCTTCCGCGGCGGGCTGGCCTCGCTCGGGATCAAGCGCGGGGACAACGTCGCGATCATCTCGAACAACCGCGTCGAGTGGGCCGTCGCCGCCTACGCCTGCTACGGGCTCGGCGCCGCGCTCGTCCCCATGTACGAGGCCCAGCTCGCCAAGGAGTGGGCCTTCATCATCAACGACTGCCAGGCCGTCGCCCTCATCACGTCCACGCCGCAGATCCACGAGAAATGCAAGGAGATCCCGGAGAAGGCGCCCTCGCTCAAGCACCTCATCGGGCTCGCGCTCCCGAAGGAGGACCCGCTCTCGTACAGGGCCCTGCTCGAGGCCGGCGCGGGGAACGAGACCCCTGCGATCCGGCCGCAGCCCGGGGACACCGCGTGCCTCATCTACACGTCGGGCACGACGGGCAACCCCAAGGGCGTGATCCTCTCGCACGGGAACATCGCCTCGAACGTCAGCGCCGTGCACGAGATGCTGCCGCTCTCCGGCGAGGATCGGACCCTCTCGTTCCTGCCGTGGGCGCACTCGTTCGGGCACACCTGCGAGCTGCACGCGCTGCTCTCGCTCGGTGGGTCGATGGGCCTCGCCGAGTCGGTCGAGAAGATCATCCCGAACCTCGCCGAGGTCCGGCCCACCGTGCTCATCAGCGTGCCGCGCATCTTCAATCGCATCTACGACGGCGTGAACAAGCAGATGGAGGCCAAGCCCAAGGTCGTGCAGAACCTCTTCCACGCGGGCCTGCGCATCGCGAAGAAGAAGCGCGAGGGCGGGGAGCTCAGCGTGCTCGACCGGGTGACCCTGGCGCTCGCCGACAGGATCGTGTTCGCGAAGATCCGCGGCCGCTTCGGCGGCCGGCTGAAGTACGCGTTCAGCGGCGGCGCCGCGCTCTCGCGCGAGGTCGCCGAGTTCATCGACAGCCTCGGGATCATGGTCTACGAGGGCTACGGCCTCACGGAGACCGGCCCCATCGCGACGGCGAACCGGCCCGGCGCGCGGCGCATCGGCACGGTCGGCAAGCCGATCCCGGGCGTGAAGATCACGATCGACAAGGCCGCGAGCGGCGATCCGCTCCAGGGCGAGATCATCGTGCACGGCCCGAACGTGATGGTGGGCTATCACAACCGCGACGAGGAGAACCGGGCCGTGTTCACCGAGGATCGCGGCTTCCGCACGGGCGACCTCGGCGTCGTGGACGACGACGGCTACCTGCGCATCACCGGCCGCATCAAGGAGCAGTACAAGCTCGAGAACGGCAAGTACGTCGCGCCGGCGCCGCTGGAGGAGCACCTCAAGCTCTCCCGGTACATCGTCAACGCGATGGTCCACGGCGATAACCGCCTCTTCAACGTCGCGCTCGTCGTGCCGGACCTCGCCGCCGTGAAGGAGTGGGCGAAGGGCGCGGGCGTGACGTTCAAGGACGACGCCGAGCTGCTCGAGAGCGACCGCGTGAAGGCGCTGATCCAGTCCGAGGTCGACAAGTACTCCTCGGAGTGGAAGGGCTTCGAGCGCGTGAAGAGGGTGGCGCTCGCCGCCGAGGACTTCACGACCGAGAACGGGATGCTCACGCCCTCGCTCAAGGTGAAGCGCCGCGTGGTGTGGCAGCGATACCAGAAGCAGATCGAGGCCCTCTACGAGGGCGGCGCGGAGCACGACGAGGCGGCCTCCGCCTCCGCCTAGCGCCGCGCGACCGAGAATCTCCCTCCCACCGCGCCCGACGGAGCCCCCCTCGATGCCCGCGCCCGACGCCCCCCGACGAACGCTCTACCCCGAGATCGAGCCGAACACGACCGGCCGCCTGCGCGTCTCCGACATCCACGAGCTCTATTACGAGGAGTCCGGCAACCCCGAGGGCAAGCCGGTCGTGTTCGTGCACGGCGGGCCCGGCGGCGGCACCGATCCGAAGCAGCGCCGCTTCTTCGATCCGGCGGCCTACCGGATCGTGCTCTTCGATCAGCGCGGCTGCGGGAAGAGCACGCCTCACGCGTCGCTCGACGAGAACACGACCTGGCACCTCATCGCCGACATGGAGAGGCTCCGGGAGCACCTCGGCGTCGAGCGCTGGATGGTCTTCGGCGGCTCGTGGGGCAGCACGCTGGCGCTGGCCTACGCGGAGGAGCACCCCGACCGCGTGACCGAGCTCGTGCTGCGCGGCATCTTCCTCCTGCGCAAGCAGGAGATCGACTGGTTCTACCAGCGCGGCGCCGGCGCCATCTTCCCCGACGCCTGGGAGGGCTACCTCGCGCCCATCCCCGAGGAGGAGCGCGGCGACCTGCTCGCCGCCTATCACCGGCGCCTGACCAGCCCCGATCCCGAGGTGCGGAGGGTTGCGGCCAAGGCGTGGAGCGTCTGGGAGGGCCGGACGAGCTGCCTCGCCCCGAACGAGGAGCTCATCAAGAAGACCTCCGGCGACGAGTTCGCGATCGCGTTCGCGCGCATCGAGTGCCATTACTTCACGAACGGCGGCTTCTTCGGCAGCGACGGCTACCTGCTCGAGAACGTGGGGCGGATCCGCCATATCCCCACCGTCATCGTGCAGGGCCGCTACGACGTCGTCTGCCCCGCCGAGAGCGCCTGGGCGCTCTCCCGCGCCTTCCCGGAGGCCGACCTCCGGATCGTGCCCGACGCGGGCCACTCGGCGATGGAGCCGGGCATCACCCATGAGCTGATCGAGGCGACCGACCGCTTCCGGCCCTCGGCGCCGGCCGAGGCCCTCGCGGCCGAGGAAAAGGGAGAGAGCTGAGGGGGGCGAGGAGCCGGGCGTCAGCGGCCCCGACGGCTCGTGGATGGACTTCATGGTACTGCGCCCCGGCGCAGTGGGT
>CAYQYG010000174.1:0-16665 GCA_964421485.1 uncultured Polyangiaceae bacterium | reverse complement strand
AGCGGCGCGCCCGGCGACACCGGCTGCGCCTGCTCCGCCGCGCCGCGGCCCGAACCGCCGCTCGCCGCGCTGCTGCTCGCGGCGGCGCTCGGCGCGCTGCGCGCTCGCCGCCGCACGGCCGCTAGGTCTTCGTCTCGCTGATCGCGGCGCCGAGCTTCAGCGGCAGCTCCACGGTGAACGCCGCGCCGGCCCCGGGCTTGCTGTCCACACGGATCGACCCGCCGTGCGCGGCGACGATCTTGCGGACGATCCACAGGCCCATGCCGAGCCCGGCGTAGTGCCGCTCCGAGACCGCGCGCTCGAAGCGATCGAAGATGCGCGCCTGGTCCTCCGGCGCGATCCCGATCCCGTGGTCGCGCACGCACAGCCGCGCGGTCGAGGTCGTCGACTCGAGCTCGACGCTGATCGGCGCGCCGGTGCCGTACTTCATCGCGTTCGATAGCAGGTTCACCACCACCTGATCGAGGCGCGACCGGTCCCAGAGCCCGACCACCGGTCCCTCGGCGCGCAGCTCGAAGGCGCACCGCGCCTGCGCGAGCTGGCCCTCCAGCCGCGCGTGGACGTCGCGAACGAGCGCGAGCAGATCCAGCCGCTCGAGCCGCAGCTTGAGCCGGCCCGCGCCGATCTGCGAGACGTCGAGCAGGTCGTCCACGAGGCGCGTCAGGCGGGCGACCTGCCGCGCGGCGACCTCGATCTTCGCGGCGATCTTCTCGAGCGAGCGCGGCGCCGGCGCGGTGTCGGGCAGGCGCCCGTCGAGCTGCGCGTGCAGCGCGGTGTGGGACTGCGACGAGCCGCGGGTCGCGTCCGCGGGCGGGATCGAGCCGCGGGTAGGGTCGGCCGGGGGCGGGCCGGGCACCGAGGCCGCGCGGGCGGCCATCCGGCGCATGCTGTGCACCTGGATCTGCAGCGCGGTCAGCGGGCTCCTGAGCTCGTGCGACGCGACCGTGAGGAAGATGTCGCGGGCGCGGATCGCCGCCTGCGCCTCGGCGTAGAGCCGCGCGTTGTCGATCGCGAGCGCGGCGCGACGGCCGAGGTCCTCGGCGAGCGCGACGTCGTCGGGGCCGTACCGGCGGCCCGACTCCGCGGTGTAGAGCCAGAGCAGGCCGATCGATCGGCCGCGCGCGCGCATCGGCACGACGATCGACGAGCGCGGCGCGATCGCCCGCATCACATCGAGGTGCGCCGGGTCGCGCGCGCCGGCGGCCAGATCGGCCTCGGTCGCCTCGGGGGTGAGCACGGCCCTGCCCTCCTCGAGCAGGCGGAGGATCCCGGTGGGCGACTCCGGATCGGGCGGCCCGAGGCGCTTGAGCTGCTCGCCGAGCGCCGCCTTCGCGGGGTCGGCGAACGCGACGCCGATCCGCCGGATCGTCTCGTCCGGCGACATGATGTCGATCACGCAGCAGTCGGCGACGCGCGGCACGAGCAGCCGCGGCAGGCTGGCCAGCGTGGCCTCGTAGTCGATGGTGCTCGCGAGCATCTCGCTGACGTCCAGCAGGATCTGGAGCCGCTCCTCCGCCCGGTGCACGGCGCCAGACTAGCCTGGCGCGGACCGCATCGCGAGCCCGTGATGCGAGGGATGCAAAGAGATGCGAGGAGATGCGCGTGGGCGGCGCCGCCCGCGGTCTTGACGGCGCCGGCGACGGGATTTCTCGCGGAGGCCCGCGGGCCAGCGCTTCGCCCGCGCCCGGGCACGGGTCCGGGGCTCCTGGCGCGCTGCTCAGCTCGCTCGGCGCCGCCTCTGTCGGTCGGAGGCGCCGCGATCGGATGATGAGGAGGCCATGGAGCGAGCCAGCCCACCTCGGGCTCGAGGGGCCAGACCGGGGCCGGCGGCGAGGGCGGGCTGCGCCCCCTCCCCCCAGCTCACGAGCGACACTAGTCCTGGCTCCTCGGCGACTCCGGCAGCTCCACCGCGAGCTCGGCGGGCGCTCCCCCCTCCCCCAGCGGCAGGTCGAGCCGGAGCCCGTCGTGGACCGGGATCACGGCGCCGATCGGCCAGCGCCGCGCGCCCTCCGCGGGCTCGCTCGATCCCTCGGGCACCTCGCGCAGGGCGGCCCCACGGACCGGCGCCGCGCTCGCGTTGAACACGCACGCGCGGAGCCGGTCGCCGGTGCCCGCGATCCCGCACGCGATCACGTCGGCGGACGCGCGGCGCACGCGGGCCAGCGTGCGCTCCTCGTCCGGCGCGGCGGGGCCGAGCAGCCGCAGCGCCTCGAGCGCGCGCGGATCGCGCAGGTACGCCAGCATCACCGCGGCGTGGATCCGCGCCGATCGGTAGCGCGCGCGCGTCAGCTCGAAGAACGCGTCGGGCGAGGCCACGCCGCTCGCGTCGTCGAGCGGCGCGGTCACCCCCGGCTCCACCTTCACCTCGGTGCCCGGCGCGGAGACGTGCCACTTCACCGCGCGCCCGGGCCGCAGCGCCCCCTCCCAGAACAGCCCGCGCTCGGTGATCCCCGCGCGCTCGCCGCGCGCGTTCCGCCGCGCGAACGTCAGCAGCACGCGCACGTCGCGCAGCGCCGTCGCGCCGTTGTTCACGACCGCCAGGTCGAAATCGTACTCGCCGTCCACCGGCGTCATGGGGTGCCCGCCGTCCTCGGGCCCCGCGCTCGGCAGGAGGCTCAAGACCGGCAGCCCGTCCTTCCAGAGCGGCGAGTCCGCGCGCTGGCAGAGGCAGCGCGGCAGATCCGGATCCGCCGCCTCGAGGTCGATCGCCGACGGGTCGATCGCGCGCGCGGCCGGCGCCAGGCGCGCGACCTCCGGCACGGGAGGGAGCGGCGCCCCCCGCTCGGAGAAGCGCTGGAGGAGCGCGATCGCCGCGACCACCCCGAGCGCCGCCGCGCCCGCGAGGGCGAGCGCCCGGCCGCCCGGCAGCACAGGCGGCGGGGCCGACGTCGCCCGCTGCGCCGGGACCGCCGGCGCCTCGAGCATCGCCCGCCGCGCCGCCCGCGCCCCGAGCCGGTCCCGCAGCATCGCCGGCAGCACCCGCGCCGTGATCTCGCGCCTCGATCGCGGCCGCCCAGGCGCGGGCTGCGGCGGGCGCTGCCGCGGCGCTTCCGGCGCGGGCACAAATCCTGGCTGGACATTCGGGGCTCCGGATCGCCTCTCGGCGCCCTCCGCCCCGAACCCCATCCGGAGCGCCAGCTCCCGCTCGAGCTCGTCGCGCAGCCGGTCCGACACCGGTCCGCCCCACGTCAGCGCACGGACCGTCCACCGCAGCGCCGCCCACGCGCCCAGCGCCACGACGGCGACGAGCGACGCCACCCCGAGCGGTCCGCTCACGAGCTCCGGGCCTGCCGCGGCGGCCACGATCACCCCGAGCGGCAGCGGCGCCGCCCAGCTCGCGAGCCGCGCCTGCTGCCGCGCCTGGTAGGTCCCCGCGAGCGCCTCCGCCTCGTCATCCGTGAACCGCGCCAGCGAGAACCGGTTGTGGGGCGCGCTCGCCGCCGGATCCAGGGCGAGGCAGAGAGACCTCCCCTGCCGCGAAAGGCCACGGATCGCGGTGTACGGGACCTCGATCCGGAATGCCTCCGCGATCGCGCCCGGGATGAAGCCCGCCGCGTAGCCGCCCACGCGCACGAGGTCGATCTCGAGCCGCTCCTCCAGGCACGTCAGCCGCACCGCGCCGACGGCGTTGGCGCGCCCCTCCGCGAGCGCGAGCGCTGCGACCGTGAACGCCCGGGCCACGGCGCGGACCGTAGCCCCCGCCCCGACCCGGCCGCAACGCTCCCGAACCCCGGGGCCCTTGATCGTCCCGCCCCACCTCAATAAAGACCATCGGCATGAGCTCCATCCGCCTCGCCGCCGCCCTCGCGTGCGCGTGCGCCGCCCTCGCGGCCCTCCCCGCCTGCGAGCAGAAGGTCCCCGAGCCCGAGCCCGAGCTCGGCCGCATCACCCCTCCCCAGTCCGAGCCCGAGCCGCCAGACCTCATCAAGGAGGACGTCAAGGTCGGCGACGGCGCCGAGGCCAAGGACGGCGACACCGTCCGCGTGCACTACACAGGCCGCCTCGCCAAGAACGGCGTCCAGTTCGACTCCTCCGTCGGCAAGGACCCCTTCAAGTTCACCATCGGCGGCGGCCAGGTGATCAAGGGATGGGACCAGGGCGTCGTCGGCATGAAGGTCGGCGGCAAGCGCAAGCTCACGATCCCCTCGAAGCTCGGCTACGGCGACCACGGCAGCCCCCCCAAGATCCCCGGCAAGGCCACGCTGGTCTTCGACATCGAGCTCCTGGGCATCGGCGACGCGCCGGCGCCCGCGAGCTCCGCCACCGTCGGCAGCCCCAAGGACAAGCCCGCGAAGAAGGAGCCTCCGAAGGAGAAGAAGTGATCTCCGGGACGGCCCAGACGGCTCAGACGACCCGGGCGAGCGCCTTCAGGAAGATCTCGTAGGCCTCGAGCGGGTACTCGCCCATGTGGAAGATGCGGAAGAGCTTGTCCGACAGCTTCCCCTGCGCGGCGTAGATCTCGAACACGTGCCCCTCGACAGGCTCGGTCGCGAGCCGCATCGCCATCTGCTCGTAGGTCCGCCCCGCGGGGAAGTGCAGCGCGGTCCCGATCGACTGCAGCGGCATGCCCTCCCAGCGCGCGATCGTGAGCCCCAGCCGCTCGTACCCGGGGCGCAGGATCTCGCACCGCTGCCGGTAGATCGCGTGCCGGCCGGGCACGCCGCCGATCTGCGAGAGGTGGTCGAGCGCCGCGCTCACCTGGCAGAGGCTCATCGGATCGATCGTGTACGGGTGCGCCCCGCCCGCCTGCGCCCGCCACGCCTTGTAGAGCTCCAGGTTCGGCACGCGCGGCGGGATCCGCTCCATCTCCTCGAGCAGATCCCGGCGCACGAGGGCCATCGTGAGGTTCGGGTGGCTGTGCAGGCCCTTGTTGCACGAGCCCATCACCGCCGCGATGCCCCACGCGTCGAGGTCCATCGGCTCGACGAAGAGCGCGCTCACCCCGTCGACGAGCAGCTTCTTGCCATACCGCTTCGCCAGCGCGCCGACCTCCGGCACCGGGTTCAGCGTGCAGCTCGAGGTCCCGCCGTAGACCATCGCGATCGCGGAGACGTCGCCGCCCGCGAGCGCCTCCTCGATCTTGCCGAGGTCGGGCCGCTCGCCGTACGGCAGGCACATGTCCTCCACGGGCTGCCGCAAGATCCTCGCGTACTCGAGGATCCTGTCGCCGTACGCGCCGTTCCGGATGACGAGCAGGCGCTCGTCCTCGCGCAGGCACGAGCCCAGCACCGCAGCGATCGCCGTCGAGCCGGTGCCCGTCATCAGCACGGCCTCGTGCTGCGCCGCCCCGATCGCCTCCACGATGCCCCGCCGGACCTTGTCGAGCAGCGGCCGGAGCCGCGGACCGCGCGGCACGATGGGGCTCTCCCCGTAGGTCCTCGAGACCTCGTTCACGGCCTCCGGCAGGTGAAAGACGGCGGGCGTCAGCGACACGACTCGCGGCGAAGCGCTCATGCGGGGAGGTCTACCGCGGATCCGCGCCCGCATGCACGCGCCTTCCCCGGGCACCGCGCAGGCCCCCGGACGTTTCGCTCCGAACGCTAGCGCCTCGGCGCTAGCGCCAGCGGATGTGCCGCAGGTCCTCCCAGACCTCGCGCGCGGAGAGGTAGCGGTACGCGTCGCGGCGCCGGAGGAGCTTCGCGATGACCTGGCTCAGCGGCGTGCCGAGCGCCTCGGCCTTCTGGCGCGGCGTGCCGTCCGCGATCTGCCGCGCGATCTCGTCGTAGGGGGCGCTCACGTCGATGGCCGGCATGCCGGTGTGCATCTGGTACATGAGCAGGCCAAGCTGGTAGAGGTCGCTCTGCGTCGTCGTGTAGCCCGCGGTCACGAGCTCCGGGACGAGGATCTTCGGGTTCGCCACCTGCGGCCGGAACCAGCGCGCGCCGCCGTCGAGCTGGTGCGCCACGCCGAAATCCGTCAGCTTCACGATGGGCGCGCGGTCGAGCTGCGAGATGAGCACGTTGCCAGCGTGCAGGTCCGAGTGCACGACGCCGTTGTCGTGCAGGTACTGCAGCGTCATGAGGAGCTGCCGCGAGAGCTCGATGAGGAGCGCCGGCTGGAACGGCGTCCCGAGCAGCGCGCGGAGGCTCGTGTCGCAGCGCTCCAGCGCGAAGTAGAAGAGGTAGTTCTCCTCGAACGCGTCGTGAATGTAGACGATGTTCGGGTGGCGGAAGCTCTCCAGCCGGAGCATCTCCCGCGACCACTCTTCCTTGACCACGTGGTAGGGCTTGTTCGCCGGCCGCAGCATCTTCAGCGCGTAGGGCTGATCGAAGGGGCCCACGCACTCGTAGACCGACCCGTATTGCCCGTCGCCGATGAGCGCGCCGACGATGTACGTCCCCCGTGTCGACGCGAGCTTGGTTCCTGGGACCGGGAAGGGGATCAGGAACGTACCGGTGGTGGACCAGCTCACAGCACGCCAATCGTACCGAAAATCGGGGCCGGGGAGGACGGCGGCACGCGCCGGGGCTCGGCGCACAGAGCGCGCCACGTGGAGCGCGATCCGGAGCCCCGAATGTCCAGCCGACGCGGCGGCGGCTCGGGCCACGCCACGGGCCGGGGCGCCGACGTCGTGGGCGGCCGGATCATGGGGAGAGCTGCGTCACGAGATCCGCGGCCTCGTCGCGGTCGATCTCGAGCGCCTCGGCCACTTCCATCAGGAGCTCCCGCTCGCTCGTACGGATGATGCCGTCCGCCGCGGTCACCTGGATCGCGAGCGAGAGCGCCACGCGGCGCAGGGCCGGCGTGGCCAGGCGCTCCTTCACGGCCGCGAGGCGCGCGGGGCGGCCAGCGGCCTGCACGTCGGCCGTGATCCGCGCGACGAGGCGCTCGAATGGCTCGCCGGAGATGCGGCGATCCGTGAGCGATTCGACGCTGCTCGCGAAATGGCGGCGCTCCTCGTCGCTGAACTCTCCGTCCGCCGAGGCGGCGAGGAACATCAGCTCGACGAGGGCCTCGATCTTGGGCTCGTCGAACGCGCGCAGGGAGGGCGGGCTCGTCGCGGACATGGCCGCTCGCGTGTACACCGGCCTGCCGCGCGAGACCAGGGGCTTCGACTGTGGCATGACTCACGTCATGGTCCGTGTCCGCGTCCGTTCCGCGCCGATTGCAGCGTTTGTCGGTGGGTTCGTCCTCGGCGGGTGCGCGGCACCCCTCGGTACGGCGGCGCCCCGGGCGGTCGCCGGTCCTGCAGCCTCGCCGGCGCAGGCGGCCGCGGCGGTCAAGCCAGCGCCGCCTGCCGCGCTCCCGTTCCGCCTCCCGTGCGGAGAGGACGACCTCGTCGGGTGCACGAACGGCTGCGCCGACCACCAGCGCGAGGACTGCGTGACGCTCGCGGGCATGTACCTCCAGGGCGAGCTGGTCTCGATCGACACCGAGCGCGCCGGGGGGCTGCTCCGGGCCGCGTGCGCGGAGCGGAGCGCGCGCGGGTGCCTGCGGCTCGCGGATGCGGTCCGCGACGAGCGGCTGGAGGGCGACGTGCAGGAGGAGACCGCGGCCTACCGGGACGCCTGCGACGCGGGGGCGAACCTCGGCTGCCTGGCAGCCGGGCGCGCCTTCCTCGAAGGGCGCGGGGTCGCCGCGGACGCGGCGCGCGCGGCCTCGCTGTTCCGCAAGGTCTGCGACCTCGGCAACGCGCCGGCGTGCGTCGAGCTGGGCCGGCTCCACACCGAGGGCTCCGGCGTGACGAGGGACGCCGCGCGCGCCCGGGACCTGTTCACCAAGGCGTGCAAGCTGGGCCTGGACGAGGGCTGCCTGCTGGCGAGCCGCACGGGCGAGGTCCTGTCGCCGCGGGAGTGAGCGGCGCGCGCTTGCTGGCGAGGCGCGCGCCTGCGAAGATGCGCGCGCAGGAGATCCTCGGCATGCTCGCGCGATGCGCTCCCCTGCTCGCGTCGGCGGCGCTCGCCGTCACGCTGCTGATGTTCGGCTGCCGCGGGCAGGCGTCCGAGCAGGAGGCGATGATCGCGGCGGCCGCGAGCCTCCGCAACGCCCTGCCGGCCCTGATCGACGCCTACGCGGCGAAGCACCCGGGCGCGAAGGTGCGCGCCACCTACGGCGCGTCGGGGGACCTGCAGAAGCAGGTCGAGGGGGGCGCGCCGATCGACGGCGTGCTGTTCGCCGGCGCGAGGCCCGTGGACGCGCTGATCGAGAAGGGGCTCGCGGACGCGGCGGGGCGGCGGGTCCTGGCGACGAACGCGCTGGTGCTCATCGGGCCGAAGGGGGCGAGGCCGCTGACCTTCCAGACGATCGACGCCGTGCCGGCGACCGAGAAGATCGCGATCGGGGATCCGGGCGCCGTGCCCGCTGGGCAGTACGCGAAGGCGGCGCTCGAGAGGCTCGGCAAGTGGCAGGCGATCCAGGGGCGCGTGGTCTTCGGCGGCGACGTCGCGGCCGTGCTCGCCTACGCGCGCCGCGGCGAGGTCGCGGCGGCGATCGTGTACCGAACGGAGATCCGCGGCGTCGAGGACATCGCGCTGCTCGACGAGGCCAGGGGTGACTGGGCCCCGCGCGCCGAGGTGGTGGGCGCGCCCGTGAAGGAGGCGAAGGCGCGCGCGGAGGCCGCCGCGTTCCTGGAGTTCGTCGCGTCGCCCGAGGGGCAGCGCGTCCTCGCCGAGCAGGGCTTCGGCCCGCCCTGAGGGCGATCACTCCGCGCGCGCGCGGTGGGCGATCTCGAGCGCCGTCGTGACCCGGGCGGCGAGCTCGACGTCGGTGATGTTCTCCGAGGGCAGGATCACGAGCTCGGCGCCCACGCGGCGGGCCAGCTCGGTGAAGCCGTCGGGATCGAAGCCGCGCACGTCCTCGGTCATCACGATCGCCAGCGGGGAGAGCCAGGACGCGCTGCCGCACAGCGAGACCAGATCGCACTCGAGCAGGTCGGCGCCCTCCACGAAGACGAGCTGGCGGCAGCGCTCGGCGAGCGCGTCGGTCGCGCTCACCAGGAGGACCACCGCGGCGGTGGTCGGCCTCTTGCGGCGCCCGGCAGGTCGGGTCGGGAGATCGCGCGCGCTGGTCATATCGGATGCTCCGGGGTGAGGCGCTGGGGCGCGGCGACCGGACGATCGAGACAGCCAAAGCATTCCCGGTCACCCCACACCCCTGCATGCAGCCGGGGCGGCTTTGGCAGCGTCCATGCCAGCACAACGCGGCCGGGTTCGCAGGAGATTTCGAGGGGGGCCGGATCCGGGCGTGGTCGGATCCGACCAGCGGCTGCCCGAAAACGGGCAGCGCTCAGGACGCGCGACGGCGGCGCGGCGGCGTCCGGCCGCCGGTCAGGGGAGCAGCCGGTCGTACGGGACCGGACCTCCCGGGTTCGCGGCGGCGCGGACACGCTCCTCCTCGATCGCGAGGTCCATCAGGATCGAGCCGAGCCGGCGGCGGAAGTCGTCTTCGGGGGAGCGCGCCGCGTGCACCGCGAGCAGCGAGAGGGCGCTGCTGATCCTCGCGGCCGCCGGATCATCGGCGACCTCGCGGAACCGATCGGCCAGCGCGCACAGGCGCTGGAACAGCGGCCCGCCGGGGTGCGGACCATCGCCGCACATCGCCGCCGTGCCGCTGCCCCGATACCCGCGCCGACGCGGCTTGCTCGCGGGCGGGAGGCGCTCGTGGACCTTCATCGTCAAGGTGACCTCCGGGCGAAAGGGATGCGCTCTCATGCCATGGCGACGTGCGGCGGGGCAGAGGAAACACGGGCCAGGCGCAGCAGAATCCTGTCCCGGCTGGGGGCGGAGCGCTATGACGTCCGGCGCATGAAGGCCATCCTGCTCGCCGGCGGCAAGGGCTCGCGCCTCCGGCCGTACACCGCGCTCATCCCCAAGCCGCTGATGCCGATCGGCGATCACACGGTCGTGGAGATCTTGCTCCGACAGCTCGCGCGCGCGGGCGTCGAGGACGTGATCATGTGCGTGGGCCACCAGGCCGCGCTGATCGAGGCGGTCGTGGGCGGCGGGGAGCGCTATGGCCTGCGGATCGCGTACCGGCGCGAGGAGGAGCCGCTCGGCACGGTCGGGCCGCTGCGCGCCACCGCCGCCGATCTGCCGGAGCGCTTCCTCGTGATGAACGGGGACATCCTCTGCGATCTCGATTTCGCCGAGCTCCACCGCGCGGGCGCGGCGGTGGGGGCGCCGCTCACCGTCGCGGTCTGCGAGCGCGCGTCGAAGATCGACCTCGGCGTGCTCGACCTCGATCCGGGCGGGCGGGTGATCGGCTTCCGCGAGAAGCCCACGTTCACGTTCTGGGTGAGCATGGGCGTGTACTCGATGAGCCGCGACGTGCTCCGGTTCATCCCCGAAGGCAAGCCGTTCGGGTTCGACGACCTGATGCACGCCCTGCTCGCCGAGGGGGCGCCGATCGGCACGTTCCCCTTCCGCGGGCACTGGCTCGACATCGGCCGCAGCGACGACTTCGCCGACGCGCAGGCCGAGTTCGAGGAGCACCGCGCGCGCTACCTGCCGGAGGGGCCTCGAGGGCTCTAGAGCGGTGTTCATCTGCGCGCGCTACGGGCCCATCCGCGTCGTTGGCTCGTTGCGACGTACCCTTGTACGCCTCACTCGCCTGCCTAGCGGCTGAGCCCGTATCACACGCAGCTGAACACCGCTCTAGACGAGCGACTCGCGGAGCGCGTCGCAGACCGCGTCGACGTCCTCGTCCCGCAGGCGGGGGTGCATCGGCAGCGTCAGGACGCGCGGGGCGATCGCGTCGGTGCGGGCGAGGCCGCCCTTGCGGACGCGGTCCGAGGCGCCGTGGTGCGTGAAGCCGTGGATCGGCGGGTAGTGCACGCTGGTCTGCACGCCGCGCTCCTTCATGGCGGTCATGACCGCCTCGCGCCGGGCGCCCTCGGGCAGGAGCACCGGCATGAGGTGGTGCGCGCTCTCGCCGGCGCCGCGCTCGTAGAAGCCGCGGAACGGGATCCCGACGCCGGGGATCCGGGCGAGGCGCGCGTGGTAGCGCCCGGCGAGCTCGCGCCGGCGCGCGTTGCCCGCGGCGAGGCGGCCGAGCTGCACGAGGCCGATGGCGCTGCGGACCTCGTCGATGCGGTAGTTCATGCCCGCCTCGACGACGTCGTAGGTGAACGCGTGGCCCTTGTGCCGATCGAGGGTGAGCGTGGTCATCCCGTGCGAGCGGAGCAGGCGCATGCGCGCGAGCAGGGCGTCGTCGCGCGCGATGATCGCGCCGCCCTCGCCGACCGCGAGGTTCTTGTTCGAGAAGAAGCTGAGGCAGCCGGCGTCGCCGATCGTGCCGAGGGCCTGGCCGCGCCAGCGCGCGAGCGGCGCGTGCGCCGCGTCCTCGACCACGGCGACGCCGCGGGCGGCGGCGATCTCCCGGATCGCGTCCATGTCGCACGGGTAGCCGGCGTAGTGCATGACCGCGATCGCGCGGGTGCGCGGCGTGATCTTCCGCGCCACGTCCTCCGGATCGATCCCGAGATCGGCCTCGCCGGCCACGTCGGCCAGCACCACCGTCGCGCCCGTGAGCAGCGCCGCGTTCGCGGTGGCCACGAAGGTGAGGCTCGGGCAGATGACCTCGTCACCCGGCCCGACGCCGAGCGCGACGTAGGCGAGGTGCAGCGCCGCGGTGCAGTTGGTCACGGCGAGCACGCGCGGCGTGCCGAGCGCCTCGCCGAGGCGGCGCTCGAGCTCGGCGGTGCGCTCGCCCATGGTGAGCCAGCCCGACGCGATCGCCTGCCGCGCGGCCTCCTGCTCCTCGGGCCCGAACGTGAGATCGCTGAGGGGTATCTTCCACATGACCTTGCCTGCTCCTCCGCGGCCGGGCGCCGATCTCAGATCGCGTACTCGTCGGGCCGGTACTCCGCGAGGTTCCGCTCGATGTACGCGTACGTCCGCTCGAGGCCCTCCTCGAGCGAGACCCGCGGCGCGTAGCCGACGAGCTCCGCGGCCCTTCGGTAGTCGGCGAGCAGGACCATCACCTCGCTCGCGTCCGGCCGGACCCGGGCCTCGTCCGTGACGAGCTCGGCGCGCCGGCCCGTGACCCTGAAGATGAGCTCCGCGAGGTCTCCGACGGAGATGGCGCGCCCGCTGCCGACGTTCAGCGTCTGGCCGATCGCGCGCGGGCTCGCGCCGATCGCGAGGAAGCCCGCGACGGTGTCGGTCACGAAGTTGAGATCCCGCACCGGCGAGGTGCTGCCGACGCGGACCACGGGGCCGCCCGCGGCGAGCTGCTTCATGATGGTCGGGATCACCGCGCGCGAGGACTGCCGCGGGCCGTAGGTGTTGAACGGGCGGATCGTCGCGACCTCGAGGCCGAACGAGAGGTGGTAGCTCTCGGCGAGCTTGTCGGCGCCGATCTTGGTGGCCGAGTAGGGCGACTGGCCGGTGACCGGGTGGGCCTCGTCGATCGGCGTGTAGCGCGCGGTGCCGTAGGTCTCGCTGGTCGAGGTGTGCACGACGCGCGCGCCGTGCTCGCGCGCGGCCTCGAGCACGTTCAGCGTGCCGTGCACGTTCGTGGCCACGTACTGGTGGGGCGCGACGTACGAGTACGGGATGCCGATCAGCGCCGCGAGGTGGAAGACCACCTCGGCGCCGCGGCAGAGCCCGCGCACCGCGTGGGGATCCTCGACGTTGCCGGCGACGACCTCGACCTCGCGGAGCGCGTCGGGCGGGAGCCGCTCGAGGTGGCCGCGCCGCGAGCCCGAGGTGTAGCGGACGAGCGCGCGGACCCGCGCCCCCTCGGCGACGAGCGCCTCGACCAGATGACTGCCGATGAAGCCCCCGGCGCCGGTGACGACGACGCGCTTGCCCCGGTAATAGCCCTCGCTCACGGCCCGGTCCCTGGCCCCTGCACCGGCGCGCGTCAAGCGCGCGCGTCACTTGATCTGGATCTGATCGGCCGGCGCGGCGCCCGCGCCCGGGGAGGCGCCCCTCTCGCGGTGCACGCAGAGGCCCTGCTTGCAGTAGACCTCCGGCGGCTCCCTGCACTCGACCTTGGGCTCCTCGCACTTGCCCTGATTGAACTGGTCCGCCATGGGCTTGATCTTGTCGAGGGTGGCGTTGCTGAGCGGCTTCGCGCAGCCCGGCCAGTCGCTCTGGTGGCAGTCGCCGTCGTCGTTGCAGTGCTGGGCCTTGTTCAGGAGGTCGAACGCGTCGCCCCGGAGCTTGTCGCACTCCTTGGGATCCATCTTGCTCTCGCACGCGGCGAGGAGCGAGAGGGCGAGGAGCGCGAGGGGCAAACGGAGCGGGCGGGCGAGCGCGATCATCCGGAGATCCTCCTGTCAGGGTGGCCCTTCGTATCACGCCCTGGATCCGAGGGCGCGGGTGGCGTAGCGGATCGGCATGGATCGCCTCCGCGTGCTCACCCTGAACATCTGGAATCGGCAGGGCCCCTGGGAGGAGCGGCTGCCGCTCATCCGGGAGGGGATCCGGGCGCTCGAGCCCGATGTCGTCGGCCTGCAGGAGGTCCTCTGGTACGAGGGCACCTCCCAGGCCCACGCGATCGCCGAGGGGCTCGGCTACGAGGTCGCGTTCGGGGTCGCCCACCGGCTCGGTGGGGGGGTCGAGTTCGGCAACGCCGCGCTCTCGCGCTGGCCGATCGCACGGACCGAGGTGTTCCCGCTGCCGAACGGGGGGAGCGAGGAGCACCGGTCGCTGCTGCTCGCCGAGATCGCCGCGCCGCGCGGCCGCCTGCCGCTCTTCGTCACGCACCTCAACTGGAAGTTCCACCACGGGGCCGTGCGCGAGGCGCAGGTCACCGCGATCGCCGACATCGTGATCCGGGAGGCGCCCGTGGAGGGCGCCGCCATCGCCGACCCGCCCGCGCGCAGCGGCGAGGACCTGCTCCCGCCGGTGCTCGTCGGGGACTTCAACGCGGAGCCCGACGCGGCGGAGATCCGCTTCCTGCGCGGCCTCCAGTCGCTCGGCGGCCGGAGCGTCTACTTCGCCGACACGTTCGGGATCGCGGGCGCGGGGCCCGGCTTCACCTTCGACGCGAGGCGGAACCCGTTCGCGGCGCCGACGCACGAGCCCCCGCGCCGCATCGATTACGTCTTCGTGCGCGGCCCCGACAGGCGGGTCCGCGGCAAGCCGCTCGCCTCGCGGGTGGTGCTCGACGAGGTCACGGCCGGCGTGGCCGCCTCGGACCACTACGGCGTCTGCTCCGAGATCTCGATCTGAGATCCGAGAGGAGAGCGGGATCACAGGGAGGCGGGGAGAGCGGGGAGAGCAGAAAGAAATTCCGAATCTTTCTCACTAATCTCCTCTCCCCGTCCTCCCCGCCTCCCTGTGAAATTCTCGTCCGGGATCCCCGGGAGGGCCCTCTGGCGGGCAGCTCACTTCCCCTGGAACGAGGGCTCGCGCTTCTGCATCCAGGCCGCGATCCCTTCCGCGCAGTCGCTCGAGCGGAGCAGCCGGATCTGCGCCGCCTTCTCGGCCGCGAGGGCCGCGTCGAGCGCGCCGCCGAGCGCGTCGCGCGCGGCCTTCTTCACCGCCGCGAGCGCGAGCGGCGCGCCCTTCGCGAGCCGCGCCGCGAGGCCCTGCGCCTCGCCCGCGAGCTCCGCCGCGGGCACGACGCGGGACAGGAGGCCCAGCTCGAGCGCGCGCCCCGCCGGGATCACCTCGCCGAGCATCATCATCTCCAGCGCGCGGCCGAGGCCGACGAGGCGCGGCAGCCAGAACGTGCCGCCGCCGTCCGGGATCAGGCCGATGTGCACGAACTTCTCCTGGAAGTAGGCGTCCTCCGAGCCGACCCGCAGGTCGCACGCGAGCGCGAGGTCGCAGCCGAAGCCGACCGCGGCGCCGCCCACCGCGGCGATGACCGGCTTGGGCGCGCCCACCACGGCCTGGATCATCGCATGGTACTGGTCGATCTTGACGTCGAGGTGATCGAGCAGGTCGGGATCCTCCGCGAACGCGGTGCGGAGGTCCGCGCCGGCACAGAATGAGCCTCCGGCGCCGGTCAGCACGATCGCCCGCACCGACGGGTCCTCGGCCACGCCGCGGAGGCCGGCGACCAGCGCCTCGACCAGGCCGCTGTTCAGGGCGTTCCTTGCCTTCGGGCGGTTCAGCGTGAGGGTGGCGACGGCGCCGTCGCGCGCGGTGATCAGGACCTCTTCGGACATGGAATCTCCTCGCGCGCAGCAAACCCCAAAGCCAGGCGAGCCTCAAGCGCCGCGCTCCGCGCGCTTCGCCTCCTCCCAGTAGCCGTCGAGCTCCTCCAGCGTGAGCCGGTCGTCCGAGGCGGTCGCGGGCCAGCCCCCGTGGCGCTCGGCCACGCGGGCCTCGACGTGATCGAAGCGCCGGGTGAACTTGTCGATGGTCCGCCGGAGGGCGCCCTCGGCGTCGACGCCGGCGTGGCGCGCGAGGTTGACGAGCGCGAAGAGCACGTCGCCGAGCTCGGCCTCGGCCCGGTCCTTGTCGCCGCTCGCGATCGCCTGGTCGAGCTCGCCGAGCTCCTCCTCGACCTTGGCCCGCGAGCCGCGCGCGTCCGGCCAGTCGAAGCCCACCCGCGCCACCTTCTCGCCCACGCGCTGCGCCCGCGTGAGCGCCGGCAGGCTGCGCGCGACCCCCGAGAGCACGCCCCGGCCCTTGCTCGATCCGGCCCGCTCCGCCGCCTTGATCCGCTCCCAGTTCTGCAGGACCTCGTCGACGTTGTCGACGCTCGCGTCCGCGAAGACGTGCGGGTGCCGCCGCACGAGCTTGTCGCAGATGGCCGCGACGACGTCATCCGGCCCGAACGCGCCCTCGGCCCGGGCGAGCTCCGCCTGGAAGACCACCTGGAGCATGAGGTCGCCGAGCTCGGCGCAGAGCTCGCGGCGATCGCCGCCGTCGATGGCGTCGATGACCTCGCAGGCCTCCTCGAGCACGTAGCGCCGCAGCGTGGCGAAGCTCTGCTCCCGGTCCCAGGGGCAGCCGTCGGGCGCGAGCAGCCGCCCCATGAGCTCGACGAGGCGCGGGAACGTCTGGCCAGCCTGCTCGGCGAGCGGCGGGGCGGACACGGGGGCGAATGGGCGCGGCATGGCGCGCTAGTTAGCGCGATCGGTCGGCGATGGGAGAGCCCTTTTTGGCGCACGTGCTGTTATCCTGCCCTCGTCCTCCTGGTATGAGGCTCGCCTCTTATGTGCTCCTCTTCCTGCTCGCAGGGTGCTCGTCGGGGACGTGCCGGGGACGCGCTCGCCCGGCGCCCGCGGTCGCGAGCAGCGCGGTGGTGAGACCGGCGGCCGACGCCGCCAGGGAGGAGGAAGAGGAAGAGCGGGTGCTCGCGCGGCTCGAGCCGCTGCGGAAGGGCGGCCGCACGCTCCAGGTCGTCCCGCCGGACGAGGCCGAGGAGCGGGTCCACGAGGCCTGGATCCTCGCCGCGGCGCGGGCGGCCCGGCGCGGCGGCTCGCCGCCCGCGGCGCCGCCCGGCTTCAAGATCGCGGTGATCCCTGGCCAATCGGCCTGGCTGCTCTCGGAGGGCCCGGAGCGCCGGGGCGCCGGCGCGCTCGTCCTGCGGGTCGGAGAGGCGGCGCCGGTGCTCGTCGAGGCGCCGCACACGTTCTTCGATCAGGGGACGCTGCAGATGGCGGCCTCCACCTACGCGGCGCAGCGGGCGCGCGCGCTGCTCATCAACACTGCCCACCGCTACGGCGGGCGCCCCCGGGCCGCCGCCTATGACGACGAGACCGCGGGCAGCGGCGGCGCGGGCGGCGGCGGCGCGGGCGGCGGCGGCGCGGGCGGCGGC
>CAYQYG010000173.1:0-16682 GCA_964421485.1 uncultured Polyangiaceae bacterium | reverse complement strand
CGGAAGCGGAAACGGAAACGGAAACGGAAACGGAAACGGAAACGGAAGCGGAAGCGGAAACGGAAACGGAAACGGAAACGGAAACGGAAGCGGAAACGGAAACGGAAACGGAAACGGAAACGGAAACGGAAGCGGAAGCGGAAACGGAAACGGAAACGGAAACGGAAACGGAAGCGGAAACGGAAACGGAAACGGAAACGGAAACGGAAACGGAAGCGGAAGCGGAAGCGGAAGCGGAAACGGAAGCGGAAACGGAAGCAGAAACGGAAGCGGAAGCGGGCGCCGACCCGGAACGGGGTCGGCGCCCGCGCCCGGCTACTTGCTCTTCGGCGCGTTCTTCGCCTGCTCCAGCGCGATCTCCTTGACCGCCATGAAGCTCGTGCTGTTCGAGGCCCCCTCGATCGCCTTGACCGCGAGGTCCTGGCCCTGCTTGAGCGCGGCGCTGAGCTGGGCGGAGAGCGACTCGATCTGGTGCGCGCGCTCCTTGATCGTCGCCTCGAGCGACTTGACCTTGAGCTCGAACACCCGCCGCTCGCCCTCGATCTCCTTGGCCAGGAGGTCGGCCTTCACCCTCGACTGCGCGGACGCGATCCCCACGCCCTCGGCCTTGCCCTTCTTGATCCCGGCCTCGAGCTTCTGCGGCAGCTCCTCGAACTTCGCCTTGAAGTCGGCGCGCACGGCCTCCTCGGCGGCGATCTGCTTCTCGCGCTCGGCCCAGGCCTTCTCCTTGGCCTGCACGAGCTCCGCGAGCTCCCGGTCGCGGGCCTTGCATTGCTGCTCGTACGCGTCGACCTCGGCCTTGCGGCGCTGCGCCAGATCGTAATCGTACTCCTCGACGCCGCGCTTCGCGCTCTTCTTGCGGACCTCGTCGCGCTCGGCGACCGCGCGCGCGTGCTCCTCCTTCTCGGCCGCCCAGGCGGCGGTCTTCGCCGCGATCGCCGCCTCGAAGGACTCCTCCTTCTCGGTCAGCTCGCGCTGGAACGCGTCGCGCTTCGTCTGGTACTCCTGGATCACGGACGCGAGCGTGTCGTCCGACACCTTGATGTCGTGCAGCTCGGCGATCTGCTTCGCCTGCGCCTCGACCTCCTTGCGGAGCTCCGCGAGCCGCGACGCCTCGGCGGTCAGCTTGGCGGAGAGCGCGCTCACGGCGCCGCCGAACCCGGCGCGCAGCGAGAGCAGCGCGGCGATGGTCGCCTCGACGGACGCGTCCTGGGAGCTGTTCGACTGAGTGGCCACGGCGGTCTCCTTGATGGCGGGCGCCGCCGGGGCGGGGCCGGCGGACGCGAGCTTCTTGTATTCGGCGTTGAGCTGATCGAAGGCGGCGAGGATCTGGTCCTTGCTCGCGCGGGCGGTGGGGCGCTTGACGGGGGTGCTCATGGCTCGGCCCTCACCCCTGCCCGTCCCCGCGCCGCGCGGCGTGGGCCTGGGACGTCCCCTCGATGGCCTTGAGCGCCAGGGTCTGCGTCTGCGTGAGCGCGACCTGGAGCTTCGCCGAGAGCGCCTCGATCTGCTCGGCCTGCTTCTGGAGCGTCTCCTCCAGCGACTGGATCTGGAGCGCGTAGACCTTGCGGTTCCCCTCGACCTCCTTCTCGAGCAGCTCCGCCTTGACCTTCGCCTCCGCGAACGTCTCCTTGAGCGCCTCCTCGCGCGCCTTCTTCACGGCCTCCTCGAGCTCCTGCGGGGAGGCCTCGACGCGCGCCTTGTGCGTCGCGTGCTCCGCGGCCTGGGCGGCCAGCGCGGCCTCGCGCTCGGCCCACTGCCTCGTCCGCTTCGCGTCGTCCTCGGCGAGCTGCCGCTCGGTCTTGGCCCGCTTGTCCGTGGCCGCGTCCGCCTCGATCTTGCGCTTCCGGGCGAGGTCGTAGCCGTAGTCGTCCTCGGCCTTCTTGCGGTCGCGCGCGAGCTTCTCCTCGGCCTTCTTGACGTCCCGCTCGTGCTGCGCCTTCTCCTCGTCCCACGCCGCCCGCGTGTCGCGGAGGTCGCTCTCGAGCGCGAGGGTACGCTCCTTGGCCTTCTCCTCGAAGCTCCGGAGCGCCTCCCGGTGCTCCTGCTTGAGGATGCTGAGCGCGTCCGCCGCGATCATGATGTCGCTCAGGTGCTTGGCGTACGCGGTCTCGACCTCGATGCCCCGCCGGAGCTGATCGAGCCGCGAGGACTCGTCGGTGAGCCTGCGCGCCACGGCGTCGATGGTGTCGCCGAAGTGGAGCTGCAGGTCCGCGAGCCCCTTGACGATGGCCTCGACCGTGTAGGCCTCGGCCGCCTTGACCACCTCGCGCTCCCGGGCGCGCTCCGCGGCCTCCTCGGCCGTGACGATCCTCGACGCGAGCGCCTTCTGGTGCTCCGCGATCTGCTGGAACGTTTTCAGGATGTGCTCTTTCGAGCTCGTTGCGCTGGGCTTGGCCGCCATCGTCGATCCTCTCCTTGGACGGAAAATCGGGATCGGGATGTTCTGGGCAACCGAGGGCCTCTGTCTACACGATTTGTCTGTGATGGATCAGGTCAGGAGGTCATCGCTGGAGTCCCGTTCAGTATGCGCCGAGACGACCTGACCTCGGGATCAGGATGAGGCGCCCGCGGCGATCATGGGTCGCGCTCGAGGACCTCTTGCGAATGGATTCAGGTCCGGTGCGCAGGATCCGCCGCGTGGCGGAAGCGCAGTGCCTCCGCCTCGCTCTGTCTCTGCGCAGTGAGATCGCGGCCGATGACGGCCATGGCGTCCGGCTCCCCCCGGCGCGACGATCTCGTCGAGCTTGACCTCCCGGGGATCCTGCCCCTCGCGGCCGAGCAGGGCCATCCCGGCATGATTCGCATAGACGCGCTCGCCCGGGAGCGTGGTGATGGCGATGTAATCGGGCGCCGCGTCGACGAGCGCCTTGAAGCGCAGGAGCTCGCGGTGCTCCGCCGCGACGTCGCGCGCGCAGCCGGTCACGAAAGGCCCCTCGGGCACCGGCTCGAGGTCCCAGAGGAGCACCCGGGAGCGGCCCCCCTCCGGGCCGATCCGCAGCGGGAGCGAGCGCTCCGGCGCGCCCTGCTCCAGCCCGCGCAGCGCCGCGTCGAGCGCGCCGCGGTCCGGGCCGTGGACGAGGTCGGCGAGCAGCGCGCCGCGCAGCGCCTCCGCCGCGGCGCCCACCGCCCGCGCGAGCCCGTCGCTCACGTCGAGGAGCCGCCCGTCGAATGACAGGACGCAGAGCATCGCAGGAGAGCGCCTGAACGCCGCCGGATGAGCGATCGTGTCTATGCCTGTGGACATGGAGCGCCTCCTGTCCCAGAGGAGCACGAACGGAGCGATTTTGCCAGCGTTGAAAAGATCCAGGGACCCCGGCGGGCTCCGAGCTCAGGTCGACCGCGGGGCGGACCCATCGATCATCGCCCGCTGCCGCCACCTCCGCTGCATGCGCCGCCACTCTGCCGCCGACAGCCCCCGCGCGGCCAGCACCGCCCTCGGATCCGGCGATGCATCGATCTCCTGCTGGACGGCCAGGTAGTCTTCCAATGTGCGCAGGGCCTCCGCCGGATCGGCGAGCCTCTCTCGAGCCGCCTCGAGCGCGCCGGCGAGCGCGAGCGCCAGATCGCATCGAGCCTCGCGGGCCTCGCGCGCGAGCGCCTCCGCCAGGCGGAGCTCGCCGGCGCGCCACTCGATCTCGTCGATGCCGTGACGCGCGAGCACCTCGTCGAGCGCGGCGCGCCCCTCCCAGATCTCGGCCTTGATCGACGCATACCGTTCGTGGGCGAGGAGCTCCGGCCCGGCGGCCGCGGCGGGGCGCTCGGTGTCGGCGACCACCTCGGCGCCTCGCGAGGCGGTGATGGGCCGCGAGGGCTCGGGCAGGCAATCGAGGATCGGGGACGACGGGGGGGGATCCGGCGGACGGAAGGGCAGGACCGGGCGCTGCGATATCTGCTCGATGTCCAGGAGCCCCGTCAGCTCCTCGTCCTGGTCACGCGCAGCGCCCTCCGGCCTGAATGGCAGGGCAGGAGGCCAGGGGGAGGGGGCCCTCGGCACGGCGGGTGGGGGCGCCGTCGACGGGCCGCGCGAGGACAGGGGCGATGCCGCGCTCGCCGGGGCCGCCGGGGCCACGTACCCGCTGGTCGGCTCGTCGTCTATCCACGCGCCGCTCCCCGGGGGCGGCGCGGAAGGGAGCGGCGCAGAAGAGGGCGGCGCGGAAGGGAACGGCGCGGACGGGAACGGCGCGGAAGAGGGCGGCGCGGAGGGCGGGGGCGGCCGGATCAGCCGCGCGTCGTGGTCCGCCGCGCCGAGCACGTGGGACCCGGACAGCAAGCGCATGGGTATCGGCCCGAATCGAGGCACGCTCGGCGCGGGGGGCGGCTCGGGGGGCGCCTCGCCGGTCTGTCCAGGCGCCGCGGCGCAGGCGGGCTCGGCGGCGCGCGTGTGGAGCGCGCGATCGAGCTCCGCGCGCACGCTGTGCCACGTCATCGCCGCGCCGGTCGGCTCGAGCGCGACGATCAGCCGCAGCGGCTCGTCCTCGGATCTCCCGACGACGACCAGCCCTCGCCACGTGAGGGCGCAGATCTCCCGGTCCGTGTCGATCCACAGCGTGTCGCACGTGAGCGGCACCTCGAACGGCACCTCCTCGCGGCGCGCGCAGAACACCTTGGCGCGCGCGCCCGGCAGCTCCACGCGGCGGCGCGCTCCGCGCCGGACGAGCCCCTCGAGCGTGAACGCCACGGCCCGGGGGAGCCCCTCGATCTGCTGATCCGGCGGCGCGGCATTGTAGTAATCGAAGTCGACGCGCGGCGCCGAGGCGGCCGGGAGGCCGTCCGGTCCGATGCCGCCCCTCCGCGCGAGCTCGGCGCGCTCGGGGGACCAGGGCGCGAGCGGGCCGACGCGCTCGGGCCGCCCGTCGTGCGCGCGGAGGTACCTCGAGACGAGCGGGATGGACGCGCTCGGGGCGGCCGCGAGCGCCACGAAGCGCTTGCTCATGTCGTGGACCGCGAGGCGCGCGTCGACCCGCGTCGACGGCGAGGGCGGCCACGCGTGGCCGACGAGGAGCACGTCGGCGCGCGGCTTCCAGGGCGCGAAATCGGACGCCTGCCTGAGCTCCTCGACGCCGGAGATCTCGCTCGGCTGATCGAGCGCGAGCGGCTCCTGGCGCTCCGCGAGCCGGGCCTCTCCGTCTCGATCGATGGAGTAGGTGGCCTTGACGATCACCGTCATCGTGCGCCGGGGCGCGCGCGACCACACGATCCCCACGGGCAGAGGGCACAGCGCCATCACGTCCATGCGAGCCCGGGCGAGGGTAGCAGGGCCGCGGCCGCGCGGCGTCCATTCCATGGCCGCGGAGAATTCCAGCGGCGCCGCCCGCGCGCGGCGGCGCGCTCCGCGAGGTTGACGGCGCGCCGCCCCCATGCGATTCAGGGTGTTGATCATGAGAATGGGCGGCGACAGGGCGATCCGGGCAGCTATCCCTGCCTCGCGCTCGCACGCTCTGCTGTCCTTCGAGGCCCCCGAGGGCGCCTCCCTTCCGCCGTGCTCCCTCCGCGCGTGCCGCGTCGTCGAGGCGGTCTCCGCCCCGCGGCGCGCCACCGTCGATATCGCGTATCCGGAGCACGTCGATCTGGAGCCGCTGCTCCGGACCGAGGCGGCGCTGACCCTGACCGGCAGCGCCGAGCGGCGCTTCCCGCTCGTGATCGGCTCGGGCGAATACCTCGGCCACGCGCGCGGCGCGCACCACTATCGGCTCGAGCTCTTCGACCGGCTCTGGCTCCTCGGGCTCACCCTCGATACCCGCAAGCTCCGGAACCTCTCGGCGGAGGACATCGTGGGGCTCGTCCTGGGCGGGCTCGGCGTCGAGCACAGGTTCCAGCTCACGCGGAGGACGCCCGTCCGGAAGTACTGCTGCCAGTACCGCGAGACCGACCTCGATTTCATCCACCGGCTCCTCGAGTTCGAGGGCATTCACTATTACCACGACGAGGACGGGATCCTCGTCCTCGCCGACGCGTCGAAGGCCGCGCCGCGCGTCGCGGGCGCTCCGTTCGAGCTCTCCGAGGCGGAGGACGCGCTGGCCCACGGCGAGCCGTGCCTCTCCGCGCTCCGCCGCGTCAGCCGCGTCGCGCCCGGGCGCGTGACGGTCTCCGATTACAGCTGGAAGAGGCCGGACCTCACGCTGCGCGAGCCCGCGTCCGCCGATCGGGACACGCACCTCTCGCTCTACGAGCTGTTCGCAGGCTATCGGCTGCCCGATCAGGGCGCGCGGCTCGCGGCGCTGCGGCTCGAGGCCCACCGCGCGGAGGCCCGCTCCCTCGAGGGGCGGGCCAGCATCCTCGCCCTCGCGGCGGGCCACGCGTTCGAGGTCGGCGCGTCGGCCGGCGGCGGGTTCGCGGGCGAGTATTTCCTCTGCCGCGTCGAGCACACGCTCGAGGGCGGTCCGGGCGACCATGGCCTCGACGCCGAGGCGCCCCTCACCTACACGACCCGCTTCGTCGCGATCCCCCTCGACGTGCCGTTCCGGCCGCTGCCTCGCACGCCGCGCCCCGAGGTGGGCGGCGTGCACACGGCCATGGTCCGCGGCCCGGCCGGGGAGGAGATCCACACGGACCGCCACGGCCGGTTCCGCGCGCAGTTCCACTGGGATCAGGAGGGGACCGGCACCGACCAGGACTCCCGCTGGCTCCGGATGACGCAGGAGACCTCGACATCCATCACGCTCGCCCGCGTCGGGTGGGAGATCTCGGTCGGCTACATCGACGGCGATCCGGATCGCCCGATCGGCCTCTCCCGGATGATCAACGGCGCCATGGCCCCGAGCTACCGGCTGCCCGACCACCAGAACATGATGGCCGTGCAGACCCCCTCCTCGCCGGCCACGGGCGGATACAGCGAGCTCACGATGGACGACTCGGCCGACGGGCAGGCCATCCGCCTCCGCGCCGAGCGGGACCTCGACATCGCGGTCAAGAACGAGAAGACCGAGCGCGTCGGCAACGACGAGGAGCATTTCGTCGGCACGAACCTCACGCGCCGCGTCGTGGGTGATCAATCGGTCACCGTCGGCCGCCACAGCACGACCACGGTGGGCGGCAACGAGCAGGTGCTCGTGCAGGGGAGCCGCGCCGTCCAGGTGGGCGGGTCCGAGCAGACCTCCGTGGGCAACTCCGAGAGCGCGGCGGTGGGCGGCGGCGATCGGGAGAGGGTGGGGGCGCTCAGGCTCACGGTCGCCGGCGCCATCAAGCCGCCCGATTTCAAGGCCATGGCCAGGTCGGCCGTGGCGACCTTCGCGAGCACGCTGTCGCCGACGCTCACGCAGGCGGCCACGGCGGTCGCGAGCGGCGGGGGGCTCAAGGGCCTGCTGCCCGCGGTCGGGTCGCTGTTCACGTATCCGGGCGGCGGATTGCCCAGCGCGGCGAGCCTCTCCGCCGCGGGCAAGTCGGCGCTCCACCAGGCGACGGGCGGGCTCTCCGACGGCGTCACCGTCGACGAGCTGATCTCATTGGTCGCGACCGGCGGGATCGAGCGATCGGCCGAGAAGGGCATGACCAGGATGGTGGGAGGGGCGTACGTCACGGTCGCCGTGCTGGGCGTGGATACCAAGGTGGCCTATGGCCACCTGGAGGCGATCGGCGCGCTGAAGCTCACCTCCGCGGCGAAGAACATCCAGGAGGGCGTCACAGGCGATCTCAAGATCCTCGTGGGCGGCAGCGCGATGCGCACGTCGGGCGAGAAGATCACCATCCTCGCGGGCGCGGCGAGCTCGGTGAAGGTGGGCGGCGCGGCGCGGTACTCGGGCGGGCAGAAGCTCTCCATCGGGGCCGAGGTCGTGCGCGTCGAGGGCCAGACAAAGCTGCTCCTCAAGGGCGGCGGGGCGGAGATCACCCTCGCTCCGGGCGGCGTGAGCCTCAAGGGGGAGCTCAACCTGCAGGCCGGCGGGAACATCCAGCTCTCCGGCGCGAGCAAGCTGGACGTGACGTGAGGGGGGCATCGTGGAGCACGTGACCTTCAGCGTCGATGGATCGGAGATCGAGGTGGTCTCGCTTCGCGGTGAGGAGGCCGTCTCCGCGCTGTTCCGCTACGAGATCGTGTGCGCGGAGGGCGACGGGGGGCCGAGCCCCGACGATCTGCTCGGACGCGCCGCGACGATCGAGCTCTCGGACGGGTTCGGGGGGCGGCGCGCGGTGCAGGGGATCGTGTCCGAGGCCGCGACCGAGGTCTCCGGCGACGCCGCGCCCGTGCTCTCCGTGGTCGTCCGCCCGGCCGCGTTTCGATTGACCCTCGGCCGCGACAGCCGCGTGTTCCACGACGCGAGCGTGGTCGATATCGTGATGAGCGTGCTCGAGCGCGGCGGCGTCCCCGCGCGAGCCCAGGTCGGCGAGGCCTACGCGCCGCGCGCCTACACGGCGCAGCTCCGCGAGGACGACTGGGCCTTCATCGAGCGGCAGCTCGCCGAGGAGGGGATCTATTACTGGTTCGACCACGACGAGGGATCCCTCCTGACGCTCGGCGACAGCTCCGGCGCGGCGCCCGATCTCCAGGGCGGCGCGCGGATCCGCTTCGTGGAGGACACGGGGATGGACGCGGCGGTCGAGACCGTCCACGAGCTCGGCCCGGCGGGGGTCGCCACCGCGGATCACTTCCGCCTGAGGGCGTTCGATCCGGCGCGGCCCACGCTCGATATCCGGGGAGAGGGCCGGGGGAGCGGGCCGATCCGCGTGTATGACGCGCCCATGGGCGGCGCCGAGGACCCGAAGATCGTGGCCAGGCGCGCCGTCACGCTGGAGCAGCGGGCCGCGGCCGAGCGCGGGGGGGCGGTCGGCCGGTCGAGGAGCGCGCGGCTCGCGCCGGGCCGCACGGTGGAGATCGTCGGCCATCCCTCGCCGGCGCTGGACGGGCGGCTCTTCGTCACCGCGTGCCGGGTCGAGGTGAAGCAGCGGCGGCGCGGGAATGTGGCAGGCGTCGAGAGCTCCTTCGACGTGGGCTTCCGGGCGCTTCCATCGGCCATTCCGTTCAGGCCCCGGGCGGCCCCGCGCGCGGCGCAGCTCCGCTCCGGCGCGCACGGCGCCGTGGGCCTCCTGGGCGGCGTGGTCGCGGCCGCGGCCGGCGACGAGGTGTACCCCGACGCGGCGGGGCGCGTCCGCGTGCAGCACCACTGGGATCGTGAGGGCGCCCGCGACGACAGCGCCGGCAAGTGGATGCGCGTCGCGCAGCGCGCCGCCGCGGGCTCGATGCTCCTGCCGCGCGCGGGCTGGAACGTGATGACGCTGCACGAAGAGGGCTCGGCCGACGCGCCGATGGTGCAGGCGCGCCTCTTCGACGCGGAGCACCCGCCGCCCTACAGCCTGCCACGGGACAAGACGCGCACCGTCTACAAGACGGCCACGGTGCCGGGGGGCGGCTCGTTCAACGAGATCCGCTACGAGTCCAAGGCCGGCGCCGAGGAGATGCTCGTCGTCGCGTCGCGCGATCTCTCGGTGCTCGCCCAGAACTCCAAGACCGAGGCCGTCGCGTCGAACGCCCTGCACACGGTGGCCCGCGACCACGCGCTCGAGGTGAAGGGGACGGCGCTCGAGAATGTCGCGGGCGCGCAGGCGACGACCATCGGCGGGGACGAGAAGGAGACCGTCGCGGGCGCGCGCGAGGTCAAGGTCACGGCGAAGGAGGCCAAAAAGATCGGCGGCGGGCGGCGGCTCAAGGTGGGCGGCGCGGCGCAGGCGTCCGTGGTCGGGGGCCGCGAGGTCTCGGTCGGCGCGGCGCAGATCGACGTCAGCCTCGGCAGCGTCAAGGCCATGGCGAAGACCATCAAGATCCTGGTCGGCGGCGCGCTCATCAAGCTCACGCCCAAGGGGATCACCGAGACCATCGGCACCACGGTGAGCCTCGCGAGCTTGACCGGCAACATGGGCGGCCTCGCCGGGGCCGCCGTCGGGATGGTCGCAGGGGCGCTGCCGGTGAGCAGCGTCGGCGTCGGCGGATCCATCCAGGCGATCGGCGCGGCCAAGATCGAGCTCGCGGGCCTCTCTCGCACGGTCGTCACGAGCAAGTCGATCCACGAGACCGTGGGGGGCGCCATGGTCCTCCTGACGAAGGATTTCGCCGACGGCGCGCGCGAGGCGTGGAGCCTCGCCGTCGGCGGGCAGCTCGCCGGCGAGGCGCCCAGCGTGCTCGTGGAGGCGAGCCAGTCCATCGCCATCCGCTGCGGGGGCTCCAAGATCGTGATCTCGAAGGCCGGCGTCACGATCACGGCGCCCAAGGTGGAGCTCGACGCGACCGCCATCAAGGCGAAGGGCGCCATGATCCAGCAGAACTAGGGCGGCGGCGATCCTCGCCGCGGCGCACGAGCAGGTATGACGGCATGACGGTGTTGGACAGCGAGGCGAGGGTGCAGCGCGGAGGCGCGGCGTCCGGGGAGCGGAGAGGGCCGGCCGCGCGGGCGCTCGCGCACCTCGCGACGTCGCGGCGCCTGGCGTACGTGATCGACCTCTGGGGCGGCACGTGGAGCCTCCACGACGTCCGCGGCGACGAGGCGCTCTCCACGCCGTCCCGCTTCGACGTCGGCCTCTTCGTGGAGGACGCGGAGCGCTTCGATCCGGACGCGCTGGCGGGGCAGACCGCGGTCCTGCGCATCGAGGCGGAGGGCGTCGATCTGCGGCGGATCCCCCTCGTCGTGTCGGAGGCGTCGATCAACGCGACCTCCCGCGGGAGGCCCGAGGTGCGCCTCGTCCTCGAGCGGCGGCTCGCGCTCCTCCGGTTCAGGAGCGACGCGCGCGTGCTCGTCGATCGGTCGGTCCCCGAGATCGTGGGGCAAGTGCTCGACGAGGCCGCGATCCCGTGGCAGGCGCGCCTCCGCCAGGAGTACGCGAAGCGGCCGTACACGGTGCAGTACAAGGAGCCCGATCTGGCCTTCGTGAGCCGCCTCCTGGAGGACGAGGGCATCTATTACACCTTCCTCGACGACGAGGTCGGCACGCTGATCCTGGGCGACAGCCCGGCGGCGTACGAGCCCATGGCGGGCGATCCGGTGCTGCCGTTCCGGCCCGGCGACGGGCTGGAGCGGGACGAGGAGGCCGTCACGTCGCTCCGCCGGCGCGCGGCCCTCGGCCCGAGCTCCGTCACGCTCCGCGACTGGAGCGCGGAGCGGCCGCGGCTCAACCTGGACGTGACCGCGGCCGGACCGACCGCGGCCGGCGCGCCCTATTATGATTTCCCGGGCCGCTATGCCCTGCCCGCCGAGGGCGAGCGGAAGGCGCGCCTCCGCAGCGAGTCCTTCGCGTGCGCCGCCGCCGTCCACCAGGGCGAGGGCGACTGCGCGCGGCTCGCCCCGGGCCACACGTTCACGCTCCTGGACGGCCCGGCCACGACGCCGGACGGGTCGTACGTCGTCCGGTCGCTCCACCACCGCTTTCGACCCGACGAGGTGTTCCGGAACCGGTTCGAGGCCCAGCCCGAGGAGCTCGCGTTCCGGCCGCCGCGCGTCACGCCGTGGCCCGCCATCAAGAACCCCCTCACGGCCTTCGTCACCGGCCCGGAGGGAGAGGACATCCACACCGACCCGCTCGGGCGCGTCAAGATCCGCTTCCCGTGGGCTCCATACTCGCCCGCCGACGACACCGCCTCGTGCTGGGTCCCGGTGCTCCAGGACAACACGGGGCACTCCCTGGGGATCCCGCGCGTCGGCTGGGAGGTCGTGGTCCATTTCGTGGACGGCGATCCGGATCGGCCCGTGGTCCTCGGGCGCGTGTACAACGGCAGAGACCCGTTCCCCGAGCCGCTCCCGGCGAACAAGACGGTGTCGGCCCTGCGATCGCAGACGTCGATGAACGGCGCGGCGGCGCCGCCCGGGGCCGCGAACCTCATCCGGATCGAGGACAGGGCCGGCGCCGAGCAGGTGTACATCCAGGCCCAGAAGGACCAGAACATCGTCGTCGCCCACGACAAGAGCGAGACCATCCTGAACAGCGAGGAGGTCACGATCGGCGGCGACGAGACCATCGTCATCGGCCGCGATCACACGCTCGATGTGGGCGCCGACCGCGGCGTCCTCGTCGAGGAGGACCAGCGGGCGGCGGTCGCGGGCTCGCGCACGCTCGGCGTGGAGGGCACCTCCGTGACGCACGTCGGCGGCGATCGCTCGGTCGCGGTGGGCGGCGCGCACATGCGGCGCGTCGAGGGCACGGACACGGCCCGCGCGGCCAGCCTGAAGGAGAAGGTGGGGGCCCTCGACCTCGAGACCTCGCTGCTGGGCAACGAGACGGGCGCCGGGCAGGCCATGGCCACGCTCGTCGGGGGCGCGTCGATCGAGCTCACGGCGGCGGACAAATCGGAGAAGATCACGGGCAAGCGGATGGAGACGGTGGGCGGCGCCCTGTACACGGCCGTCGGCAAGGAGGTCACGCTCAAGGCCGGCACCTCGCGCACCACCGCCGTGGGCGGCGTGCTCACGGTGTCGGCCAGCGGCAACGCGGTGCTCGCCGGGACCACGGAGCTCGAGGCGAAGGCGCTCCTCGCCGAGCTCAAGGGCGGCACCCAGCTCGTGCTCAAGGTCGGCGATCACAAGATCTCGCTCTCCGGCAGCGAGATCAGCATCGAGACGACGGCCGACATCCGCATCGAGGCGGACGCGGTCGCGTCGCTCATCGGCCCCAAGGCGAACCTCAACGAGTAGGCCGGACCATGGGCAAGGATACGGTATTCGCGAACGGGAAGAGCGTGGCGACCATGGGCACGGACCACGTGGCCGTGAACGCGGAGGGGTTCGACGAGCTCCTCGTCCCGCCCAAGATGGACCCGATGCCGACGCTGAACATCGGGTACATGTCGAACCTGAAGAACGGCTCGACGAGGACGTTCCACGCCGGTCAGCCGATCTGGCACGTGGGCGGGTACATCACGCCCACCGAGGAGTACGCCGCGCAGCCTGCGGGCAGCCTCGGGGCCGTGACGGGGGCGCCGTACCGCGGCACCGCCGTGTGCGTGCAGGGCTCGCCCAACGTGTTCGTCGAGGGCTGCGCGGTCGTGCGGCATTTCGATCCGACGAAGCAGGACAGCGGGAACTCGTCGGGGCAGGTCCTGATGAAGTCGGACCTCGACCGGCTGAAGAAGGCGCTCGACGACGAGCTCCGGCGGCGGAGGGCGGCCGGCGCGGCGAAGAAGAAGAAGGGCAGGGGGGCCGCGCGGCAGGCGCCGAAGACACAGCAGCAAGCGGTGCAGCCCTCGCCCGCGGACGAGGCCAAGGCGCAGCGCCTCGCCGATCGGAAGGCGCTCATCGCCGCAGGGAAGGCCAAGGCCGGGACGTATCCGCCGGGCTCCGTCGAGCGGAGCGTGCTCGAGAACGCCGCGAACCGGCTCGATCGGAACAATACGACCGTCGAGATGGCGAGGCTCTCGGGGCACGTCTACGACCTCTCGAAGCCGCCCCCGACAGGGTGGAGGGTCGTGCGGCCCTTCAGCGATCCCATCTCCGGATTCCAGGCGGCGCTCTACGAGAACACGACGGACGGGAGGACCGTGCTCGCGTTCCGTGGGACCGAGGGGCTCCTGGCCCCTGGAGACTGGAACGCGAACATCCGACAGGGGGCGGGTCTCCCGACGGCGCAGTACACCGAGGCGTGGCTCGCGGCGCAGTGGGCGGCGCGCAACTATCCGGGCGTGACCATGACCGGGCACTCGCTGGGCGGGGGCCTGGCGTCGCTCGCGAGCATCGGCACGGGCAGGCCCGGGACCACGTTCAACGCGGCGGGCCTGAACCGGGCGACCGCATTTTACCACGGCGCCGACTGGGGCAGCGCCGATCGGCTCATCCAGGCCAATCGCATGCAGGGCGATCCGCTCACCGGGCTCCAGGAGGGCAAGTGGACCGGCTGGGCGGTGCCCAACGCGCTCGGGACCAAGTACGATTATTCGCCGACGACCAACCCCAAGGCCGGCATGATCGATCTGCACAGCATGGACCTCATGGAGAAAGAAATCGAGGCCCAGAAGGAGGCTGACAAGACGACGCTCCGGGCGTGGGGAGGCCTGGAGGGGCCGTGATGCAGCCGTCCGACCTGTTCCCGGACCCGCGCGCCGTCCAGCTGATCGAGGCGTCGATGGCCGGGGACGCGGAGGCGGCGCGGCGCCTGGTCGCGTCCGGCGTGCCCGTCGACGTGCGAGGCCGCCAGGGGGTCACGCCCCTGCTATGGGCCGTCGGGCACGGGGACGTGCGCGCGATGGATATCCTGCTCGGCCTGGGGGCCGATCTCCGCGCCATGGACGAGCGCGGGAGGAGCGTCATGGCGCTCGCCGCCTCGCACGAGCGGATCGAGGTCCTGAACAAGGCCCTCTCGTCGGGCGGCGATCCGAACGAGGTGACGTCGCTCGGGCGGCCGCTCTCGTTCGTGGCCATCGACTGGGGCCACCGGGAGCACCTGCACGCGCTGCTCGACGCGGGCGCCGACATCAATGCGACGGATGCGGACGGTCAGACGGCCGTCCTGAGGCTCGCCGTTCTCAATCAATACGATCAGGTGGCCACGCTCATCCAGCGAGGGGCCAGGATGAACATCGCGGACAGGACGGGGTGGACGCTCGCCAGGCAGGTCTCGGCGAGCCGCATCGATCCGGAGTCCCCGCAGGCGGCGTGGCGCGAGCAGGTGAAGCAGATGCTCCGCGGCCGAGGGATCGACGTCGCCGATGACGCATGAGCGCGCGCCGCGCATCGTCGTGGTCCAGGCCGAGGGGTTCCCGGAGCCCGATCCGCCGTGGCTCCCCGTGGGCGTCATCCTGTGGGCGGGTCCGTCGCCGCGGCTCGGGATCGTCGTGAAGGTCACGTTCCAGTACGGCGAGGGCGAGGTCCGGCCGGCCCCGGTCCAGGAGCCGCTCTCGCGGGGCGAGCCGAGCGGCCTGCCTGGAGCCGCCCCGCACGAGCTCTGCGCGCCGGACGATTTCGTCCCCCGCAAGGCGGAGGTGGACGTGCTCGTGACGGGGCACGCCTTCGCGGCGGAGCCGTCGGCCGCCATCGGCGGCGCGCTGCGCCTCGGGGGCCTCGCCCGGCCCTTCGTGGTCCGGGCCGGGGCTCCTTCCTGCAGCATCCCGCTCGCGGCCGCGTACCTCGCGCCCGGCGAGCCGATGGGGCCCCAGCCGATCGCGACCCACGACGAGCAGCGGCTGTACGAGCAAGGCTTCGATTTCGGGGTATTCAACGCCGCGCCCGGGTGCCAGCGGATCGCGGAGCTCCCGCCGGACGCGCGGATCGTGCTCGAGGGGCTCACGCGCGGCCGGGATCGCGCCGAGGTGGCGCTGCCCGGCCTCGCGCCGGTGGTGTCGGTGAGCCGCGGGGCCTCGCCGGACGAGGGCGTCGTCCTGCGCTGCGATACGCTGTGGATCGACGCGAGCCGCGAGCTCGTCGCGCTCGTGTGGCGCGGCGACGTGGACGCCTCCGACGCCGCGGGGGACGTGTCGCGCATCGTCGTGAGCCTCGAGCGGAGCGGGGCCGAGCGCGCGCCCGAGGACCGCCTCGCCGCGACGCAGCGCGGCCGGTTCGGGTTCGCGGAGCGGGCGTCGGACGTCGAGGGCGGCCAGGCGCCGGCGGGCGAGGAGGAGCGGGCCCGGATCGAGCTCGCGCGCTACCAGACGTGGGCGTCCAGGGCCCCGCCGCCCAGGATGCCGCTCGCGGACTACGTCCGGCTCGCCGCGCTCCTCGCGGAGCAGCCGGCGGCGCGGGGCGCGGCGCTCGCGCGGCACGATCTCGACGAGGACCGCTATGCGATCGAGGAGCGCGCGTGGCTCGAGAAGATGGCGCGGGCCGCGGGCGAGGGCGACGTCACGCTCGCGGACGAGTATAGCCGGCTCTACGCCGAGGCCCAGGAGGAGATCGCGGCGCCCGTCGAGCTCGATCTCGCGGCGTATGCGGACCTCCTCGTGGAGCTCGACGACGCCGACGACCCCGCGGCCGTGCTCCGCGATCGGGGGCTGAGCGTGCCGCAGTGGATGCGCGTCGACCGCCGCTGGACCGAGCGGGCGGAGAGCGACGCGGCAGCGGCGGCCGAGCTCGACGCGGCGGTGGCGGCCGCGCGGGCCCGGAGCGCGGGGGCGGAGGGCGCGACGTCGTGAGCGGGCGCAGGATATCGCTGGAGATCGTGTCCGCGGGGCTCCGCACGGTCCTCGGCGGCGGGTGCCTCGCCGCCGCGATGATGGCCCGCGCGGTGCGCTTCACGCCGCGGCTGACCGAGCTCCGGGACGCGCGGGGCGAGCGGATCCGCATGGGGATCGTGGAGGGCGTGCCGCGCGACCTGCTCGGCGCCTTGCGGCTCGTGGCGATCGCGGCGCCGGCGCTCGTCGAGGCCGCCGGCGGCGCCGCGGCCGCGCTGGGGCGGCGCGAGCCGCTGCCGGTGTGGCTCGCGATGCCCGAGGCCGGCCGGCCTGACGACGATCCGCGGCTCTCGGCGCAGGTGCTCGATCTCCTCGCGCGCGCCAGCGGCGTGCGGATCGATCTCGATCGCTCCGGCGTGGTCCGCGCGGGCAGGGCCGGCGGCGCCGAGGTCGTGGAGCGGGCCGCGGCGCTCTGGGGCGGCGCGGAGCCCGCGCCGGCGGCCGTGATCGTGGGGGGCGTCGACAGCGCGCATCACCCCGCGCTGGTCGAGGCGATCGAGCGCCGGCGCGCCGAGGAGCCCGGGTCGTGGAGCGGCGCGCTCCGGAGCGAGGGCGCCGCGTTCGTCGCGCTCGCGCCGCCCGGCGCGGCCCCCCTGCGCCGCGGGAC
>CAYQYG010000172.1:0-16708 GCA_964421485.1 uncultured Polyangiaceae bacterium | reverse complement strand
GCCCTTCGTTCTCGCAACACTCCGAGATCGCAGGAGAACACCGTCGTCGCAGAAGGGGCGATCCTGACCGGGGTTCGTTACTGCGCGCCGACGGCCCCCGGTGCGTGTGCCAGTGGCGCGGACCTTGCGGTTCGCGGCGATGTCGACGAGCCGCATCGTGCGCGCGCGCCTGCCGAGGAGCCGCGACGAGCAGCGGGCGGATCGCGCCGCCCCTCCGGTGTCGCGAGCCGGAGTGAGCCGGTCGGGAGGACCGGCGCGCGCCGTGCGCGCTACAAGGGCGCCGCGCAGCGCGCGCCGAACATCACGCGCATCTGGAAGGTGCCCGCGGGGAAGAGCACATCGCGCTGACCGTCGGCGAATCACAAGACAACCGATGCACGGACCGTGATCGCGGCACCGTTGTCTGCTTTCCTGTCCGGTACGCGGATGACTTCATCATCCTGATCGGCGCGCCTCGTGGGCATGTCCCCGCACAAGCGGACGACGAGCGGATCCGCCGCCGCCGACTCGAGGCCGAAGTCCCGGTGCTCACCGAGCAGCGCACCCAAACGTGGTTGCGGCGGCTCGAGGATCGGTGACGCGATGGACGGCCCTTCGCGTCGCTCACCCCGGCGGCTCCCGCTGTCCCTGACCTGCCAATCCGCGCGGCGCCGGAGCGCGCCGGCCGGATCGTGTCCGCGCCCCTCCCCGCGCCCGAACACATCCCTGTCGCCGCGACATGCCCCCCTCGACCCGCGCGGACCCCCTCGGTAGCCGGCGTCCCCCACCCCCCGACCCCGGCCGAGGGCGTCGCGCTCCCGCGCCCTGCCCTCCTCCCCCCCGCGCTGACCGCCGCGCGCCGCGCCGCCGTGTCCCCCTCGGCCGCCGCCGACCGCCGCAGGTCGCCGCGACGCGCCCCCCTCCGCCCGGGCCGAGGAGGTCGCGCCGGCGCGACGCGTCGCCCTCGACCCGCCCGGACCCCCGGAGATCGCGACCCGCCGGGGATCTTCTCCAGCTCGCCTGGCCGGCTCGCGCAGGGTGGCGCGGTCCTCACGAGGAGGGATCCACGGCCTGGTGCAGCGGCCGCAGGGGAAGCGAGGCTCCATGCGATCCCGCCATCCTCGCTCGGGTCAGGTCAGAACGACGCGCAGAAGCTCGCGAAGTCGAGATCGACCTGATCGGCGTACTCCAGCGCGACGGCGCGCACGAGCGCGCGGAAGCCCGTGTGATCCCCGTCGGTCCGCGCGTCGATCTCGCCGTCCACCGACGCGGGCACGATCGAGGCGTCCCAGTCCCGATCGGCCCGCGCGTGGTGCGCCGCGAGCACCTCGCCCCATTGCTCCGCGAGGTTCGTGATCCGCGCCATCGTATCGAGATCGGCCGTGTCGAGCGTGCCCTTCCACGGCGACCGCTCGCGGACCGTGTACGCCGACCCGTCCGAGAGCGTCACCCACCCGAGCAGATCGTCCACCCGGTACCCGAGCGCCTTGTACGCGAGCGCCGCGCGCCTCGCCGTGTCCCCGCCGCACGCCGCGTCGGTCTGGCTCACCGCCGCCGCGCTCACGTACGCCCACGAGGACGGCGCGCGCTGCGCCTTCACGTCGAGGATCCGGTCGTCCCCCTGGGACGAGCTCGGCCCCTCGATCAGCACGTAGTAGCGGGTCGCCCCGAGCGAGCCGACGCCCGCGTGGAGCCGCGCGGCCACGCTCTTCACCTGGAAATAGCTCGACGGCAGCGAGGTCCCGCCGCCGCTCAGCGTCGCGCGATAGGCGCTCATGTGCCCGCGCACGTCGCTGTCCACCGCCGCGGACACCGGCGCCAGATCCGGGTTGCCCGACGTGTCGAAGCGCCGGACGCCGCCCACCTTGACCGTCCAGGCGTCGAGCATCTCCGCGCGGCTCTCGCTCGCGGCCACGCCGGACAGGAAATCGTCCAGCAGGCCATACGTGTTCCCCGCGGTGAATCTCCTCGTCGCCTCCCCGGAGCCGGCCGCATACGCGGCCATCGCGTCGAGGTAATGCTCGGTGAACGCGTCGAGGACGGCCTCCTCCTCGGCGGCCGAGAACCCCCCGTTCTCCCGCGCCACGAGCGCGAGGCTCGTCGCCAGCCGCCAGACGTCGAGCTGGTAGTCCGCGATGACGGCCTCGTCGAAATCGTTGAGCGCGAACACGATCGTCCCCTGGTCGTCGTCGAACGAGCCCGTGTTGTCCACGTGCATGTCCCCGCCGAGCCAGGCCCGCGTGGCCGCGGCTCCCCCGTACGCGTCGAGCTCCGGCGCCTGCCCGAGGTCTTTCCAGTACAGGTGGTTCGAGCCGCGGAAGAACGCGAACGGCGACGCCTTCATCGCCGCGTACTTCTCGGCGCGCGCCGCGTCCCCGACCCAGGCATTGGCCGCCTGGATCTCCGCCACGACATGGCTCGTCCGGGTCTGCGCGAGCGCGCCCCCCCGGGCGGCCGAGCCCTCCCATCCGGCGCCTTCGACGCCCGCGGCGGCGCAGCCTGCGAGCGGCGCGAGGAGGGCGAGGCACGCGGCGGCGAGGCGGGGGAGCTTCATGCCCGCACACATACCCCGCCCCCGCGGACACGTGTCGCAAGAGGATGTGACATTCACGTGACACGCCCCTCGGTCGTGCCCGCCTGAGCCGCCGGGATCAGTTCAGCGCGAACGACACCCAGGCGATGAACGGATGGAAACGGCCTCGTGCGACGGCCGTCCCCCTCCGCGCTTGCGCCCGCGCGCGGAATGGCGTCTCCTCGGGATCATGAGCACCTCCCGGCTCCGCCTCGCGCTCCTCGGACTGGCCCTCACCGCCCTCGCCGGCTGCGGCGGCGACGATCCGGCCGCTCCCGGCGGCGGCACCACCACCGGCGCCGGCGGCTCCGGCGCGGGCGGCGGCGGCGCGGGCGGCGCGGGCGGCTCCGGCGGCGGCGCCCCCGAGGTGGCCCTCGTCCACCGCGTGGGCCGCTTCGACGACACCGACCCCGCGCGCCCCGTCTCGAGCTGGTCGGGCACCTCCCTGCGGACCCGCCTCGAGGGCGCCGACCTCTCGGTCCGCCTCGACGGCGCCGCCGGCGTCTTCTTCGAGATCCTCATCGACGGCGCCTCCGCCGGCCGCTTCGAGACCACCGGCGGCGAGGTCGCCTATCCGCTCGCGACCGGCCTCGCCGCGGGCCAGCACGACGTCGAGATCTACCGCCGCAACGAGGGCTTCTTCGGCGACGTCGCGTTCCTGGGCTTCGAGCCGGGCGGCGCCGCCCAGCTCGTCCCCTCCCCCTCCCCGACCTCGTACAAGATCGAGTTCATCGGCGACTCGATCACCTGCGGCTACGGCGTGGAGGGCCCCGACGAATTCTGTAATTTCAGCGGCGACACCGAGTCGGCCTACATCACGTACGCCGCGATCGCCGCCCGCGCGCTCCACGCCTCGGCGCACCTCATCGCCTACAGCGGCAAGGGCGTGCACCAGAACTACGGCGGCGACATGACCGAGCCCATGCCCGAGCTCTACAACCGCACGCTCACCAACGATCCGTCCTCCACCTGGGATTTCTCCCGCTACGTCCCCGACGCGGTGGTCGTGAACCTCGGCACCAACGATTTCTCCGCGCCGATCGACGGCGACGCCTTCGTCGCCGATTACGTGTCCCTGCTCGGCGCCGTGCGCGCCCATTACCCGTCCGCGGCCATCTTCTGCGTGACCTGGGCCCACTGGGGCGCCGGCAACCAGGGCCACGTCACCACGGCGATCAGCGCGTTCGGCGACCCCGGCGTCCACGAGGTGGAGCTCACCATCGAGCCCCAGGAGGGCTTCGGCTGCGATTACCACCCGAGCGCCGCCACCCACGCGCGGCTCGGCGCGGAGCTCGCCCAGCAGATCGCGACGACGCTCGGGCTCTGACGGAGGGACCCTTGCGGATCGTATCGCTCGATCTGGACGTCGAGCCGTTCATGCTGGCCGGATCATGTTGGCCACCGACAGAGGCTCAATGCCGCACCGCCACGCCGCCGTCGCAGCGCGGGAAGAGCCGCTTGCACTCCGCGGAGAGCGAGCGCTGCTCTGCCTCGGCGCAGCGCTGGGTGTCGAACGCGAGCATCTCTCTCTGCTCGAACAGCTGCTGCTCCTCCTTGGTCGCGAGGCCGCGGCCCTGCTCGGCGGCGATGGCCGACTCCACGATCCGATCGCGCACCTCGTTGAAATCGTCGAGCGTGCTCGACACGAACTCCGGGTCGTCGCACTTCGCGGAGATGCGCTGCATGCGGCGGTCGATCTTCTTGTTGAAGGCCCGCGTGTAGCTGCGGCGACGCCCCTCCGGAGACTTGTCCGGCCCCTGGGGCTCCTCGAACGCGGGCGCGGCGCGGCCCGGCTCCTCACGCCGCGAGGCGGGCGACCCCTCCCCGGCTCGCTTCGACGGCGCGGGTGCCGCCGCGGTAGGGCGCCCCGGAGGCGGCGCGGGCTCCTCGTGCGGGCGCAGGAGCATCCACGCGCCGGCGGTCGTCAACAAGGCTACAGCGCCGGCGCCCAGGCGCCATCGGAGCGAGCGGTCCATGGCTACTCCTTCTCCGCGCGCTGCGCGCGCCAGACGGCCCGGTGCAGGGGCGACACCGCGCGCTCGTCGCTCGACAGGCCGCCGGTCAGGTACCCGGCCTTCACCGAGCCGTCCTCTTCCTGGCACGACAGGAGGTCGTGGAAGCGCCCGGCCAGGCCCGGAACGGCGACCAGCGGGATCTCCACGAGCCCCCGCGCCCCGGGCGGGATGTCCAGCTCGAGCACGTCACGGCTCACCCGCGAGGTCCGCGCGTGAACCGAGGGGAGGCGCTCGCCCTCCGCGTCCCGGAGCGCGAGCTCCAGCCCCTCCGGCGCCCAGGCCGGATCCAGCGCCTCGGAGAAGTGCAGCCGCAGCTTGCGCACGTTGCCGCCCTGGTCCACCTCCGAGGTCATCTTGTTCACGTGGTTGCAGCTGCCCACCGTGCGCAGGAGGATCCCCGGAGAGGTCGGCGCCGCGAGCGCCTCCGGCTCACGCACGTCGTAGAGCTCCAGGAGCTCGCGATCGGCGTGGGCCGCCAGCAGGCCGGTGGGCGTGTTGCTCAGGATCACGACCCAGCTGCCCTCATCCTCGAGGGCCATCTCCAGGCGCGCGCGGCGGGCGTCCTGCCGGTCCCCGAGCGGCTCGAACGTGACGCGCGTCTCGGCCGGAGCCCCCGTCTCCACGTGCAGCACCTGGATGCCTTCGATGACGCGGCGCTCGGCCTCCGGCGTCCAGCCGCGGTGGGTGGGCGCGTAGACGTCGAGCTCGACGGTATGCGCTCCCCGCTCCAGCCCGGAGAGGTCCTCCAGGCCGGCCAGCTGCCGGTGGTCGTAGAGGACCGGCAGCCCGGACGTGCCCTCGTCTCCCCGCCCCGACGGCGCGGGGACCTCGGGCAGGGAGCCCTGATCCTTGCAGGCCACGAGGCACATGCCCAGCAGCGCGGCCCCGATGACACCGTGAAAGCGTGCTCTCTTCATGACGACACCTGCGTATACGAGGTTCATTGAACGCATGATCCACCTGCCCGCCGTCAGTTCTCGGTGAAGGTGACGAAGTTGCGGTTGCGCATGAGCTCCCCGAGCCGCCTCATCTGGCTGAAATCACCCGAGCCTTCGGGCTCGCTCATCTCGGGGTACTCGTCGATGATGTAGCACCAGTTGTCGTCGTACCCGCCCGAGGGGGCGCCGGACTCGGGGTCCATCAGGTGGCGGTCGGCGTCGCACCACTCGAAGTGATTGAGATTGGCTGCCATGTAGGAGCCCGCCATGATCGACCAGCCGCACTGGTTGCGGCTGACGCCGCCGGCGTCGTCGGCGCGCTCCTCGTGCCACACCCCGAAGTCGTAGTGGCCCCACTCGTGGACGAGGGTCCTCGCGACCGTCTCGATGGTGCGGTTCGGGTGGCACACCTCATTGCCGACCATGTAGATGTTCTCGTTCGACCAGTACGAGCCGGCCACGGTGATGTTGTCCACCGCGCACGCCGGCGTGCACCCGCCCGGGCAGGTGAGGGGCAGCGTGTTGTGGTCCCGGAAGACGACGTCGTAACAGATCTCGCACCAGACGTCGCGCGAGACGTAAGCGTCCGGGCGGATGCGGAACTGGCCGTTGGTGGAGTTCATCATGAAGCGCTGCGCGTCTGCCCATTCGCTCTTCATGCGCAGGTCCTTGTCCGAGCCGAGGGCGACGTCGTCCGTGAACGCCAGCTCGATGCTCTGCGAGTCCTGGACGACCGGGCTGGCGAGGAAGATGCGGAAGCGCCCCGCGCCCGCGAACGAGACGATGTTCACCTTGACCTGCCGGCCCGAGGAGGACCCGGCGAGGTGCACCACGTCGCCCGTGGCGTCGGTGCTGTTGGCGAACGCGGCCGAGTTGGAGCTCGAGGTGCCGAAGCTCGTCCCCGAGGTGGTGACGTACATGTCGAAGTCCACCGTCGGGCCGAAATCGTGGTCCATGTTGATGAAGAGCTCGCGGTTCGCGGGCAAGTAGAACGTGAAGTAGGCGTTGTCGTCCGTGTGCAGCAGCACGCCGTCGGCGCCTTCGTTGAGGTCCATCGAGTAGAACTGCATGCCGCCGCCGGCGTTGCACTTCGCCTGGACCTGCGAGATCTGCACGCCCGCGCTCGTGGTGTTGCTGCCGTCGCTCTCGAATCGCAGCGTGGGCATCGTGCCCGACGTGAGGGGGAAGACGCTGGAGGGGACGGGGATGAAGAGGACGAGCTCGCCGGTGAGCGAGGTCGTCGTGGAGGACGGCGTGATCCGGAAGAAATCGTAGTCCTCCTCGAGGTTGAACTGGGAGAATATGAACCCGAAATGAGACATCCGGTGGCTGGGGATGAGCTTCCACTTCGCGTTCAGGTCGTCGGAGTATTGGAAGACCGCGTTGGTGGCCTTCTTGAGCTCGTTCTGGCTGTTGAACACGAAGGGGAAATTGGCCGTGGTGGTGGTGGGGCAGGCGGAGGTGCCGGTGCAGCCTTCGTCGGTGCCGCCGTCGCAGTCGTTGTCCAGGCCGTCGTCGCACCGCTCGAACATGCTGCCGCACACCACGCCGTCGCAGCCCGACAGCCCCTCGTCGACCTGCCCGTCGAGGTCCTCGTCGCAGCCGTTGCACACCTCGGCGACGTTGCACGAGCCGAAGGGGACGCCGTCGAGGCCGCATGCCTGAGTGCCTGAGTAGGTGCCGCAGGCGTTCGTCCTGGTGCAGCTCTTGGGCGCCCCCGTGGCCTCGCACTCGGACCAATAGCCGCCGTCGCATGACATCTCGCCGGGGCAGCCCTGGCTGGTGGTGCAGGTCGATGTCGCCCCCTCCTGGCAGGTGGCGTGCGCCTCCTGCGCGACGAGGCCCGCGACGAGGCCGGCGGTCAAAAACACACTTGCTCTCATGGGATCTCTCCTCGGGGCGGCCGAGCGATCCACCACCCTGCGCCGCCCAGCGGAGGGCCGCCATTGCACGAGGCGTGCCCGGCCCTCTCCGCGCCGGAGAGGCGGGGAAGCGCCCTTGATCCGCGGGCGAGGCCGCGATGTCTCACCGCGGTGTCAGTGGTGCCACGTGACGGGGGCTGTCCCGGTGTCCCGGTGTCCCGGTGTCTCGAGTCTCGCTGTCCCGCCGGTGTGACGGCGCTCGACCCGGGGGCGTGACCGTCAGCCCGCCGCGCCGTACGGCTTCCCGTCGACGAGCGGGGCGAACACGCGCAGCTTGCCGTTCCTGCCCCGGATCGTCACGGTCGGCAGCTCCTGGAACTCGTAATGGCTCGCCGCGCCGTCGCGGGTCACCTCGCTCACGACGATGGGCGTCTTGAGCGGATGCGTGGCGTGGTGCATGGTGTCCGTCGGATCGATCCTGCGCGTCGCGGCGAGCCCCCTGGCGGGCCCCCGGCGCCGCCGGAGGATAGCGGCTCGCGGCCGCGCGCGCGAGATTGAGGCGGCACCAGCGGCGCGCCACGCGCGCCGCAGCCCCCGTCCCTGGCCCTCCGGCCTGGCGCCCAGAGCCCCGGATGCCCGTCTCCCGCCGGACCCTCCTGCGGCTCGCCGCCGCGGGCCTCACGAGCGCGCCGCCCAGCTCGTCCCCTCCCCCTCCCCGACCTCGTACGAGCTCGAGCTCATCGGCGACTCGAACGCCTGCGGCTACGCCCCCGGAGGGTGGCTGCGGGGTCCGCCTCTTGCAGACCGGACTGCGAGATCGGAGCGCATTGACCGGGGCGGCGCGAGCCGGCGGATCGGGAGGGATCGTCATGTCTCGACGAGAATGGATAACCACGCTCATTCGATCGGCGCGCGGCCTCCTTCCGGCCCGGGCCCCTGCCATGACCGCCGGCGAGCGCCCGGCGCTCTTGCCGCAGCTCTCGCCGCAGCGGGAGATCAACGAGGTCGCCCGGCCCGATCCCGATCGGACGGTCGCCATCGTCGGCGCGACCCTCATCGACGGCCGCGGCGGCGCCGCCGTGCAGGGCGCGACCGTGGTCGTGCGCGGCGAGCGCATCCAGGCCGCTGGACCGAGCGGATCCGTGGCGGTCCCGGCGGGCGCCGAGACCGTGGCCGGCGCCGGCCTGAGCGTCCTCCCGGGCCTGATTGACGTGCATTTCCACGTCGACGGCGACGACGCGCTGCCTGCGCTGTTCCTCCGGCAGGGCATCACGTCGCTCCGCGATCCCGGCCAGTGGACGAGCGCCTTTGACGCCGCGCGCGCCGCCCCCGCCCCGGTGCCCCGCCTCTTCCTCACCGGACCGCACCTCGATTGGCCCCCGCCGGCGTACCCGGAAGCGTCCCTCCTCGTCCTGGACGCCGTCGAGGCCCAGAGCGCCGTGGACGACCTCGTGGACACCGGCGCCTCCGCCATCAAGGTCTATTTCCGGCTGCCCGTGGGCATCATCGCGGCCGTCGCGAGCGCGGCGCACGCGCGCGGCGTCCCCGTGACGGCGCACCTGGAGATCGCGGACGCAAAGGACGCCATCCTCGCCGGCCTGGACGGCGTGGAGCACGTCACCTCGTTGGGCACGGCGCTCGTCTCTCGCCAGCGAGCGGAGGCCTACCGGCAGGCGGTGCTGGCCGACAACGAGGCGCGCCGCGAGGGCCGCTATCAGCTCTGGAGCCAGGTGAACGCCGGCTCGCCGCGCGCCGACGCGGTGCTCCAGCTGCTCGTGGCGCGCCGCACCTTCTTCGCGCCCACGCTCGCCGTCTTCGAGCGCCGGCCCGGCGATCCCGGGACGACGGCCATGCACGTCCGCGCGTTCGCCGCCATGAAGGCGTTCACGGGCCGCGCGGCCGCCGCCGGGGTGACGATCGCCGTCGGCTCGCACTCCGGAGTGCCCCACGCGCCGCGGGGCCAGGCGTACCAGCGCGAGCTCGAGGTGCTCATCGAGAGCGGCCTCACCCCGATGCAGGCCATCGTGGCCGCCACGCGGGAGGGCGCCCGCTTCCTCCAGGCCGAGGACCGGCTCGGCACGATCGAGCCGGAAAAGCTCGCCGATCTGGTGCTGGTGGAGGGCAATCCGCTCGCCGACCTCGGCGCGATGCGCCGCGTGCGCGCGGTGATGCTCAATGGCGTCTGGGTACGGAGATGATGTGATCGAATGCGCCGAGGGGCTCCTCGGCCGCCGGGTCGGCCCCGTGTCATGCGCGCCGCCTGGTGGTCTTCACGGTCCGCGTCGAGCGCGTCTGGATGGCCGGCTTCCGCGCCGGTCTGGAGCGCCGAGCAGGGGATGTGGGGCCCCATCACGGCGGCGGCTGGCAGCAGAACCTCCTCGGATCGACCGGCTTCGCTTCCCCGATCGGCGCCCCGCCGCTCGGCGCGCAGGTGCCGGGATCGCGGACGTCCCAGGCCGCCTCGAGGCTCCCGATGGGCACGTTGACGGGAGGATCGACGCATCCACCCGCCTGAACGGCACCGACCACCGGGCCGGTGCAGTCGGTCGTCTCATACGCCGCCACGGACGCGGTGCAGGTGCTCGGCTGCGTCTCGATGCACTCGCAGGCCGTGCACGCGCGGGTATCGTCGAATTTCTCCTTGTAGAACGTGTACTTCTCGGGGAAGTCCGCCGGGCAGTCCGGCTCCCCGTCGAACAGGTAGAGGATGCACTGCCGGAAGCCGGGGGGCGGCGGCTCGGCCGTCGGCAGGCAGGTCATCCCCGGATCGCCGCACACGTTGTCGATCGCCTCGCCCGCGCACGCCAGCGCGGCCTGGGCCCAGCCCAGCCCTTCGAAGATCGCCGGCACCTCGGGCGCCGCCGGCTCGCAGGGCCGGACGGTCGCCGGGGCGATCGACACCGACCCGACCTGGTCCGCGGGGATGATACCGGACGAGGTGCAGGTCCCGTCCCAGCCCGCCGGCGCGTCGTAGGGCGTCACCGTCGCCGCCGGGCCGGTGTTGCACAGCGGAAGGTCCGTCACCGTCACGCCCGAGGGGAGCACACACACCGGCTCGGTGCAGCTGCACGGGGGGCACTGGATCGAGTCGTCCAGACCGGCAAACCCTGTGTAGACCGGCTTCGGCGCCCGAGGCGGGCACGTGGCGGGCAGGTCCGCGGGCGGCCCCGTCCAGAGCAGGGCCGGACCGTCGAAGCCCAGCGGCGGCAGCGGCACGCACTCGCCGGGGCACGGATCCTCGCAGGCCGCGATCTCGCGGCAGTCGTCCGGGTCCAAGCTCAGGTCCTCGAAGCAGCCCGCGGCGAGCGCCGCGCACCCCAGGAGAACGAGCGTGCTGGATGACCTCCTCGACATGCCAGCTCCTACCAGGCCTTCATGAGGGTGATGCCGGCGTGCCCGGGATCCACCGTGGGCACCACCCGCGCCGCGGCCGAGGCGCGCTTCGACGGCGCCCACCACAGCGAGCTGAGGGTGATGCCGCCGACGACGGCGGCGGCCGACAGCATGACGATCCCCGCCCCGCTGAGCTTGTCGCGTACCTGCTGGGCCTTCTTCATGTCCTCGCAGATCGGCGGGAGGGGGCCGCCGGCGCACGCGTTCGGGCCAGCGGCTTCGTTCACGCGCTCGGTCTGCTCGTTCAGCTTCCCGTGGACCACCGCGGCCGAGATCACGAGCCCGGCGCCTATCCCCCCGAGGGCCACGGTGGTCCCGACGCCGATGCGCCGCATGGCGATCGCCGTCTCGTTCCTCGCGGGGGCCGCGTCCAGGGCGGCGGGCGCCACGGGCGCCGCCGAGGGCCGCGGCGGCGCGGGCGGCTCGGCATCCGGCCGCTCGACCTCCGGGAGCGCCAGGCCGACGCGCTCGACCTCTCCCGCAGCCGCGTGCGCCGCCAGGATGAAATCGCTGTGCCCGGCGAGCTGGGCGCGCGCCGTGTGCGCGCCGGGCTCGAGGAAGACCAGGTAGGTTGGCTGCCCCGAGCCTATCGACCTGTCGTCGATGAAGACCTCCGCGTCGGCCGGCGTCACCTCGACGATCCAGCGGGCCACCTTGCTCACCGCCTGCTCGTAGCTCCCCGGCACCGAGGCTCGCTGATCGGGCGGGAGGGCGCCCAGGTGGTCCATCGCCGCCCTCAGGTGCTCCGCCGCGTCACGATGCCTCCCGAGCGCCAGCTCGCAGCTGCCCAGCCTGGTCGCGATGCGGGCGCGCTCCCCCTCGGCGAGGCCCGCCCGCGTCGCGGCCTCGAGCGCGGCTCGATAGGACTCCACGGCATCCTCCCACCGGGCCGCGCCGCGCGCCGCGTCGCCGCGCTTCACGTGATCCGACACGAGCGCGGCCTCGTCGGACGCGGCCGGCGCCGGCTCCCCGCCGAGCGCCGGGCCGCTGAGCGCGACGGCGGTGAGGAGAAGAGCGAGAGTGAGCTTCGTCATGAGGCGGCACGGTACACGCCGCGCCGTCCGCTCCGCAAGGCGGGATCCGCCGCGTTTGCCCCAAGGCGCGAATTCGATCGCATTGCGGGAGCCCCGACAAATTTTCCTGATCCCACCTCGTTTTTCTTGGTCGCGGCCTGTTCTCTCGGCGGGGCGCGCGCGGCGTCCTGCCGCGTCGCATGGGGGACTCGGCAGAGGGCCGGGGGCGGGGGCGACGCTGCCGCGGCGGCAGCCGCGGCCGCGTCCGTGGGGGTGGGCTCCGGCCTCAGGCCGGCGGCGCGGTCGGTGCGGTCTCAGGCGCCTTCACGGGCGCCGCCGCCGGAGGGGCGTCGGTTCGATCACGAGGAGGCCCCCGGGACCGAGGGTGCCCTCCGCCCACGACCCGGCCCCTCCGGTGAGGGCACCCTCGGTCCCGCTCGGTCCCGCGGGCCTCCTGCCAGATCCACGATCAACGCCTGTCGATCCAGGGAGGAGCTTCGGGGACGCACTACCAGCCAGCGATGAGTGATTCGCGTCCGATCGACACCAGATCGACGATCCCGCGCGACATGGACTCGTGTCCAAGCACCGTGGTGAGCTCGTCACTGTCGAACGCGGCCAGCGCTTCGTCGTACAACGATTCCGGGAAGATGCACCGCGCAATGTCCTTGCCCTGCTCATCGCGCAGGATGAGCGTGAGCTTGTCCTTGTCGATCTCTCTGATCTTGCCCGTGAGCTTCACCGGCCGCACATCGGCGTTCATCTTGCGCAAGGCGCGCTGTACGCGGTCTGATGCGCTTCGCGTGAGAACTCGCGGCTGGGTGGACGCTCCGACGAGACGACCGCCGATGTGTACTTCCGTCACGAGACCATGCTTTGGTGGGGTGAGCCTTGAAAGCGCCTCCAGGGCGACTCGCGAGGTCTCTTCGCTGGGGAGCTCGCTCTCGATGTGGCTCTCCGCCCAGGAGATCGCGGCCTGGATCACGCCGCCCATCTTGTCGAGCGCCTGCTCTTCGCCTGGGAACAACGTTCCTTGGGGCGGGGGCGCCGGCGCCGCGAACGCCACCTCGAAGCTGGCGAAGGCAATTCGCTGCGCCGGCAGATCATAGTAGCGTCGCAGCCAATCACTCGGACGTCCCTCCGACGGCGTCACGTGCAGCGCCCATTCGGCCAGCGTCTTCAGCGCCGAGGTCGCGCCGTCCACCGCGCGCCGGATGACGCTTGCGGGCACATGTCCCGCTTCGAGCCCCTGGCCAACCATCCGGACGCTGAGCAGCGGACGCAGCGAAGGCCACAGGAGCGCGCCCTTTCTTGGTATGACGTTCTCGGGCATCTTGCGAAAATCAATCTTCATGACCCGATCGATTTCGCCGTCGTGTGTTTGATCGACGAGCCAGGTCCATGGCTGGTTCAAAGCATCCCGGACCGCGATGGTTCCAGCGCGCAGCCCGCTGATGAGCTCGGGCCCAGATGGGACGACAACGTATCGGTTGTGCGCTTCGTCGCCGTCACACAGGTATGCCAGGAACTGATCGCCGGCGGGGCCGATCGTGTCAAAAATGCGCGGACCATCGAATTCGTACAGGATCTCGTGCGGATCGAGATCGCCGAAGCGCGTACGGTCGTACTCCGTGCCCTCGATATCCCACTTCATTGGAGCACCTGCACCACCACGAAACTCTCGGCGCGCTGCACCCCCACATATGGCCACCAGGTGGTGTGCGTGGGTTGCCGGCCGCCTCTTGTACTACATCGCGCGCCACAGTGTGCAGCATCGTTCTCAGGCACACGCCTGCGGGCGCGAAGCGCTTGCAAACGACGCGCCGTCGTCCCGGAACAGCTGCGTCTACACGCTCAGCAAGCGTCCGTGCCAAAGTGCAGCAGTTCGGGGGAAAGTGCGCCACGACCGCCTCCGCTCGAGGGCGCGTCGCCTCCGCTCGAGGGCACGTCGCCTCCCCTCGAGGGCACGTGGCCTCCGCTCGAGGGCGCGTGGCCTCCGCTCGAGGGCACGTGGCCTCCGCCCGAGGGCACGTCGCCTCCCCTCGTGGGCACGTCGCCACCAGGCGAGGGCACGTCGTGGCGACCGGAGGGCGGGACGTGCCTACCCGGCAGCTCAGCGCTTCGCCTTGCTCGGCGTCGACACGAGCACCAGCGTCACGTCGGCCACCCCGTCGCGGATCATGCCAATCGCCTCCGCCGCGGTGCGCGACAGGTCGATCACCCGGCCCTTCGTGAACGGCCCCCGATCGTTGATGCGCACCCGGACGCGGCGGCCGTCCCGGCGGATCACGTCGACGACGGCGCCGAAGGGGAGCGTCCGGTGCGCGGCGGTCAGGGCGCGGGGATCATAGCGCTCGCCGCTCGCGGTTCGCCGCCCGGCGAGCTTGTCGCTGTAATAGCTGGCCCGACCCTTCTCGCCGCGCCCCGCGGGGGCCGCGCCGGCCTCGGGCGCGGGCGCGGACGCCTCGGGCGGCGCGGGCTGCGCAGGGGGCGGACCGGATCGGGCGCCGCACCCGGCGGCGGCAGCCGTGACGATCAGCAAAGCGGCGGCGCGGGCGGCGGGCGTCACGCGGCCCCGACCTCGGCGGCCGGCGCCTCGACGCCGCCGGCGCGCGGATCCGCGGCCTTGGCGCGGACGAACCGGGCCAGCTCCAGGAACGGCACGCTGGTCGGGCACACCGCCTCCTTGGCGGCGAGCACCTCGTCGGGGACGTGGGCGAGCGCCTCGGCCGCGGCGTCGAAGTCGGGCATGCTCCTCGACGAGGCCAGCACGACCGTCATGAGGCCCGGGTAGGCGCCGCGGGAGGCGGCGATCCGCGGCGCCTCGCCGAGGTCGCACCGGCCGCAGGCGATGCACCTCGAGAAGCGCGGGAGCGCCTCCCGCTCGGCGGGCAGGAGCGGCGGGACGCCCTCGGTCCCGTAGTTCTCGAGGAAGAGCGCGAGCCCCGTCCGCTTGCCGAAGAGCCGGTCCACGAGGACCTTCACGAGGGACGAGGCCAGCACCGCGAGCGCCAGGGCGCGACCCGAGAAGACCACCCCGACGCTATAGCGCGGACAGCGAGGGGGGGAAACAGACCCGTCACACGTACGAGGTGAGCGCGGCGTGTGACGCCCCGGCCGTTACGGTGTTACGGTCCCGCGTTACGCTGTGACGGCCTCGAGATCGCGCAATCGCCCGCGATTTCGGCCTCGGCGGCGCTGGCATAGCGAGTGCAATAGGCGCTCGCCATGCGGAACGAGATCCTCGGTTGCTGCGTGAACGACTCGGCTCTCTCCGGGGTAGCGCCCCCCGATGGGCGCGCGGGGGTTCGGGGGCGCAGCGCGGCCCGCCGCGCGGAGCCCCCGAGCGTGGAGCGCGCAGCCCCCTCATCGGCTGTCGGCCCTGCCGACCCCGGCGGCGCGGCCGACGGCGTGCTCGTGCGCGAGATGCTGACCGGGAGCGAGCGCGCCTGGCGGCAGTTCCACGCCCGCTACGACCGGCTCATCCTCCGCTGCATCACCAGGGTCACCGGGCGCTTCACGAACGTCGTCGGGCAGGACGACATCCGCGAGATCTACGCCACGCTCTTCGTGCAGCTCCTCTCGGCCGACATGCACAAGCTCCGGAGCTTCGATCCGGAGCGCGGCAACCGCCTCAGCTCGTGGATCGGCCTGCTCGCGATCAACTGCGCCTACGACTACCTCCGCTCGAAGCGCCGCGAGCCGCACCGGGCGCCGCTCACCGAGGCGGAGACGCTCTGCTCGTCGCTCCCCTCCCCGCTCGAGAGCGCCGAGCGGCGCGAGCGCGCGGCGATCGTGGCCGGCGTGCTGCGCGAGTTCTCCGAGCGGGACCGCGAGTTCGTCTCCCTCTACTTCACCGAGGGGCTCCCGGCGGACGAGGTCGCGCAGCGGATGCAGATCAGCCTGAAGACGGTCTACTCGAAGCGCCACAAGATCCAGAGCCGCCTCGAGGCGATGCTCTCGGTGGCCCAGCTCGCCGCCTGAGCCGCGGTTCGATCCTCCTGAACGCCCGCCTCCCGGCGGCGAGCTTGTGGTAAGAGCCGAGCGGGAGGCCCCCTTGCCGTCACGCGCTCGCTTTCCCTCGCCCCTCCTCGCCGTCCCGCTGCTCGCCGCCTGCGGCGGCGGCAACGGCGACGCCCACTCCACCCCGCTCGCGAACGAGCTCGGCGACGGGCTGCGGATCACCGACATCGTCCGCGAGGCGACGTGGCTCGATCCCGCGGACGACGAGAGCGCGAGCTGCGCCTCGCCGCCGGATCGCAGCGTCCGCGTGACCGGCGTGATCCTGACCGCCATCGACCGCTACGACGAGACCGGCGACGGGGCGCTCGGCAACTTCTACGTGCAGGACATGCGGCCCGAACCGGTCGAGTACTCGGGCGTGACCGTGTACGCGCCGTCGTTCAGCCCGCCGGACCTGCGCCTCGCGCCCGGGGACGTCGCCGACATGCTGGGCGTCTTCACCGAGTTCCTGGGGCCCTCGACGGGGCGGTTCGGCGGCTGCAAGACGCTGCCGGAGCTCGGCGGGACGATGACGTTCCGCTTCGAGGGCGGCCACGTCGAGCCGATCGTGGTGCGGATCGAGGACCTCAAGAGCTACGAGACGGCGCGCCCCTACATGGGGATGCTCGTGCGGCTCGAGAACGCCTCCATCCTGGGGACGCCCACGAACAGCGGCGGGCGGTACAGCGCGCCGCTCAACGTCGGCGCGGGCGTGCCCGCCTCCGACGTCCCGAAGATCTCGAACGAGCTCTATGACGTCGAGGGCATGGGACCGCCGCTCCAGAACGGGTCCTCGTTCAGCGCCGTCACGGGGATCCTGACGTACTTCTACGGGTTCAAGATCGCGCCGCGATCGCCCGAGGACTTCGAGCCGTAGGGCCGCTCGTGCGCGCTCGATCGAGGGCGGGCCGCGCGGCGGCTCCGATGGGCCCGG
>CAYQYG010000171.1:0-16753 GCA_964421485.1 uncultured Polyangiaceae bacterium | reverse complement strand
CCGGGATCGCCCTCGGCCCCCGCCCCGATGAGCGCGCGGCTGGCGAAGGACTGGGAGGCGATGGACAGGGCGACGATGCAGGACCAGTACAGCGTCTGCTGCCCGACGGCGTGGCCCCCGAGGGCCGCGGTGCCGGCGCTGAGCGCGGCCGGGAAGACGACGGCCGTCGCGAAGTTCGACATCGACAGCGGGACGGAGCGCCGGACGAGGATCAGCGCGTACCGGATCGCGCGGCGGACCCTGAACCTCCCCGGCCGCACCAGGAGGAGCGCGGGCGTCGCGCTCGCCAGCCCGGTCGCGAGGCAGGTGGCGGCGGGCCGGCCGGCGAGCGCAGCCAGCGAGGAGGCGACCGGGGACGCGGCGAGGAGCACCGCCAGCGACTGCAAGTAGCGCCCCTCGATCTGCCAGATCGGCCACATCACCACGGACACGCTGGCGAAGAGAGAGCACGCGCTGAACACGGCGGAGGTCAGCCCGGCCGCGCCGCCGTGACCCAGCGTGAGCTCGTACGCGAGCGTCACCGCGAGGGCGAGCGCCGCGAGGATCAGGAGCGCGCCGCCGGCCAGGGCGCGGCCGCTGCGCGAGGCGAGGGCGCGCCGCCGGTGCATGAGCGTCGGGGCCAGCCCCGCGGCCACCAGGGAGACGACGACGGTCCCCCGCGAGACGAGGGTGACGAACGCGGCGACCGCCGCCGGGCCGGCGGACAGGGTGAGCAGCCACTGCGCAACGAACGACGCGGCGCGCGGCAGCAGCACGGCGAGCGCGACGCCGAGCCCCCCGTGCGCGATCCGGCGCACGAGCTCGCCGGCGCGCGCCGCCGCCGCGCTGGCGCGCGCCGGACCGGCGGCATGGGGTTTCTCGGCGACGCCCATCGTCTCGCGGCGACGCTCGCGCGCGGCGCGCCTGCCGTTCGCGCGCCAGCATAGATGAAGCGGCGCGCCATGGCCACGGCCATCGAGCCCCCGGATACGCCTCGATACACGCCGACCGCGCGCGTGGTATAGGGGGCCGGCTCCAGCTCGCGGCGCGCGGCCTCCTGCCGGGCTCGCGGGCTCAGGGCGGCCCTTCTCATGTGCGGGTTCGTCGCCATCCTCCGCGCCGCCGGCCTCCAGGACCACGAGCGCGATCGCACCCTCGCCCGGATGACCTCCGCGGTCGCGCACCGCGGCCCCGACGAGGCGTCCACCGAGATCGTCGACGGCTTCGCCGCCCTCGGGCACCGCCGCCTCTCGATCATCGATCTGGAGGGCGCGAGCCAGCCCCTCCGCGACGAGGCCGGCTCGATCGTCTGCGTCTTCAACGGCGAGATCTACAACTTCAAGGAGCTCCGCGCGCGGCTCGTCGGGCTCGGCCACCGCTTCCTCACGCACGGCGACGGCGAGGTGATCGTGCAGGGCTACAAGCGGTGGGGCGAGGGCGTCACCGCGATGCTCGAGGGCATGTTCGCCTTCGCGCTCGTCGACCGCGCGCGCGGCCGCGTGCTCGCCGCGCGCGATCGCTTCGGGATCAAGCCGCTCTTCTGGGCGGAGGTCCCGGGCGCGGTCCTGCTCGGCTCCGAGATCAAGGCGCTGCTCGAGCACCCCGGCGTCCCCCGCGTCGCGAGCGGCCCCGCGATCGATCTCGGCCTCGCGCGCATGCACGCGCCCTGGCCGCTCACGGCCTTCGACGGCGTGCGCAGGCTCCCGCCCGGCGCGAGCCTCACCCTCTCCCGCGCGGACGGGACCCCCTCGATCTCGCGCTTCGCCCGCATGATCTCCGCCCCGCCCGAAGCTCCGGGCGGGGCGCCCGGCGGCCGTGACCTCCTCGATCGCGCCGAGGAGGAGCTCGAGCGCGCCGTCGCCCGGCAGATGGTCGCCGACGTGCCGGTCGGCGCCTTCCTGAGCGGCGGCATCGACTCGACCCTCGTCGTCGCGATGATGCGGAGGGTGGCCGGCCGCCCCTTCCACACCTTCTCGATCGGCGTCGATCGCGCCGCCGACGACGAGTCCGCGATCGCGCGCGAGACGGCCAGGAGGCTCGGCACGACCCACCACGAGCTCCGCATGGACGAGCTCCGCTTCGAGGACCTCGAGGAGCTCCCCGCGCTCTACGACGAGCCGTTCGCGGAGACCTCGGCGCTCGGCGTGCGCGCCCTCTCCCGCGCGGCCCGCGAGCGCGTCAAGGTCGTGCTCACCGGCGACGGCGGCGACGAGGTCTTCGGCGGCTACGACACCTACCGCTGGATCGGCGTCACCGACGCCGCCCGGCGGCTCCTCCCGCCCGCCGTGGCGGATCGCATCACCCAGGGCGCGCTCGACCTGCTCGAGCGCGGCGCCCCGAGCGAGCGCGCCCGCCGCGCCCTCCGCTTCGCCGGCCTCGTCGGCATGGAGCCCCTGCCGGCGCACCTCAGCCTCTCCACGCTCGCCTGGGCCGGCGGCGCCGCCGCGATCGATCAGAACGCCCGCTTCAGCGCCGCCGCGATCGCGCGCGCGGCGGGAGCGCTGGACCCCTGGGACGCGCCCCGCCGCGCGCTCGCCTGCGACCGCATCGAGCGCCTCCCGAACGCCATGCTCACCAAGGTCGACGTCGCCTCCATGTCGGCCTCGATCGAGGTCCGCGTCCCCTTGCTCGACGACGCGCTCGTCCGCTTCGCCGACAGCGTGCCGACGCGCGAGCTGATCGGCCTCCGGCGCGGCAAGCTCCTCCTGCGCCGCCTGCTCGAGCGCCTCCTGCCCGGCGGCCCCGCGTGGGCCAGGAAGCGCGGCTTCTCCCTGCCGATCGACGCCTGGGTCCTCCGCCACGCGGACGCCATGCGCGACCTCTTCGAGGAGCACCGCCGCCCGCTCGCCGCGATCACCGGCGTGGACGCGGCCCGGGCGCTCGCGGACCTCCGGACCGGCAGCGCGCGCTTCTCGCCGGCCACCGCCGCGATGCGCCTGCTCTACCTCGCGACCGTCGCCTGGTGGGCCGCGCGCCACCGCGTCACCGAGCGCAGCGACGCGCCCGTGCCGGAGCGCCTCTTCGTGTGACCTGAGGAACCATTCATGTGCGGAATCGCGGGCATCTACCATTACGGCGCACCCGATCGCACCGCCGATCGCGCGACCCTCGAGCGAATGCTCCGCGCCATCGCCCACCGCGGCCCCGACGGCGAGGGCGTCCACGTGAGCGGCCCCGTCGGCCTCGGCCATCGCCGCCTCGCGATCGTCGACCTCTCCGAGACCGGCCGCCAGCCCATGGCCAGCGACGACGGCGCCCTCTGGACCACCTACAACGGCGAGCTCTACGACCACGCCGACCACCGGCCCCGCCTCGCCGCCGCCCGCCCGTTCCGCGGCACCTCCGACACCGAGACCTTCCTCCGCCTCTTCGAGGAGCGCGGCCCCGCCTGCCTCGCCGGCGCCGTCGGCATCTTCGGCGTCGCGTTCTGGGACGCCCGCCGCCGCGTGCTCACGCTCGCCAGGGACCCGCTCGGCGTCAAGCAGGTCTATTACCACGACGACGGCGCGAGGATCCTCTTCGCCAGCGAGATCAAGGCCCTCCTTCAATGCCCCGACGTCCCGCGCGAGATCGACGAGGAGGGCCTGAACCAGTACCTCCATTTCCACACCCCCCTCTTCGACCGCACCTGCTTCCGGGGCATCCGCCAGCTCCTCCCCGGCGAGTACATCGAGGTGAGCGCCCGCGGCCTCGTCCGCCGCACGTATTTCCGCATCGACGATTTCTCGCACGAGGGCTCCCCCGACGACCTCGTCGCCGAGCTCCGCCGCCTCGTCGGCCAGGTGGTCAAGGACCAGCTCATGGCCGACGTGCCCGTCGGCGCGTTCCTGAGCGGCGGCATCGACTCCAGCGCCGTCGCCTCCTACATCCGCCGCGCCGGCGGCCCGCCCCCCCGCTGCTTCGGCGTGCATTTCAGCGATCAGGGCGTCGTCGACGAGCGCCCCTACCAGGAGGCCGCCGCGAGATCGCTCGGCGTCCCGCTCGACCTCATCACGCTCGACGGCTCGACCTTCCCGGACGATCTCCTCCGCGCCCTCTGGTACCAGGACGAGCCGGTCATCGGCGCCGCGATGATCCCCATGTATCACGTGAGCCGCCTCGCCGCCTCCCGCGTCAAGGTCTGCATGGGCGGCCAGGGCGCCGACGAGGTCTTCGGCGGCTATGCCCGCTACGCCCTCGCGAGCCCATTGCGCGTCGCCCGCTCCTGGCTGCTCGACCGCGGCCGCACCCCGCGCCCTGCCGCCGCGGAGGCCGCCCCCGCGGGCGCCGCGGTCGGCGGCAACCTCCTCCGCCAGCTCGCCGACCCCAAGATCCTCCGCCGCCTCGCCCGCGGCGTCGCGCACGCCGGCGACTGGCGCGAGCTCTATTTCGAGAACTTCGCCAAGGTCTCGGAGCGAGAATGGCAGTCCGTGATCGCGCCCCCCGAGATCGTCTCCCGCGCCTCCTCCCGCGAGCTCTTCTACGAGGAGCTCGCCCGCTCCCCCGCGACCGACCCCGCCGATCGCGCGATGCACTGGGACGTCCGCACCTATCTCCCGGGCCTCTTCCACCAGGACGACCGGATGAGCATGGCGCACGGCCTCGAGTCGCGCGTCCCCCTCGCCGATCCGCGCCTCGTCAAGTTCGCGTTCCGCCTCGCCCCCACGCTCAAGATCCGCGGCGGCGCCACGAAATGGGCGCTCCGCCAGGCGGTCGCCGACGTCCTCCCCCCGTGGGTCCTGAACCGCCGCAAGGTCGGCTTCGACACCCCCGCCGAGCAATGGATGAAGGAGCGCCACGCCGGCTTCGTCCGCGACCTGCTCCTCTCCACGCGCGCGAGGCAGCGCGGCCTCTGGGACCCCCGCGCCCTGGAGTCCCTGCTGGACCGCCCCGAGGAGCGCTCCTGGTTCGACATCGTGTGGAAGGTCCTCGCGATCGAGGCCTGGGCCCAGACGTTCCTCGACTCCCCCCCGCCGCGCCTCGAGCCCGCATCCATTGCCGTGCCCGGATCCGTCGCCGCCTCCGCCTCCGGACCCGCTCCCGGATCCGGTCCCGGATCCGGATCCGGTCCCGGATCCGTTCCCGGACCCGGATCCGGATCCGTTCCCGGATCCGGATCCGCGCCCGCGCCCATTGCCGTGCCCGCGCCCATTGCCGCGCCCGTGCCCCCGCCCGGCGGCCGCCTCTCCGCTGTCCGCGACGCCGCCCAGGAGCTCCGTGAGCTCGGCCTGCGCGGCGTCGCGTTCCGCACCCGCTGGGAGCTCTCCACCCGCACCGGCCTCGTCGAGCTCCTCGAGCGCGCGCCGCCGCCTGTCCACCACATCGAGATCTCCACGCGCCACCTCCCGTTCGGCGACGGCCGCGACGTCGCCGCCGCGCTGGACGGCCGCATCCCCGCGCCTGCCCTGGAGCGCCTCCGCCGCGTCGCCGACGAGGCCACCCGCGGTCGGATCCTCTGCTTCAGCCGCTGGATCGGCGATTACGGCGATCCTGTCGACTGGCACAGGAACCCCGTGAACGGCCGCCGCTGGGAGCCCCGCGCCCACTGGTCGCAGGCCCTCGCCGGCGCGGGGCGCATCGGCGACGTCAAGCTCACCTGGGAGATCGGCCGCTTCCCGCACGCCTATCACATGGCCCGCGCCGCGGCGCTCACCCCGGGCGAGCCCGCCGAGCGCGCCCGCCTCGCCGGCGCGCTCGCGCTCCAGATCGAGCGCTTCCTCGAATGCAACCCCCGCCCCCTCGGCGTCCACTGGATCTCGGGCCAGGAGCTCGCCTTCCGCGTCATGGCCTGGCTCTTCGCCCTCTCGGTCCTCGGCGCCGAGCCCGCCCTCGCGCGCCTCGCCCCCGCCCTCGCGGGCGCCGTGCGCGAGGCCGCCGCCCACATCGAGCAGCACCTCGATTACGCGCGCATCGCCGTCTACAACAACCACCTCCTCTCCGAGGCCTTCGGCCTCCTGCTCGCGGCCCGCGCGCTCCCCGGCGCGCCCGAGGCCGGGCGCTGGCGCGAGATCGGCGCCGGATTGCTCGAGCAGCAGGCCGGCGCGCAGATCTACGAGGACGGCGCCTACATCCAGTGCTCGCACACCTATCACCGCGTCGCGATGCACATCTACCTCTGGGCCGCCGCGCTCGAGCGGCGCGCTGCGGGCGCCGTCCCCGCCGCCTGGACCGCCGCCATGGAGCGCTCCCTCGATTTCCTCCACGCCCAGCAGTCCCCCGTGGACGGCCGCCTCCCCAACTTCGGCCCCAATGACGGCGCGCTCCCCTCGGTGCTCACGACCTGCGATTACACCGACTTCCGCCCCCTCCTCCAGGCGCTCAGCGTCATGACCCGCGGAGAGCGCCTCTACGAGCCCGGCCCCTGGGACGAGACCGCCGCCTGGCTCGCCGGCCCCGCCGCGCTCTCCGCCCCGCTCCGCCCCCGCGCCCGCCGCTCCGTCTCCTTCGGCGCGAGCGGCTATCACGTCCTCCGCGGCGACGATCCCGCGAGCTTCGCCGTGCTGCGCTGCGGCACCCTCCGCGACCGCTTCTCGCAGATCGACATGCTCAGCCTCGACGTCTTCTGGCGCGGCCACAACGTCCTCGTCGACGCGGGCAGCTACCTCTACAACGGCCCGCCCCGCTGGCACGAGCTCTTCGCCGGCACGTCGAGCCACAACACCGTGGAGATCGACGGCCGCGACCAGATGCTCCATTATCGCCGCTTCAAGAACATCTACGGCATCCGCGCCGAGCTCCTCGGCTTCCAGGACCACCCCGCGTATGCCCTCGTCGAGGGCGAGCACCACGGCTATGCCCGCCACCCCGGCCGCTGCGTCCACCGCCGCGCCGTCCTCTTCGTGAAGGACGACCTCTGGATCGTCGTCGACCGCATCGCCGGCGAGGGCCACCACGCCGCGCGCCTCCACTGGCTCGGCGGCCCCTTCCCGCACCGCCACGATCGAGCCTCCGGCGCCCTCGAGCTCGACACCCCCGCGGGCCCGTTCAGCGTCACCTTGATCGCCGCGTCCGGCGCCCCCCTCACCTCGGACGTCATCGCCGGCGGCCATGAGCCACCCCGCGGCTGGCTCTCCCGCTATTACGGCGAGAAGGTCCCCGCCCCCTCCCTCGCCGCCGTGCGCGAGGCCCCGCTGCCGATGACGCTGATCAGCGTCCTCTGCCCCGGCCGCCCCGCGATCCACGTCGACCACGGGCGCTTCGACGTCGCGTGCGCCGCCGCCCGCGTCCGGTTCCGGATCGACGACGGCCGCATCACCGCCGTCGACGTCCTCGCCCCCGCACCCCGCGCCGGGGTCACGCCGCCATGAAGATCGTCATTTTTCATCAGTATTACCTCGAGCCCGGCGACCCCGGCGGCTCCCGCTTCAACGAGCTCGCGCGCCTCTTCAGCGAGGCGGGGCACCACGTCACCGTCGTCGCCGGCACCCTCAATTACAACACCGGCAAGACCCCGGATCGCTATCGAGGCCGCTGGATCACCCGGATCCAGGACGGCCCCGTCGACGTCGTCCGCTGCCACGTCCCGCCCACCTACACGACGAGCTATGCCGGCCGGATGTGGGCCTTCTTCGGCTTCACCGCCTCCGCCGCCACCGCCGCGCTCCGGATCGCCGAGGCCGACGTCGTGATCGGCACCTCCCCCCCGCTCGTCGTCGTCTTCCCCGCCTATCTCGCCGCCCGCCGCCTCCGCGCCCCGTTCGTCTTCGAGATCCGCGACCTCTGGCCCGGCAGCGCCGTCGCCACCGGCGTCCTCCGCGAGGGCGCCGCGCTCACCCGCCTCCTCTACGCCGTCGAGCGCTGGGCCTGCCGCGCCGCCGATCGCATCAACGTCCTCACCCCCGCGTTCCGCGAGGACCTGATCCACCGCGGCCTCGCCGCGGACGACAGGATCGTCTTCGTGCCCAACGGCGCCGACGTCTCCCGCTTCCAGCCCGGCCCCCGGATGAACGCCGCCCGCGCCGAGCAGGGCTGGGGCGATCGATTCGTCGTCATGTACGCCGGCGCCCACGGCCGCGCCAACGCCGTCGGCCAGCTCCTCGACGCGGCCGAGCGCCTCCGCGATCGACCCGACATCCTCATCGCCTGCGTCGGTGACGGCCCCGAGCGCCCCGGCCTCGAGGAGGCCGCCCGCCGCCGCGGCCTCGCCAACGTCATGTTCTGCGGCCCGCAGCCCAAGGAGCGGATGCCAGATTTCGTCAACGCCGCCGACGCCGGCGCGGCCGTCCTGCAGGACAACGCCACCTTCCGCACCGTCTATCCCAACAAGGTCTTCGATTACATGGCCTGCGAGCGCCCCACCCTGCTCGCCATCGACGGCGTCGCCCGCGAGCTCGTCTGCGACACCGCCCGGGCCGGCGTCTTCGCCAGGCCCGAGGACCCCGACGCGATCGCCGCCGCGATCCGCGCCCTCGCCGACGACCCCGAGGCCTGCCGCGCCATGGGCGCCCGGGGCCGCGCCTGGGTCCTCGCGAACGCCACCCGCGAGGCCCTCGCCGCCCGCTACCTCGGCGTCCTCGAAGAGCTGGTCCGCGATCACCGCGGCGAGCGTGCGCCCGGATCCGCGGCCGGATCCGTTTCCGGATCCGCGGCCGGATCCGTTTCCGGATCCGCGGCCGGATCCATTGCCGGATCCGCGCCGGCGGGGGAGGGGGCCTCGTGATCGATCGCCGCCTCCTGGTCTACGGCGCCGGCGGCCACGGCCGCGTCGTCGCCGATATCGGCCGCGCCCTCGGCCTCGACCTCGTCGGGTTCCTCGACGACGACGACGCCCGCGACCGCGGCCTCGTGGCCGGCGCCCCCGTCATTTCGTGGGCCCGCTTCGCCCGCGAGCGCGAATCCTTCGGCGACGTCGCGATCGCGCTCGGCATCGGCGACAACGCGGCCCGCGCCCGCAGCATGGAGCGCGTCCTCGCCCTCGGCGTCCCGGTCGCCACCCTCGCCCACACCCGCGCCGTCGTCGCCCCGAGCGCCCGCCTCGGCGCCGGCACCGTCGTCATGGCCGCCGCCGTCGTCAACCCGGACGCCGACGTCGGCCGCGGCGTCATCGTCAACACCGGCGCGATCGTCGAGCACGACGTCGTGCTCGGCGACTTCGTCCACATCTCCCCCAACGCCGCCCTCGGCGGCGCCGTCCGCGTCGGCGCGCAGGCCCACGTCGGCCTCGGCGCCTCGGTCATCCCGTGCATCCATATCGGCGAGCGCGCCCGCGTCGGCGCCGGCGCCGCCGTGGTCCGCGACGTCCCGCCCGATATCACCGTCGCCGGCGTCCCCGCCCGTCCATTGCGTCCCTCGACCAAAAAGGACCCAGCGTGAAGCGAATATACCTCTCCGTCCCTCACATGGGCGGCCAGGAAGAGCTCCTGGTCCGCGACGCCTTCGCCTCCAACTGGCTCTCCACCGTCGGCCCCCAGCTCGACGCCTTCGAGCAGGAGCTCACCCGCCGCCTCGGCCAGCCCTGCGTCGCGCTGGCGAGCGGCACCGCCGCCATGCACCTCGGCCTCCGCCTCCTCGGCGTCGGCCCCGGCGACGAGGTCTTCTGCCCCACGCTCACCTTCGTCGCCAGCGTCAACCCGGTCGTCTACCTCGGCGCCCGCCCCGTCTTCCTCGACAGCGATCGCGCGAGCTGGAACCTCGATCCCCAGCTCCTCGCCGACACCCTGAGGGCCCGCGCCGAGAAGAACCGCCTCCCCCGCGCCGTCATCGTCGTCCACCTCTATGGCCAGACCGCCGACCTCGACCCCATCCTGGAGGCCTGCGCCCGCTACGACGTCCCGGTCCTGGAGGACGCCGCCGAGGCCCTCGGCGCCGAGTACAAGGGCCGCCCCGCGGGCACGTTCGCCCCGGTGAGCGCCTATTCCTTCAATGGCAACAAGATCATCACCACCACCTCCGGCGGCCTGCTCACCGCGAAGGACCCCGCCTGGGTGGAGAAGGCCCGCTTCTGGTCCCAGCAGGCCCGCGACCCCGGCGTCGCGTATCACCACACCGAGATGGGCTACAATTACCGCCTGAGCAACGTGCTCGCCGCCATGGGCCGAGGCCAGCTCCAGGTCCTCGATGACCGCGTCCGCGCCCGCCGCGCGATCGCCTTCCGCTATCGCGACGCGCTCGCCGACCTCCCCGGCATCGAGCTCATGCCCCAGGCCCCCTGGGGCCTGCACACGAACTGGCTGAGCGTCTTCCTCATCGACCCCCGCCGCTTCGGCAAGGACCGCGACGCCGTCATCCAGGCCCTCGCCGCCGAGGACATCGAGTCCCGCCCGGTCTGGAAGCCGATGCACCTCCAGCCCCTCTACGAGTCCGCCGAATGCATCGGCGGAGACGTCGCCGCCGACCTCTTCCGCCGCGGGATCTGCCTCCCCAGCTCCTCGAGCCTCCCCGAGGAGGATCAGCGCCGCATCATCTCCATCATCCGCGGCGCCGCGCGCCCCACCTGACCGGACGGCGGGCCACGCCGGGCGCGATGCACCCGGTTCGCCTCCGGGCGAGCGGGGCGAGGATCGCCGCCGGCCCCCGCGCGAGCCTTGACGCCAAAGCCGGGCGCCGCTGTGATGCGATCCTGACGAGGTGAGCGAATGCGGCGAGCGGTGTGGTTCCTCGGGCTCATGGCGGCGATCGGATCGGCGGGCGGCTGCTCGGGGTGCGGCGATTCGGACACGTCCGGCGCGGGCAATGGCCCCGGCGCGGGCGGCGGCCACGGCGGGGCGGGGGACGGCGGGGCAGGGGGGCAGGGCGGCGGCCTCGCCGACGGCTGCCCCTCGGGGATCGTGTGCGGCGCGGCCGGCGATTGCTGCGCCGCGGGCGAGGAGTGCGTGATCAGCGCCTGCCTGCCCGCCTGCCCCTCCAGCGTCCGGTGCGGGGCCGACCTCTCGATCTGCTGCGGCGCGGGGGACGTCTGCGTCGCCGGCGCGTGCGTGACGCCCGGCGCGCCGTGCATCGAATGGGCCGATTGCGCCGAGGGGGAGTTCTGCGAGCCGACGCTCGGCCAGTGCCTGCCCCAGCCCCCGGGCGTGTCCCTCTGCGAGTACAAACCCCCGGTCGGGCCGCTCACGCCGGCGCTCGAATGGTCCTGGACCGAGAGCGCGATCTTCCCGGCGTACCGCCAGGTGATCAACATGCCGGTCGTCGTCGATCTCGACCACGACGCGATCCCCGACGTGGTGATCGTCACCTCGACGGGCTTCTCCGAGGCCGGCTTCGCCTACCTCCGCGCGCTGAACGGGAGCGACGGCGTCGAGAAATGGGACGCCGCGGCGGGCGTGTACGCCGACGCGAACCGGGTGCAGCCGCGGGTCACCCCCGCCGCCGCCGACATCGACGGCGACGGCCACGTCGAGATCGTGACGGGCAAGGCGGGCGGCGGGCTCATCGCCTTCGAGCACGACGGGGCCATGAAATGGGTCTCGACCCAGGCCGACGGCGTGACCCCGTGGACCGCCGGCCTCGCCTCGGCCACGGTCGCGATCGCGGACCTCGAGGGGGACGGCTCGCCGGAGATCGTGGTCGGCGGGGCGATCTTCGACGCGGCCGGCAAGCTCCGGTCCAGCGGCGGCGCCCTCTTCGGATCCAACAACGGCGGCTATGGCGCGGTCAGCATCGTCGCCGACCTCGACGGCGCGATGCCGCAGGAGGTCGTGAGCGGCAAGCGCGCGCTCCGCGCCGACGGATCGATCTACTGGGACGCGCCCGCCCTCGCCGACGGCTACCCGGCCATCGCCGACCTCGACCTCGACGGGTCGCCGGAGCTCGTGATCGTCTCCGCCGGCTTCGTCCGGATCCAGAGCCCCACCACGGGCGCCGTCCTCGCCCAGATCGACATGCCCGGCAGCGGCGACGCCGGCCCGCCGACCATCGCCGATTTCGACGCCGACGGCTTCCCGGAGATCGCCTCGGCGAACGGCAACGCCTACTCGGTCTACGATTACACCTCGAACCCCGCGCCGGCGCTCTCGGTGCGCTGGCAATCGCCGACGCAGGACCAGTCCTCGTTCCGGACCGGCTCCAGCGTGTTCGATTTCCAGGGCGACGGCGCCGCCGAGGTGGTCTACAACGACGAGTGCTATTTCCGCGTGTACGGCGGCGACGACGGGGCGATCCTCTACGAGGAGCCGAACTCCTCGGCCACGATCCACGAGTACCCGGTGGTCGCCGACGTCGACGGCGACAACAACACCGAGGTGGTCCTGGCCGCCAACGACGCGAACCACCTCGGCGGATCCCCGTCCTGCCCCTACGGCGCGAACGGCGCCCGCCACGGCGTCTACGTCTACGGGGACGCGGGCGACAACTGGGTGCGGACGCGCCGCGTCTGGAACCAGCACGCCTATCACATCACCAACGTGAACGGCGACGGCACGGTGCCCTCGCCCGAGCCGCCGAGCTGGATCCCGCCCGCGGGCCTCAACAATTACCGCCAGTCGAGCCAGGGAGCCGGCGTGTTCAACGCCCCCGACCTCCAGGTGAGCCTGGAGGCGTCGCTCGCCGGCTGCCCCTCGTCCGTCCTGCTCCGGGCCTTCGTGCAGAACCAGGGCAGCCTCGGCGTCGGCCCCGGCGTGAAGGTGCGCTTCTATCGCGGCAATGACGCCCAGGGGACGCTCCTCGGCGAGGCGACGACCGCCGGGCCGCTCCTCCCCGGCCAGTACGAGCTCGTCACGATGAGCTACGCGGTCACGCCCGCGGATCAGGTGATGTCGTTCCACGTCGAGGTCGACAAGGACGACCAGGGCCAGGGCAGCCTGAACGAGTGCCTTGAGGACAACAACGGCGCCTCGCTCGGCGGCGTCCTGTGCGACGTCGCGCAGTAGGCGCACCGGGCTGGTGACGCCGCCGCCGAACCGGAGTACCCTGGCGCATCATGTCTCCCACCCGCCCCAAGGTGCTGCTCGTCGAGGACAGCGAACCGACCCGCAGGCATTTGGTGCCATTGCTGAGGGAACGCGGCTTCGATGTGGTCGCGGTGGACGGCGCGGCCAGCTTCATCCGCTCCATGCCGATGGTGAACCCGGACATCGTGCTCATGGACCTCGAGATGCCGGGGCTCGACGGCACCAAGCTCATCGAGATCGCCCGGCGGAGCGGCGTCCGCCTCTGCCCCATGGTCCTCTTCTCGGCCCGCCCCGAGCCGGACCTCGCCAGGGCCGCGCTGGCCTGCAAGGCCACCGGCTACATCTGCAAGACCGCCGACGGCGAGCTCCTGGCGCGCGAGATCCGCCGCTTCCTGGGGTGACGCCGGCGGGCTGAACGCCTGCGATCCCCCGATTGCCTCGACCCCGGCGCACATTGCGAAGTTTCATCGAGCGAGGAGCCGCCCGGCGATCCAGTCCGCGGTCAGCGGGCGCGGCACCGCGCTCACCACGATGACCTCGAACGCGCTCTCCACCCGTGAGAGCGCGTCGACGAGGAGCTCGCGCTCCGACCCGGCGTGAGGCTCGTCCCAGCCGAGCAGGAGCAGCGGGCCGCCGCGGACCGCCTCGGCGAGCTCCCGCAGCTCGTCCTCCCGGGTCTCGAGGTACCGGGCGTACCTGTCCAGCACGACCCTGTCGTCGCTCGAATCCCCGATGAACCTGTTCCCCAGCGCGGGCCACCGCCGGTACACCACCCCGGCCGATCGAAGCTGGGCCATGATCCTGTCCGGATCGAACCACGGCCCCGAGAACGAGGCCGATACCCGGACGTCCGCGATGCGCCGGATCTCGTGATATCGGAGCAGCCGGACGAGCCCCGCGCTGTCGAGCCCCCACATCCCCACGCTGACGATCGTGGGCCTGCTCGGCCCGATCCACGGGAGCGTGAGCTGCCGCGGGCGGGCGGGCCGCGCCGGATCCAGCACCTCCAGGCGACCGCGCGCGGCCGGCGCTCCGGCCGCCTGCGCTCCACCCTGGATGAGCCTGAGCCTGGGGGCGCCGCTGTCAGCCATTCCAGAGATCTCCCTTCCTCCGCTCCGCCTCCTCGGCGATCCCGGCGACCTTCTCCTCGAGCTCCAGGAAGCTCTTGTCGAGCACGGGGTCCCTGTGCCGCGCGCGGCCCCGCTCGGCGAGGACCAGGCGCCCGTCCCGCTTCAGCTCCTCCCGCTCCTCGAAGAGCGACGCGAAGCGGCGCGGCGCGACGCCGGAGAACAGCCGGAAGCTCACGAGGGCGGGCCCCTCCGGCGTCGCCCGGGGTGATTGCGACGCGTCGGCGATGGCGTCGCGGTGGAGGTGCGCGGTCATGCTCTTGGGATAGGGCTCGACGTACACCACCTCCCGGATCCCCGCGGCGATGATGTGCCGGGCGCAGCTATGGCAGGGATAGGTGGTGCAGTAGAGCGTCGCATTCCGGGCAGAGGCGTGGCCGGTCCGGGCGAGCGTGATCAGGGCATCCATCTCCGCGTGCACCGCCCTGGAGAACTCGATGAGATCGCGGACGCCCGTCGCCTCGAGCCGCCCCCGCACGAGATCGGCGCTCGCGTCCCCCGAGAGCAGGCCCGCCCTGGAGAGCTCCTCGTAGATCTGGCAATAGAGCTCCTCCTTGGACGTGTCGTTCCTGCAATGGCCCCCGTCCTTGAAGCACCGGTGATCCGGGGAGGCGCCCTCCTCGTAGAGGCCCCCTCCGGCCCTGGGCGCGTCATTGGTGCCCACGGCGAGCAGGTTGCCGTCGGCGTCCAGGAGGGAGGCGCCCACCTGCCTCGACAGGCACGAGGAGCGCAGGCTCGCGCTCCACGCGGCGTGCATCCCGCGCTCGTCGCGGTTCGGGCGCACGATGAGGTTCCCGGTCACGATGTGGACGAGCCTCGCCAGATCGCGCGCGAGCGGATCCGAGTCGCCCGTCGGCCCCTCGCTGTCGTTGTTGACGAAGAAATCGCCGAGGTGCAGCGTCTTCCGGACCTGCTGGCCCTCGCTCACCACGTCCGCCGCGTCCCGCTCGATGAGCCGCTCGATGTCCTCGTCGGTGTGCGTCCCGTACTTGATCCGCAGCCGGCGCCTGCGGGTCTCGTCCCGGCAGATGACGCTGATGAGGTAGAATGAGCTGCCATAGACGCGCCGGAGCAGCTCCGCCTCCTTGGGATGCTTGAGCTGATCGAGGACGAACGCGAGCGGCCTGCCCGCGGGCCGCTTCGATGCCATCCGCTCCGCCCGGATCTTCCGGATGGCCATGGCCGCCGTGATGCTGTCCGTCAGCTTGCGGCGGAGCAGCGTCCCGCCGTCCTGGAGCGCGCTCGTTCGCTCGATCTTCGAGCCCTCGAACGCGATCCGCGGAAAATCGAGCTTCGTGGCGGCGTCGGTGATGAGCTCGCTGAGCTTGACCTGGATGGGCTTGAACCCCTGCGCCGAGAGCTGCGACTTGAGGTGCGTGGCGACCCACCCAGGCCCGGCGCCGGCATAACCGACCAGACCGAACACGACGTCGTGCGACACGGACGAACGCACGACGTCCTCGGGCGACGAGCTCGAGGAGAGGGCCGGGCGCCGGCGGGCGGGAGCGGTCACGGGCCATGGACCTACTCCCGGATGGCCCCGAACGGAAGTCCCTTTCCCACGTCACTTTGCCAATTTTTGGTATGGAAAATATGGGCTCAACCCGGAAAGAGCACCGCGTTCGGGTAACGGGAGGCGTCGCGCTCGTAATGGGCGAGGCGATAACCGCACGCGGCGGCCTCCTCGCGGAGCTCGGCCTCGCTCACGAGGTGGACGAAGAGGCCCGCGCGCCAGGACGTGCCCGGCTCGAGGGGCGGCAGGCGGAGCAGGCGCGCGCGGAGCAGGCCCCGGGTGAACGCCTGGAAGCGGGCGGGCAGGGGGGCGCCCTCGGCCTGGGCGCCGCCGCCGCGCTCCGCGGGATCGAAGACGGGCTCGCGGCGCCAGAAGCTGAGCAGGACAGGGCCGCGCGGGCAGACCTTCCGGAAGGCGCGCAGCACCGCGACGCGCGCGTCGCGGCGGAGCAGGTGCGTGAAGGCCCCCCAGCCGACGATCACGCCGTCGTACGAGCCGACCGGGCTCGCCGCCCACTCCTCCATGCCCTCGCAATCGACCGACGCGGTCGGCGCGCCGCCGTCCGGGCGCTCCGCCGCCGCGCGGCGCAGCGCCGCGGCGAGCGTGGGGACCGGCTCGAACGCGTCGACGTCGTAGCCGCGGTCGAGCAGCGCGAGGACCTCGCGGCCGGCCCCGGCGCCGTGCACGAGCAGCCGCGCCGGGGGCGGCTTGAAATACGCCTCGAGCGCCCGGACCTCGAATGGATAGAGGCCGGCGCGCTGGTCCCCGGGGTCGCGGTAGATCGGCGCCGCGGCGTAATGGCGGAGCGCGGCCGCGCGCTCGAGCTCGGGCGTGTGGAGCGCCGTCGCCAGCTCGGCGATCGCGCGCTCGAGCCGGAGGACCTGGCGGTGCGCGGCCGCCAGCGCGGCGTGCAGGGCGCGGGCGGGGCGGAGGGGCATCCGATGTCGCATCATCCAGCGCGGGCGATCACGCGCGCCGCGTGCTCCTGCGCCTCGCGGAGGGCCTCGGGGTGCGGGCGCTCGCCGAGCAGCGCGACAGCCGGGGTGCGGAGCAGGATCCTGAGGTCGAGCCAGAAGGAACGGTGATCGATGTACCAGACGTCGAGCATGATGCGCTCGTCCCAGGTGAGCGCGGTGGCGCCGTTCACCTGCGCCCAGCCGGTGATCCCGGGCCGCACCTCGAGGCGGCGGCGCTGGAACGGCGTGTAGCGCTCGACCTGCTCGGCGACCGTGGGCCGGGGCCCGACGACGCTCATCTCGCCGGTGAGCACGTCGAGCATCTGCGGGAGCTCGTCGATCTTGTACCTGCGAATGAACCTCCCCACGCGGGTC
>CAYQYG010000170.1:0-16879 GCA_964421485.1 uncultured Polyangiaceae bacterium | reverse complement strand
GGGCGGAGGACCTGCTGGTGGCCCGCCTCCTCGTCGGCGCCGCGGCGCGTGTCGATCCGGAACATCTCGTCGCGCCCGGCGGCGGCGCGCCCGAGCCCGCGGCCGCGCCCGCGGCGGCGCGCGAGCGCGAGGCCCGCGAGCGCGAGGCCCGCCGCGGCGAGGGCCGCCGGCGCCACGGGGGCCGGGCTGCCCTCCGCGGCCGGGATGAGCGCCGCGCCCGCGATCGCGAGCCACGCGCCCGAGGCGGCGAGGACCCGGTCCGGCCCGTCATGCGACGGCGCGAGCCGCTCGTGGACCGCGATCCCGGCGAGCACCGCGTAGGCGAGGCCGTACGCGACGCCGAGCGGGCCGCCGTAGAGCCCGCCGAAGAGCGACCCGGCGAAGAGGCCGCCGATGAAGGAGCCCGGATCGCCGTGCTTCACGAGCTCGACGCCGCCGAGGCAGAGGCCCGCGTTGAGCACGCCGAAGACGCCGCCGCCGATCACGCACCAGACCACCGCGCCGAAGACCGTCACCGAGCGCACCGCGCGCCGGACCAGGAGCAGGCTGAGCAGCAGCGTCGAGGCGGTCACGACGGCCATGGCGCCGCGGTGATCGCGGATCTCGCCGCGGGCCTCGGAGATCCACCAGATCGAGGGCAGCGCCCAGGCGATCGCCGCCGCGGCGGCCGAGGTGAGCGCGATCCGGCCGGGCGTGATCCACGCCGGCGTCGAGAACGGGAGCGATGGGCTCTGGCGCATGAGGTCCTCCGGGCGCGGCGCGGGGGCCGCGCCGCCGGATCCTCCATGCCCGGCCGGCGCGGCCGCCGCGTGGTGCGGCCCGGGAGAAGTTGTGACGGTTTCGAGGAGGCGCCGCCACAAGGGGCCGCGCCGGGCGCCTCGTCAGAACGACGCCGCCAGCGTCCCGCCGCCGCCCAGCATCGATCCTCCGGCCCGGTAGTCGCCGACGAAATCTGCGGCGCTCGCCTTCTCCGTCACCCGCTCGGGCAGGATCGAGAGCTGCACGTGCAGATCGAGCCGCAGCGAGCCCGGCAGGATCTCGGTCGGCCGGTAGAGGTGCACGCCCGCGCCGATCGAGAGCGTGTGCCGGTCCGCGTCGACGTAGTTGGTCACGCCGGTCTGCGGCGGCACCGGCGAGCGCTCGTACACGTACCCCGCGCGCACCGGGATCTCCACGAGCCGCCGCTCCTCCGCCTCGCCGGCCACCCTCCGCGGCGCGCCCGCGACGGGCCAGAGGTACTCGACGCCGATCCGGGGCACGAGGCGGTCCTCGAACTCGAGCGGGATCACGACGGTCGGCTTCGGATCGTCCGGCAGATCGAGCGGCGTCCCCGGCGGCGGCTGCGCCTCGAGGTGGGCCTTCGTCTTCGCGACCGGGCTCTCGTACGCGGACCAGTTCACCCAGGTGACGTCGACGTTGATATGCAATCGCGGGACGCGCTGGAAGCTCGCGCCCAGGACCACCTGCTGCGGGAGGAACGCGTCGATGGTGCGCGACTCGAGGTCGTAGAGCAACGGCACCTCGATGCCCGCGAAATCGACGACCCCCTCCAGGTGCGCGTCGATCGAGAGCGGGAGCTTGGTCTGCCCGCGGTAGGCGAGCCCCACGTAGCCCAGATCGCCGGCCCGGACGCGCGCGCCGAGCTGGGGGTATCGAATGGTGGTGAGGTCGGCGTCGACCTCGTGGCGGAGCTTCGATTCGTAGGGCGAGAGGATGTCGGCGCGGCCCGAGACGGCGAAGCGGCCGCGCGTGGAGGCGAGGAAGGCCATCCCGCCGCCGATCTCGAGGAACGGGAAGGGCCGGATCGCGAGGTTCGTGGCGAGGAAGAGGATCGAGAGGCGGTCGTCGTAGAGCTCCCAGCGCGGCGTCTCCTGGCGGAGGGCCTTGATGCGCGAGAGGCCCTCGTCGGGCAGGTAGGTGGCGAGGCCGAACGCGAACGGGACGCCGGCGACCTCGCCGGGCGCGACCAGGCCGCCGACGAGGCCGTGCACGTCGCGCACGCCGGTGTCCTCGCCGCCGATCTGGAGGCGGTTGTCGCTGTACGCGTAGCCGATCGAGATGCCGAGCCCGGCGGCGCCCGCGAGGCCGGCGGGGTTGTAATAGCTCGCCGAGAAATCGGTGGCGTCCGCCGCGAGCGCGCTGCCCATGGCGGCGCCGCGCGAGCCGAAGCCATACGCGTCAGGGCCGTGGGCGCGCGCCGGGGCGGCCGCGAGCGCGAGGGCGGCGGAGGGGCCCAGCGAGAGGGCGAGGCGGGTGAGCGCGTCGCGCGGCATCAGAACGCCACCCCCGCCGTGGCGCCGAACGCGAAGAGCAGGCCGCCGGTGTCCACGCTCGGCGCGCCGGCGTTGTCGGGCGGCACCGAGGCGGCCTTCTCGTGGGTCCGCGGCACGAGGACCTGGAGCTCGCTGAAGAGATCCAGCGAGAGCCGGGGCCACGGCGGGTCGAGGGCGAGGCCGTAGCCGATCGAGAGGGCGGCCCGGTGGTTGTCGTAGACGTTCGCGGCGCCCGTCTGCTCGGGCGCCGGCGAGGGCTCGAAGAAGGCGCCGGCGCGGAGCTTCATCGCGACGCCGTCGCCCGGGGAGAGCACGCGCTCGACGCCGGCGCGGGGGACGAGGGTGTCGGAGTAGCCGGGATCCTCCGGCGCGTGGGGATCGCAGGCGCCGGTGAAGGGCTGGCCGGTGTCGAAATCGAAGAGGAAGGGGCAGCGGACGGTGGCGTCGGCGGGGCCGGGGTAGGAAGACCAGTGCTTGAAGGTGAGGCCGAGGGCGAGCTTCCAGTCGCCCTCGACCCGCGCGACCTCGAGCGCGATCTGCATGGGATCGTACTGCGCGACGCCGGAGATGTTGAGCGGCGGGACGGTGATCTGGCCGAGGTCCCTGACCTTGATGACGACGTTGAAGCGGCCGACGAGCTCGCCGCGGAAGGTGGCGCCGATCCGATAGGCGCCGAGGTCGTAGCTGGCGCCGAGGATGGGCCCGTAGCTCGCGATCAGGGTGTCCTCGACGACGGTGCCGACGCGGCCGGAGGCGTCGGTGGCGACCAGTACCGAGCCGCTGAGGGCCGCGAGCGCGGCGAGGCCGCCGCCGATGCGGATCCCGTGGCCGAGGTCCGCGCCCGCCGCGGCCTGCACGGCGACGGATTGGAGGCGGTCGGCGAGCAGGAACTGCGGGGTCTCCGGGTAGAGGATCCGGCCCCGGACCACGACGTCGAAGGGCGTGAAGAAGGCGAGGCCGAGGGCGACGCGATCGGCGAGCGGGCCGCCGAAGGGGATGGGCAGGGTGGCGCCGATGATCGCGCCCTTGAGCGGGTCGTACGAGAGGCGCTGCGCGTGGCCGGCCGCGCCGGCGCGCAGGTCGGCGACGGCGCCGACCAGGCCGAGGGTGAGGCGGCGCTCGTGGACCAGGGAGAGCAGCGCAGGGTTCGCGTACACGGCCTCGTAGCCCTCGGCGAGGGCGGGGCCGGTGGAGCCCATGGCGGAGGAGCGGGCGCCGTACCCGAGGATGTCCTCGGGCGAGGCGGACGCGACCGCGGGCATCGCGAGGGCGGCGACGGCCGCGAGCCGGGCGATCGCGCGAGATCGGCGGGGTCCGGGCGCCATGGCGGCGCGACCCTAGACCGGGCGGCGGGGGCGCGCTAGTCGGTCGGTGTGGGGACGGCGCTGCAAGGTCTCTTGCCGGGGGAGCTCGCGGCGGCGTGCGGGATCGATCTCGGCGACGCCCGGCGGATCGTGTCGCTCGTCCACCGCGCGGGGGAGCTGCCCGCGCGGGCGCCGGCGACCATCCGGCGCGCGGCGCTCGACGCGGCGCGGAGCCTGGGGGCGGTGCCCACGCTCGATGTCGTGGAGCGGCGGGTGAGCGGGGTCGATCCGTTCGTGAAATACGCGTTCGGTGTCGGGGGCGGCGCCGTGATCGAGGCGGTGCGGATCCCGCTCGAGAAGGCCGGGCGGTTCGGCGTCTGCGTGAGCTCGCAGGTCGGGTGCGCGCTCGGGTGCGCGTTCTGCGCGACCGGGAGGATGGGGCTCGCGCGGAACCTCGAGGCCTGGGAGATCGTGGAGCAGGTGCGGCTCGTGCGGCGGGAGATCGAGGCGCCGGGGCGGGTGCACGGGGTGGTGTTCCAGGGCATGGGGGAGCCGCTCGCGAACGCGGACCGGGTGATCCAGGCCATCCGCGTGCTGTCGGAGCCGAGCGCGCAGGCGATCGACATGCGCAACGTCACCGTGTGCACCGCAGGCCTGCCCGCGGGCATCCGGCGGCTCGCGGCGGAGGTGCCGGCGGTGCGGCTGGGCGTGTCGCTCGGGGCGCTGCGGGCCGGGAAGCGGCGGGCGCTCATGCCGATCGACGACGCGCACCCGCTCGAGGAGGTGCTCGAGGCGGCCGGGGAGCACGCGCGCGCGACCGGGTACGCGCCGATGCTCGCGTACACGCTGCTCGCGGGAGAGAACGACGCGGACGAGGACGCGCGGCTCCTCGCGGAGCTCGCGCGGGGGTTCCGGCAGCGGCACGGGATCTCGCCGCGGATCAGCCTGATCCCGTACAACTCGATCGGGTCGGACGAGCTCCGGCGATCGGCGCGCCTCGGGGCGTTCCGGGACGTGCTGGGCGCGGCCGGGGTGGGATCGGTCGTGCGCTACTCGGGCGGCGGGGACGTGGGGGCCGCGTGCGGGCAGCTCGCCCGGAGCAGTCCGGCTCGCGGCGAGAGGAGAGAGAGGAGAGAGGGATCACAGGGAGGCGGGGAGGGCGGGGAGATCAGAAATGATTGAGAGATTTCTCTCCTCCCGCGTTCCCCGCCTCCCTCCGCCCCAAACCCCCGGCGGGCACGTGGTGATGGATCCTGGCATGCCCACGCGCTAGTTTGCGTCGCGTGTTCGGCTTCAGCTTCGGCGAGATCATGGTGCTCGTCATCGTGGGCATCGTCGTGGTGGGCCCGCGGAAGCTGCCCGATCTGATGCGCACGGCCGGGCGCTGGGTGGCCAAGCTCCGCCGCATGAGCGTGGATCTGCGCGCGCAGAGCGGGATCGACGATCTCATCCGCCAGGAGGGCCTGGAGCGCGAGATCCGCGAGCTCAGGGCGCTGTCCCGGGTGAACGTGATCGAGACGCTGGTGACCCCGGTCGCAGGGGTGGCCGCCGGCGGCGCCGTGGCCGCGACGCCGAGGCTGCCCGCAAAGGCCCCGGAGCCCGAGCCGGAGGAGCTCGTCCCCCCGCTGCGCGAGCGCGAGTACCCCGTGCTCGGCTGCGACTCGTACGGCGCCCACGCCGACGAGGGCTCTCCCTATGGCGACGAGACCGACGGCGAGCCGGAGGCCGCGGTGGCAGGGACGGTTGCGGAAGCTGACGCGGGGACGGGCGCGGCAGCGGGCGCGGACAGGGCCGCGGGCGGCGGCAAGGCGGCGGTATGAGCACGCCGCGGGCGAGCAGGGGCGGCAAGGACGCGGACGCGGCGGCCAGGGCGGCGGCGGCCAAGGCGAAGGCGCACGCGCAGGCGGCCGCCGCGGCGCAGGGCGAGGAGGAGGACGGCGAGGAAGGCACGCCGATGACCTTCTGGCAGCACCTCGACGAGCTGCGATCGCGGCTCGTGAGGAGCCTCATCGCGTTCTTCGTCGCGACGATGGTGGTCTGGAACTACCACGAGCGGCTCAAGGACGTCCTGGCGGCGCCCTTCGTCCAGGCGTGGAGAGAGGCCGGGCTGCCGGGCAACACGGGGCTCCACTCGAGCGCGCCGGCCACCGAGTTCGTCGCCTATTTCAAGCTCTCGATGATCGGCGGCGTCCTCGTCGCCTCGCCGTTCATCTTCTATCAGCTCTGGGGCTTCATCGCGCCGGGGCTGTACGCGCGCGAGAAGCGCTTCGTCGTCCCGTTCGTCTTCTTCTCCACGCTGCTCTTCGTGGGCGGCGCGTTCTTCGGCTACCGCGTCGCGATCCCGATCTCGCTCACCTACTTCCTCGGCCTCTCGGGCGGCGAGATCGCGGTGACGCCGACCTGGATGATCGACACGTACTTCGAGTACGTCGGCCAGCTCCTGCTCGGCTTCGGGCTCGTCTTCGAGCTGCCGCTGCTCCTGCTCTTCCTGTCGATCGCGGGGGTGGTGAACTACCTCCAGCTCATGCGCTTCGGCCGGTGGTTCGTGCTCGTCGCGTTCATCATCGGCGCGATCCTCACGCCGCCCGACGTCACGAGCCAGCTCGTGATGGCCGTCCCGCTCTGCCTGCTCTACGTCTTCTCGATCGGGCTCGCGTACCTCTTCGGCAAGCCGCCCACCGAGGCGCAGCGCGAGGCGTACCGGCGATCGAAGGAGAAGGACAAGGACAAGGCCGGCGCGGAGGGCTGAGCCCTCAGGCCGCGGGGGCCGGCGCCGCGGCCACGGCGGCGCGGCTCCTGCTCCGGTGGATCAGGAACGCGACGCCGACGCACCCGAGGCCGATGAGCTGCGACGTCGACAGGCCGATCAGGCCGCCGCGGTCGTCGGCGCGCAGGTATTCGAGCGCGGCGCGGCCGAGGGCGTAGAGCGCGACGAAGGCGACGAAGACCTGGCCGTCGTAGCGCTTCCGGCCGTGGAGCCAGAGCAGGCAGAACGCGGCGATCGCGAAGGACATCGCCGATTCGTAGATCTGCGTGGGGTGCACCGCGTGCGAGGGGTCGCGGGCGCTCGCGAGCTCCTTGAGCTTGAACTGGGCCTCGCTGGCCGGGCTGTTCGGCGGGAAGACGAGGCCCAGCGGGCCGTCGGTCCGCAGCCCGAAGCAGCACCCGGCGAGCAGGCAGCCCATGCGGCCGAAGCCGAGGCCGATCGGGATCGCGAAGCCGGCCATGTCCGCGGCCTTCCAGAACGGGAAGCGATCGCGCTTGAGCAGCCAGACGGCCATCAGCGAGGCGCCGATGAAGCCGCCGTAATACGTGAGCCCGCCAGCCCAGAACTTCGCCCACGCGAAGCAATCCGTCGCGGTCGGGTGGCAGACGCCCTTCGCCGCATCCCAGACGCCGTGATAGCGGGGGGCGCAGAGGGCCTGCTCGACCTTCCAGTCGACCTGGGCGGGATCGGTGCAGAGGTGCACGTAATCCCAGAAATAGCCGTCCGCGAGCACGTGCAGCAGGCGGCCGCCGACCACGCCGGCCAGCAGGCACGCGAGGCCGAGGTCCACGATGACGTCCGGGTCCTTGCCGATGCGGCGCGCCCAGATCGCGCCGATCGCGGTCGCGAAGAGGAAGCCCGAGAGCAGCAGCAGGAAGTAAGCCGGGAACGCGACGTCGAAGACGCGAAACAGCTCGGGCCGCATCTCAAGTCCCCACGAGGGGGCTCGCGCCCCCTCGCCCCACCGGGCAAAGCCCGGCGGGGCCCCACTCCCCTCGAACCGCTCGAGCCATCCAGACCGCAGGCTCGCCTGGGGCACGTCGCCTTGCCATCTGCTTTCCTTCTAGCTACCGCCGGCCGTCGCCTTGCTGCCCTCCGCCGCGCCCTCGGCGAGGCGGCGCGAGGTGAACATGTCGACCGCCATCAGGCCCACGCCGACCACGATCGCCACGTCCGCCACGTTGAAGGTCGGCCAGACGAAGGTCTGGGTGACCCTGATCTGGATGAAGTCGACCACGTACCCGTAGCGGATCCGGTCGACCAGGTTGCCGAGCGCGCCGCCGAGCACGAGCGGGAGGCCCCACTTGAGGGCCCACTGGCGCGGATCGAGCTTGCGGTAGAGCGACACGATGAAGATGACCGCGGCGATCGAGATGAGCAGGAAGAACGGGCGGCGCACGGCCTCGCTCTCGTCCTGCAGGATCCCCCAGGCCCCGCCCATGTTCTTGGCGAAGATGAGGTTCACGTGATCCTTCACGACCTCGAGCCGCCGGTCCATGAAGCTCTTCGGCGCCTCGAGCCGCGACTTGGCCCACCACTTGGTCCCCAGATCGGCCGCGAGGGTGATGAACGCGACGACGGCGAGGAACGCGTAGCCGGGGTGCGGCAGGGGCTTCGCGGCCCCGGCGCCCTCTCCCGCGCCGGGCAGAGCGGCGTGGCCCCCGTCCTTGCCAGCCGCGGCAGCATCGGCCCCGGGCGTCGGTGCATCGTCTCGCGGCGGCGCTTCGTCGGTCATCGGAGCGGATTCCTGTACGACAATCCGCGCGCCCCGGCAAAGGGTCCTTCAGGTCCGAAGTCCCGCCGGGGATCGCGGCGCAGAGAGGAGAGAGGGATCACAGGGGGGCGGGGAGAGCGGGGAGAGGAGAAAAGATCCGAGAATTTTCTCTCTTCTCCCCGTCCTCCCCGCCTCCCCGTGACTTTCTCTCGACTACGCGGCGGGCGGAGCCGGAGGGGGGGCCTCGTCGGGCAGCGCGGGGGCGGAGGCGCTGCGCTCGGCCGCGCGCGCCCTGCGGGCGTGCGCGACCATGTCGACGCCCATCAGGCCGACACCTACCACGATCGCGATGTCCGCCACGTTGAAGGTCGGCCAGTGCTGCTCGCGGCCGCCCCGGGTGATGTAGGCGTCGATGAAATCGATGACCCAGCCGTAACGGATCCGGTCGACGAGGTTGCCGATCGCGCCGCCGAGCGCGAGCGGAAGGCCCCATTTCATCGCCGTCTGATCGCGGTGGATCCGGCGGTAGATCGAGACGATGAAGACGATCGCGGCGGCCGAGATGAACAGGAAGAAGGGGCGGCGCAGGTTGTCCGGCAGGCTGCGCAGGAAGCTCCACGCGCCGCCGGGGTTCTGCGCAAAGATGAAATCCAGGTGATTGGGGATGATGGTGAGGGTCTTCGCGCTGGACCGCTTGAAATCCACCCCGGCGAGCGTCGCGTGCGCCCATGCCTTGGTGGCGAGATCCGCCGCGGCGGAGACGGCGGCCACGACGACGAGGAACGTGATGGACGCCCGCTCGCCGGGGGGTAGTTCATCGCCCGGGGTCGAGCGCGGCTCCGTGTCGTCGGACATCTCCCGCGCGTTCTACGCGATGGCGCGCCGCGGAGCAAACGGGCGGGTCCGTCACCCATGAGCCGTCCGGTCAGGCCGTGCTCGCCCGAGCCGCCTCGCTCGGCCATCCACCGCCTCCCCGTGGAGGACGCGCTCCGGGCGCTCGGATCGAGCGCGGAGGGGCTCTCGAGCGCGGAGGCCCGGCGGCGGCTCGCCGAGCTCGGGCCGAACGCGGTGGCGCGCATCCCGGGCGAGCCGCTCTGGCGCAGGCTCCGGAGCAGCTTCGCCAACTTCTTCGCCCTGATCCTCTGGCTCGCCGCCGCGCTCGCCTTCCTCGCGGAGTCGCAGCAGCCGGGCGAGGGCATGGCGACCCTCGGCCTCGCCATCCTCGGCGTCGTCGGGGTGAACGGGGCGTTCTCGTTCTGGCAGGAGCACCGCGCCGAGCGCGCGATCGCCGAGCTCGAGAAGCTCCTCCCCCACCGGGTCCAGGTCGCGCGCGACGGCAGGACGGTCGAGATCGGCGCGGCGGAGCTCGTGCCCGGCGACGTCGCGCTCGTCGAGGAGGGCGAGGACGTGGCCGCCGACTGCCGGGTGCTCGAGGCCGTGGGGCTGCGCGTCAGCAACGCGACGCTCACCGGCGAGTCGGCGCCCGCCGCGCGCGACGAGCGGCCGAGCGGCGCCGAGGCGCTCCCGGCCGCGGGCAACGTGCTGCTCGCCGGCACCTCGATCGTCTCGGGCCGCGGCCGCGCGCTGGTCTTCGAGACCGGCATGCGCACCGAGCTCGGCCGCATCGCCGCGCTCTCGCAGGCGCCGCGCGAGGCGCTGTCGCCGCTGCAGCGGGAGATCGTCCACCTCAGCCAGAAGCTCGCCGCGCTCGCCGTCGGCCTCGGCGCCGCCTTCTTCGGGATCGGCGTCGCGATCGGGCTGCCGTTCTGGGACAACCTGCTCTTCGGGATCGGGATCATCGTCGCCAACGTGCCCGAGGGCCTCCTGCCCACGGTGACGCTCGCGCTGGCCATGGGCTCGCAGCGGATGGCGCGGCGGAGCGTGCTGATCCGCCACCTGCCCTCGGTCGAGACGCTCGGCGCCGCGACGGTGATCTGCACCGACAAGACCGGCACGCTCACGCAGAACCGGATGGTCGCGCGACGGATCGTCGCGCCCGGCCGGACCTGCGAGGCCGCGGAGCTCGCCCGGATCGGGGGCGCGGATCGCGAGGCGCTCCGCCCGCTGCTCGAGGCGGCGCTCTCCTGCCACGACCTGCGCGAGGTCGACCGCGGCGGCGGCCAGGCCGCGCTGGCCGGCGATCCGATGGAGATCGCGCTCGTCGAGCTGGCCCGCGCCGCGCTCCCGGGCGCCTCCCCTCCCCCGCGCGTCGGCGAGATCCCCTTCGATCCGGAGCGCCGCCGGCTGTCGACCCTGCACGCGCGGCCCGGGGCCCCCGACGGGGAGCTGGTCCTCTACACGAAGGGCGCGCTCGAGGCGCTCCTGCCGCTCGCGGCCGGCGTGCGCCGCGGCGAGGAGGCCCTGCCGCTCTCCCCCGGCGAGGCGCGGCGCCTCCAGGAGGAGGAGGCGGCGATGGCGGGCGCCGGCCTCCGCGTGCTCGCGTTCGCGTACCGCCCGGTGGCCGCGCGCGAGCGTCAGACCGACGACATCGACGGGCTCGAGGCGGGCCTCGTGCTGACCGGCCTCGTCGGCCTGGAGGATCCGCCCCGCCCCGAGGTCGCGCCCGCGATCGCGACCTGCGGCCGCGCCGGCATCCGCGTGATCATGACGACCGGCGATCACCCCCGCACGGCCGCCGCGATCGCCCAGGCCGTCGGCCTCCCGGGCGCCGACCGCGCGGCGGTCATCACCGGCGACCGCCTGCGCCGCATGTCCGACGTCGAGCTCCAGCTCGCGCTCGACGCGCCCGGCCTGATCTTCGCGCGCATGGAGCCCGATCAGAAGACGCGCATCGTCGCCGCGCTCCAGCGCAAGGGCGAGGTCGTCGCCGTGACCGGCGACGGCGTGAACGACGCGCCCGCGCTCCGCGCCGCCGACATCGGCGTCGCGATGGGCAGGAGCGGCACCGACGTGGCCCGCGAGGCCGCCGACATCGTGCTGACCGACGACAACTTCGCGAGCATCGTGAGCGCCGTCGAGGAGGGCCGCGCCGTCTTCGCGAACATCCGGAAGTTCATGACGTACATCCTCACGTCGAACGTGCCGGAGATCGTCCCGTACCTCGCGTTCGTGCTGCTGAGGATCCCGCTGCCCCTCACGATCGTGCAGATCCTCGCGGTCGATCTCGGCACGGACATGGTGCCCGCGCTGGCGCTCGGCGCCGAGCCCCCCGACGCGCGCCTGATGGACCGCCCGCCGAGATCCCGCGGCGAGCGGCTGCTCGACTGGCCGCTCCTCCGGCGCGCGTACCTCTTCCTCGGGTTGCTCGAGGCGACGGCGGCGATGGCGGCGTTCTTCTTCGTGCTGCGGGCCGGAGGCTGGCGGTACGGCGAGGCGCTCGCGCGGCGCGACCCGCTCTACCTGAAGGCGACGGCGGCCTGCCTGAGCGCGATCGTGGTCGCGCAGATCGCGAACGTGCTCGTGTGCCGCAGCGAGCTCGAGCCGGCGCTGCCCCTGCGGCTCCGGCGGAGCCCGCTGCTCGTCGCCGGCATCGCGCTCGAGATCGGCCTGATCGCGGCGATCGTGTACACGCCCTGGGGCAACGCGGTGTTCGCGACCGCGCCGCTGCCCGCGGAGGCGTGGCTGTTCATGATCCCGTTCGCGGCCGGCATGCTGGCGCTCGAGGAGGGCCGCAAGTGGCTCGCGCGCCGGCGTCAGCGGCGGGACGCGTAGCGCCGAGGAGAGAGAGAGAGAGATTCACAGGGAGGCGGGGAGGCGGGGAGGAGAGAGAAGAGAGAGGGAAAAGAATTCTCTGATCTCTGATCTCTGATCTCTGATCTCTGATCTCTGATCTCTGATCTCTGATCTCCCCGCCTCCCCGCCTCCCTGTGAATCTCTCTTCTCTCTCTCTCTCTTCTCTCTCTCGCCGATCTCACGAGCAGCTCAGGATCCGCGCGATCAACCCGAGCGACGCGCTCTTCCGCACCGCCCCCGCGACATCTTCCACGGCCCCCACGCAGAGCGGGCACCCGGCCCCGCACCCGCAGCCCGCGATGAGCCGCCGCGCCCGGGCCAGGAGCTCCTCCCGCCGCTCGTAGATCCGCTCCGACAGCCCCACCCCGCCCGGCGTGTTGTCGAACAGGAACAGCGTGGGGTCAAAGCCCTCCTCGGGCACGTGGCCTCCGGTCGCCACCGTCCCGTCGCTCGCGTCCCCGATCGTCTGCCCGAGATCGCGCGGATCACACATGAGCGCCAGCGTCGCGACCGTCTCGAGCGCCCGCGCGATCCCGCGCAGCCCGTCGATCGCGGCCGGCCGCCCGAGCCCCAGCGCCTCGCAGAGCGCCTCCGGGACCGTCAGCCAGAACGACGTCGTGTGCATCTGGATGTCGGGCAGCCGCACGTCGCCGTAGCCCGTGTTCTCGTGCGTGTAGAACTTGATCTTCTTGTAGCCCACGACCTTCTCGACGACGCTCACCTCGCCCCAGGCCGCGGTCGCGCGGCCGAGCGGCGCGCTCGCCGACTCGTCGATCACGCTCACCTTCCGGTTCGTCATCGCGGTCGTGAAGTAGTCGGGCACCACCTTGGTCACGAACGCCTTGTGGTTCTCGTAGTCGAGCCGCTCGACCTGGTACTGCTCGCCGTCGTGCTGGTAGATGGCCTGCTCGTGCAGCATCGTCGGCGCCGCGCGCCAGTCGAGCTCCGCCAGCGTCTTGCCGAGCGCCTTGTCGATGATCACGAAGTTGTCCCACCCGACCGACCTGAGGCTCACGTGGTTCGCCGGGTACGCGTCCGTCGCCCAGTGGAAGCGCCCGTTCGCCTCGTGCACCACGCCGTTCGCCTCGAGGAACCGCAGCGCCGCCGCGGTCTCGTCGGGCGGGAGCCCCGCGTGGGACTCCCCCTCCACGAACGGCAGCTCGAACGCGGCGCACTTGAGGTGCTGCACGAGGATCTCCGTGTTCCCCGGATCGATCCGCGCCGACTCCGCCGCGCTCTCGAAGAGGTAGCCCGGGTTCCGCGCGAGGTACTGGTCGAGCGGCGCGCTCCCCGCGCAGAGCAGCGCCACGCTCCGCTCTCCGCGCCGCCCCGCGCGCCCGAAGCGCTGCCAGGTCTCCGCGACCGATCCCGGGTACCCCGCGCAGATCACCGCGTCGAGCTCGCCGATGTCGATCCCGAGCTCCAGCGCGTTCGTCGCCACCACGCAGAGGATCTCCCCCTCGCGCAGCCCCCGCTCCACGCGCCGCCGGGTCTCCGGCAGGTAGCCGCCGCGGTAGGCCATGATCGCCCCCTCGCCGACCTCGTCGCCGACCTCCTCGCGGAGGTACTTCAGCATGATCTCGACCGAGTTCCGGGACTGCCCGAACACGATGGTCGGCACGCGCGCCCGCGCGAGGTCCGCCGCGAGCCGCACCGCGCTCTTCAGCGTGCTCGCCCTGACCCCGAGCTCGGCGTTGACGACCGGCGGGTTGTAGAGGAAGAACCGCCGCCTCCCGCGCGGCGCCCCCGACTCGCTCACGAGGGCGATCTCGTCCTCCGTCACGCCGAGCAGCCGCGCCGCGTGCTCCCGCGGGTTGCCGATCGTGGCCGTGGCGCAGAGGAACGTCGGCCTGGACCCGTGGAACTCGGCCACGCGCCGCAGCCGCGCGAGCACGTGGGCCACGTGGGACCCGAAGACGCCCCGGTAGGTGTGGAGCTCGTCGAGCACGACGTACCGGAGCCGCTGGAACGTGCGCGCCCAGTGCGCGTGGTGCGGCAGGATCCCCGCGTGGAGCATGTCCGGGTTGGTCATCACGATCGGGCACCGCTCCCGCGCCGCCCGCCGCGCGTCCCCCGGCGTGTCCCCGTCGTAGACGATGGCCGGCACCGAGAGCCCCGCCTCTCGCACGAGCTCTTGCAGCCCGGCCTCCTGGTCCCGCGACAGCGCCTTGGTCGGGTAGAGGTAGATGGCGCTCCCCCCCGGCGCCGGCCCCGCCCCGGCCCCCGCGCGGAACCCCCGCCCCGCCCGCGCGCCGCTTCCGTATCCGCTTCCGTATCCGTTTCCGTATCCGCCCCCGTGGCCGCTTCCGTAGCCGTCTCCGTCTTCGTGGCCGTCTTCGTCTTCGTGGCCGTCTCCATCGACCGGCTCGTCCCGTGTCAGCGCGTCCAGGACCGGCAGGTGGAAGCAGAGGCTCTTGCCGCTGGCCGTCGGCGTGGCGATCACCACGTGCTTCTGGCCGCCGCCGCGGAGGCCCCGGGCGACCTCGAACGCCTCGGCCTGGTGGTCGTAGAGCTTCGCGATGCCCCGCCGCTCGAGCGCGCCGCGCAGGGCCGGGGAGAGCGCCGCCGGCAGCGGGCGGAAGCGGCCCTCCGACGGGGGCAGCTCGCGGTCGTCGGCGAGGCAGGGGCGGACGTAGCCGGAGGCGAGCCAGGACTTGATGACCGCATCGAGGCCGGTCTCGAGCTTCCAGGGGGGGGACGGCATGGCGCCGGCATACTAAACGGATGTCAGGTAAGTCTCAACGTCGAGCGCCGGGCGCCCGGCGGCTCCCGGGATCGAGCCATCGGATCGTGCGATCCTGCCGCGCGAGGCGACGCATGACCGACCTGCCCGTTCGAGCCCGCATCGAGACGCAGCTCATCCACGCCGGCGAGCCGGATCCGCGCGTGGCCGGCGCCGTCGCGATGCCGGTCTTCCAGTCGTCGACGTTCGAGCACCACGCGGGCGACGGCGGCGGCTACCACGCGGTGCGTTACATCCGGCTGAACAACACGCCGAACCACGTCGCCCTGCACGCGAAGCTCGCGGCCGTCGAGGGCGGCGAGGCGGCGATCGTGGCCGCGAGCGGCATGGCGGCGATCTCGACGGCGCTCCTCTCGCTGCTCGGGGCCGGCGATCACCTGCTCGTCCAGCAGGGCGTCTATGGCGGGACGCACGACCTCGTCACGAAGGACCTGCCCCGCCTGGGCATCGAGCACACCTTCATCGACGCCGCCGATCCGGCCTCCTGGGCCGCGGCGCTGCGGCCGAGCACGCGCGTCATCTACGTGGAGGCGATCTCGAACCCGCTGCTCCGCGTGGGGGATCTGCCCGCCGTCGCGGCGTTCGCGCGCGCGGCGGGGATCGTGTCGATGATCGACAGCACGTTCGCCTCGCCGGTGAACCTGCGGCCGATCGATCACGGCTTCGATCTCGTGGCGCACAGCTGCACGAAGTACCTGAACGGCCACTCGGACCTCGTGGCCGGCGCGGTGATCGGCAGCGCGCCGCTCGTGGAGGCCGTGAAGCGGAAGCTCGATCACCTGGGCGGGACGCTGGATCCGCACGCGTGCTTCCTCCTGCACCGGGGGATGAAGACGCTGGCGCTCCGGGTGCGCCATCAGAGCCAGAGCGCGCTCGCGCTGGCGCGGCGCCTCGAGCAGCACCCGGCGGTCGCGAGGGTGCATTACCCGATGCTGGAGAGCAGCCCGGATCATGCCCGGGCGCGCGCGCTCCTCGCGGGCGGCGGCGGCGTGCTGAGCTTCGAGCTGACCGGCGGCGTCGCCGCGGCCGAGCGGATGATCGGGCGGCTGCGGATCCCCATCCAGGCGCCGAGCCTCGGGGGCGCGGAGACGCTGATCACGCGCCCCGCGATCACGTCCCACGCGGGCCTCGATCCCGAGGAGCGCCGGCGGATGGGGATCGCGGACGGGCTCGTGCGGGTGTCGGTGGGCATCGAGGCGATCGAGGACCTGATCGAGGATTTCGAGCGGGCGCTCGCCGGCTGAGCCCCGCCCCCGGAGCGCTGTAGTAAGAGCCTCCGCAGTGCGAACGCCCCTCCGCGCCGCTTCGCTGCTCTCCCCTGCCCTGCTGATCGTGGCCTTGATCGCCGGCTGCGCCGCAGCGCAACCGGTGGATCCTCCGTCGCCCGTTCCCCCGCCCGCGAGCGCGGCGCGCTCCACGTCGGAGAGCCCGCCCCCCGCGGCGAGCGCGCCGGCCGCAAAGCCCGCCGTGGTGGAGCGCGTCGAGGTGCCCCCGGCGATCCGCGCGATCGTGGACGCCGCGGACCGGACCGACGCGGACCGGGCGCTCGACGCGGGCCGGAAGCCGGCGGAGATGCTCTCGTTCTTCGGGATCAGGCCGGGCATGAAGGTCGCGGAGCTCTGCGCCGGGGGCGGCTACACGGCGGAGCTCCTCGCGCGCGCGGTGGGGCCGTCGGGCAAGGTCTACGCGCAGAACCCGAAATTCATCCTCGATCGCTTCGCCGAGAAGCCCTGGAGCGAGCGGCTCGCGCGGCCGGTCATGAAGAGCGTCGTGCGCGTCGACCGCGAGCTCGACGATCCGCTGCCCCCCGAAGCGAAGGATCTCGACGCCGTCTTCCTGGTCCTCTTCTACCACGACGCCGTCTGGCTCCACGTGAACCGGGACGCCATGAACCAGGCCGCCCTCCGCGCGCTCAAGCCCGGCGGGATCTACGCGATCATCGATCACAGCGCCCGCGACGGCGCCGCCCTGACCGACGTCAAGACCCTCCACCGCATCGAGCAGAAGGCGCTGCTCGCCGAGGTCCTGCGCGCCGGCTTCCGCCTCGACGCCGAGGCGACCTTCCTCCGCAACCCCGCCGACCCCCGCGACTGGAACGCCTCCCCCCCTGCCGCCGGCGCCCAGCGAGGCGCCCCCGATCGCTTCGTCCTGAAGCTCGTCAAGCCCTGACCCCTTCCCCCCGGCAAGAGGCCCCGGGGCCGGACGCTGTCGCGCCCCCCCCGACGTCAGATCGTCAGCGTCTCCCGGTGCTCCCCCCAGATCCCCCGCAGCACGTCGCTGATCTCCCCCACCGTCGCCCCCGCCGGCACCGCCGCCAGGCTCGGCGGCAGCAGGTTCTCGTCCCCCCCCGCCGCCGCCTCCCCCCCCCCCCGCCCCTCCGACCCC
>CAYQYG010000169.1:13905-16902 GCA_964421485.1 uncultured Polyangiaceae bacterium | reverse complement strand
CGGTCGCGGCCACGCCCGCCCAGGCCGCGGCGGCGTCCCCCGCGGCGCGCGCGCCCGTCACGACGCCGGTGCCCGGCGCCGCGGCGAGCCCGCTCCAGCGCGCGAAGACGCTCATCTACACCGCGGGCGCGCCCGCCGCGCCCGGCGCACCCGTCGCGGCCACGCCCGCCCCGTCTCCAGCCGCGCCCGGCGCACCCGTCGCCAAGACCGTGAACCTCGGCGCCACGCCCGTCGCCCCGACGCCCGCCACCGGCATGCCACGCCCCGCAGCGCCGGCCGCCGCCGCCGCGTTCGCCGCCGCCGGGGCCAACAACGGCCAGCTCACGGCGAAGCTGGAGGGGCTCGGCCTCACGCCCGCCCAGGTCGAGGCCGTCACCGCGCTCTCGCGCGAGATCGTCGAGCGCGTCGTGTGGGAAGTCGTCCCCGTGCTCGCCGAGACGATCATCAAGGAAGAGATCGCGCGCCTCACCAAGTGACGCTCGTTTGACGTTTGGGGCTCCGGGTCGCGCTCCCTGGTGGAGCGCGCCCTCCGCCCCAAACCCCGCGCCGGCCCCGGCGCGCGCCTCTCCGGCGAGCCCACCACGGGCGTACACGTCCGCCCGCGCCACCGCGCCCCCGAACCCCGCAGCCGACCCCGGTCGTCGCGCGCGACGCGCTGTGGCAATCTGCGCCCCCCGAAGCTGTCAGACATTCGGGGCTCCGGGTCGCCTTCGGCGCCCTCCGCCCCGACCCCCCCACCCTGCCGGCCCGCCCATGACGCGGGCCTCCGGACCCACCCATGAGCACCGACCTCGCCAAAGCCTACGACCCCAAGGACGTCGAGCCCCGCTGGTACGCCTACTGGGTCGAGCGCGGCGTCTTCGCCGCGACCGACGACCCCGCCGACACCCGCCCCGTCTACGTCCTGCCGATGCCGCCGCCCAACGTCACGGGCTCGCTGCACATGGGCCACGCCCTCTTCTGCACGATCGAGGACATCCTCACCCGCTACCACCGGATGAGCGGCTTCAACACGCTCTGGCAGCCCGGGACCGATCACGCCGGCATCGCCACGCAGACCGTGGTCGAGCGCCTCCTCCAGCGCGAGGGCACGAGCCGCCACGACATCGGCCGCGAGAGGTTCATCCAGCGCGTCTGGCAGTGGCGCGTCCAGGCCGGCGACCGGATCCTCCAGCAGCAGCGCGAGCTCGGCGTCAGCGCCGACTGGGCCCGCTCCAAGTTCACGATGGACCCGGACATGTCCCGCGCCGTCCGCGAGGCCTTCGTCCGCCTCCACCGCGAGGGCCTGATCTACCGCGACACCCGCCTCATCTACTGGGACTGCGAGGCCCGCACGGTGCTCTCGAACCTCGAGGTCGAGAACGAGCCCACGAACGGCGAGATCTTCGAGTTCGCTTATCCCATCGACGGCGCCGAGGGCGAGATCGTCGTGGCCACCACCCGCCCCGAGACGATGCTCGGCGACACCGCCGTGGCCGTGCACCCCGACGACGAGCGCTACAAGCACCTCCACGGCAAACACGTCCGCCACCCGTTCGTCGACCGCCTGATCCCGATCATCACCGACGCGATCCTGGTCGATCCCAAGTTCGGCACCGGCGCCGTGAAGGTGACCCCCGCCCACGACTTCAACGACCACGCCACCGGCAAGCGCCACGGCCTCGCGCTCGTGTCGATCCTGAACCAGGACGGCACGATGAACGACAGCGCCGGCCCCTTCGCCGGCATGGACCGCTTCGCCGCCCGCAAGGCCGTGAAGAAGGCCCTCGAGGAGAAGGGCCTCGCCCGGGGATCGAGGCAGCACCAGCTCGTCCTGCCCCGCAGCGAGCGCAACGGCAGCGTCGTCGAGCCGATGATCTCCACGCAGTGGTTCGTGAAGATGCAGCCGCTCGCCGAGCCCGCGCTCGCCGCCGTCCGCGAGGGCAAGACGAAGATCATCCCCGAGGAGTGGACGAAGACCTACGAGCACTGGATGTCGAACATCCTGGACTGGTGCATCTCCCGCCAGCTCTGGTGGGGCCACCGGATCCCCGCGTTCTACTGCGACGCCTGCGCGCACATCACGGTGACCACCGAGGAGTCCCCCGCCGCCTGCGAGGGCTGCGGCGGGACGAAGCTCCGCCAGGACGAGGACGTGCTCGACACGTGGTTCTCGTCCGGCCTCTGGCCCTTCGCCACGCTCGGCTGGCCCGAGGAGACGCCCGCGCTGCGCAAGTTCTACCCCGCGAGCGATCTCGAGACCGGCTACGACATCCTGTTCTTCTGGGTCGCCCGCATGATGATGATGGGCATCCACTTCATGGGGGAGCCCCCCTTCAAGCGCATCCTGCTGCACGGCCTCGTGGTCGACGAGACCGGCGACAAGATGAGCAAGGTGAAGGGGAACGTGATCGATCCGCTCGATCTCGTGCACGGCGCGAGCTTCGACGAGGTGGTGGAGAAGGCGCTCCCCGGCGCCCCGCACGAGGAGTCGCTCAGGAAGTTCCGCAAGGCCTACCCCTCGGCCGCGCAGATGGGCGCAAGCTTCGCGGCCTACGGCGCCGACGCGCTCCGCTTCACGCTCGCGACCTACTCGCCGCAGGCGAAGCGCATCCCGCTCTCGCCGAAGAAGATCGAGGGCTACCGGAACTTCTGCAACAAGATCTGGAACGCGACCCGCTACGCGCTCCCCTACATCGAGGGCGCGAAGGTGACGTCTGCGCCGCCGAAGGCGACGTCGCTGGCGAACCGCTGGATCCTCTCGCGGCTCGCCGCGGCGGTGGAGGCGGCGCGCGCCGGCATCGACGATTTCCGCCTCGATGACGCGAGCCTCGGGCTCTACCACTTCTTCTGGGGCGAGCTCTGCGACTGGTACCTGGAGCTGACGAAGCCGGTGTTCGCGGACCGCGGGTCTGCTGACGTCCGGGGCTCCGGGTCGCCTTCGGCGCCCTGCGCCCCGGGCCCCGCTGACATCCGGGGCTCCGGGTCGCCTTCGGCGCCCTGCGCCCCGGGCCCCGC
>CAYQYG010000169.1:8658-13805 GCA_964421485.1 uncultured Polyangiaceae bacterium | reverse complement strand
CCGCTGACATCCGGGGCTCCGGGTCGCCTTCGGCGCCCTGCGCCCCGGGCCCCGCCGCGGCGGAGGAGACGCGCGACGTGCTCGCCTACGCGATCGAGGCGACGCTGCGCGCGCTGCACCCGTTCACGCCGTTCATCACCGAGGAGCTCTGGCAGCGGGTCCCCCGCCCCGCCGGCGCGCCCGCGTCGGTCGCGCTGGCGCGCTTCCCTGATGCCGCGACGGCGCCGCGCGACGCCGCGGCCGAGCGCGACATGGCGGCGCTGCAGGCCGTGATCGTCGCGGCCCGCAGCATCCGCAGCGAGCACGAGGTGCACCCCGGCGCGGAGGTGCCGCTCACGCTGCGCAGCGACGACGAGCGGGCCCGGGCGCTGCTCGAGTCCGAGCGCGTGTCGATCCGCACGCTGGTGAAGACGGCGGGGGATCCCGTGGTGGAGGCGCGCGGCGCGGAGCGGCCGCGCGGGGCCGTGATGGGGCTCGGCGCGGGGGTCGAGGTGCTGGTGTCGCTGCGCGGGCTGGTCGAGGGCAAGAAGGAGGCGGCCAGGATCGAGCGCGAGCTCAAGAAGGCCGACAAGGACATCGCGGCGCTGGAGAAGAAGCTGTCGCTGCCCTCGTTCGCAGACAAGGCGCCGCCCGAGGTGGTCGCCGAGTCGCGGGCGCAGCTCGCCGAGCTGCGGAACAAGCGGGCGGGGCTCGAGGAGGCGCGGGGGATCGCGGCGGAGCTGGACTGACGCCGCCCTCAGAGTCCGGCCCGGGATCCCGCAGGAGAATTTCAACGCAAAGACGCAAAGGCGCAAAGGCGCAAAGGCGCAAACCAGAATTTTCTGTATTTTTGCGTCCTTGCGTCTTTGCGGCTTTGCGTTGAGATCTCTGTCTTCTCTCTCGCTCAGGCGCGCAGCGCGAGCGCGACGAGCTGGCGGACGTTCTCGGGGCAAGCGAGGGCGGCGACGGCAGGCTCGTCGACCCACTGGAGCTCGCTGAACTCGTGGTTCGGCGTGACGCGATCGGAGTCGGCGTCGGCGACGAAGCAGAAGTTCATGTGGAGGCCCTTCGAGCCCGCCTGGTGCTCCTCGTAGCCGATGAGGCCGGGGGGGGTGCCGGTGACGCCGGTCCGCGCTTCGAAGCGGGCCTCGAGGCCGGTCTCCTCGCGGAGCTCGCGGCGCGCGGCCTCGAGCGGCGTCTCGCCGTCGGCGATCTCGCCGCCTACGGGGAGCCAGGTGCCGAGGCGCTTGTGCTGGATCAGCAGGATGCGGCCGGCGTGGCGGACGAAGATGGATACGGAGAAGGCGCGGCGTTCCATGGACCCAGGACGGAGCATACGCCGGAAGCGAGCGCAACGGAGGACGTGACCCGGAGCCTGCGGCCGTTGCTGCGACCGGCGCCGTAGGATAGGGTCGGGATGGAAGGAGACCCGCCTTGCTGACGGAAGACTGGGGCGAGCTCCACCAGGCGCTCCTCGATCGCAGCATCAAGGCCGTGGTCCCGAATGTCTATGTCGAAGAGATGGCAGCCCACCTCGCCGAGGCCGCGCGCCGGTATCGATCCCTCGTCGGCGCGGACCCCGATCTTGCGCGCTCGGAGAGCTTCTACGTCGCCCATTTCCATGCGGTCGCGCAGCGCCGCGGCGAGCCGGCGACACTGGCGCGCTTCGACGAATTCCTACAGGATCTCGGCCTGCCATTGCAATGGGAAGAGCTGGCCCGGAATGACTATGATCGCCTGACCGAGACGGGCGCGGGCGCGCGCCCGTGCGGTGGACGCGCGCCCGCGGGAGGGGTGCAGGGCCGAGCCGGAGTCAGCCGGCCGGCGGGGACGGGGCTGCGGAGGCCGGGGCCCCCTTGGCCTTCTCGGGCTCCTTGGCCTTCTCGGGCTCCTCGGCCTTCTCGGGCTCCTTGGCCTTCTCGGGCCCCTTGGCCCCCTTGGCCTCCTCGGGCTTCCCGTCCGGCGAGTCCTTGCTCGCCCGGAAGAACGCGTCGGCCTCGTCCTTGTCCTTGAGGAGGAAGACCAGCTTCCCGTGCGTCTCCAGGCGCACCTGATCGGCGCGCAGCTTGAACCGCTCCATGCGGGTCCGCGCCAGGGCGAGCGCCACGTTCGCCTGCTCGGCGCTGGTCATCGCGCTCCGGAGCGCCGCGAGCGACACCGTGAGCGCCCCCTCGTATTCCACCCGCACGACATGATCGGCCGGGAGCGTCGCGAGCTCGCCGAGGATGCGATCCACCTCGACGACCTCCGCGTCGATGCGCCCGCGTGCGGCCGGCGTAGCCCCCGGCCCGCAGACTTGCTAGGCAGGGCTCGCCTGAGGGACCGGGCCGAAGATGAGCGAACCGCACGATCGCAGCGACGAGGAGCCCGCGGAGCCCGGCACCGAGCCTCCCCTGGACCCGACCGACGACGGCGCAGCCCAGGGCGCGGCGGCGCAGGACAACGTCCAGAGAGACGCAGCGCAGGACGACGCCCCGGAGGACGCCGCCCACGACGACGCCGCCCCCGAGGGCGAGCCGCAGGCCCCCCAGGAAGCCCCCCCGCCGGACGACGAGGACCAGCTCGTGCCGGCGGGGAACCCGCTCCGGCCGCGCGGCGCGGTCGCGCTCGGGGTCGGGGCGCTCGTCGCGTTCATCGTGATGGCCCTCGGGCCGCAGCTCCGGTGGGGCGTCCCGATCGGGGCCCTCGGGATCGCGGTCGCGACGTTCGGGCTGCTCGACCTGCTGGGCACCTTCGACGATCCCGACGAGCGCCTCGCGGCGCGCGTGGACATCGCGGACCTCGCCGCCCCGCTCGGGCTGCTCGCCGGGGGGCTCGCCGCCACGGTCGCCTTCGTCTGCCTCGCCGTGGCCGGGTACCTCGTCCCGACGCCGTTCGACGGGGGGCGATTCCAGCTCCTCCTCGTGCCGCGCTCGTCCGCCCTGCTGATCCCGGCCGCGTTCCTCGCGGCGGTGGTCGGCGCATACCGGGTCGGGGAGCGGCTCGGGCCTTATCGGGTCGACGAGACGGGGAAGCCGCGGCCGCTCCTCCGGCGGCACGGGTTCTGGCTCGTCGCCGCCGTCACGGCGCTCTACCTGCCGATGCTCGGGAGCCACTCGCTCTCCGATCCGTGGGAGACCCATTACGGTGAGGTCTCGCGCGAGATCCTCGCGCGCAATGACTGGATCTCCCTCTGGTGGGCGCAGGACGGGTGGTTCTGGTCCAAGCCGGTGCTCGGGTTCTGGATCCAGTCGCTCGCCATGGCGACGTTCGGGGTCCGGTACAGGCCGGGGGAGATGCTGTCGGCCGCGGCGGAGGGGCGCACGCCCTGGCCGGAGTGGGCCGTCCGGCTGCCGATCTTCCTGCTCACGCTGGCCGCGGCGTACCTGCTCTACAAGGCGGTCGCGAAGGTCTGGAGCCGGCGGGCGGGGCTCCTCGGCGCGCTCGCGCTCACGACGATGCCGCAATGGTTCATGGTCGCTCACCAGACCATGACCGACATGCCGTTCGTCGCGACCATGTCCGCGACCATGGCGCTCGTCCTGATGGGTATTCACACCGCGGAGGACAGGGAGGTCCGCGTCCACGAGGTCCGGATCGGATCGCTCAGGCTCCGCCTCTCGGCGGTCCACCTCGTGCTCGGGGCGATCATCGCCTGCGCGCTGCCGCAGATCCTCTATTTGCTGTCGCGCAACCTCGAGATCCGGCTGCATCCGTTCGATATCCGGGCGCACGTGGACGCCTTCCGCGCGGGGTCGGCGGGGAGCTGCGGGCTGCCGGGCAACGAGGCGTGCAAGGCGGCGGCGCCGGTGCTGCGGGGGCTCCAGCCGGCGCTCCAGGCGCTCATCTGGGCGCAGGCGCTCGGGATCGTGCTCTATGCGAGCTGGGGGGAGCGGCGGGTCCAGCGGCTCTGCTTCCTCGCGGCCTGGTTCTTCGCGGCGCTGTCGACGATGGCGAAGGGGCCGGCGGGGATCGGGCTGCCGGCGCTCTGCGCGCTGGCGTACGTGGGCGTCTCGAAGCGGCACCGGGACCTCCTGCGCATGGAGATCCCGTGCGGGCTGCTCGTGCTCGCGTGCGTGGCGCTGCCCTGGTTCGTGGCGATGTACGCGCGGCACGGGCAGCCGTTCACGGATCGGCTGCTGTTCCACGACATGTTCAAGCGGGCCTTCACCCACGTGCACGACACGAACGAAGGCGACGACGTGAGCTTCCGGTATTATGTCTGGCAGCTCGGATACGCGATGTTCCCGTGGACGGGGCTCGTGCCGGCCGCGATCATGGGGTGGCTGCGGCGGCGCGAGGGGGCGGAGGGGCGCGCGGATCCGCGGACGGACGCGGCGATCTTCCTCTCGATGTGGTTCCTGTTCGCGTTCGCGCTCTTCTCGCTGATGCTGACGAAGTTCCACCATTACATCCTGCCGGCGGTGCCGCCGGCGGCGATGCTCACGGGGGTGCTGCTGGACGACCTGCTCCGGCTGGATCGGGGGTCTGGGGCGGAGGGCGCCGCCGGTCCGGGGTCGGAGCGGTCGCCGGAGGCGCGGCGGCACGAGCGGCTCATGCTCGGGGCGGCGGCGGTGGCGGGGGGGCTGCTGGTGTTCTTCGTGGGGCGGGACCTCGCCATGGCGCGGGAGGGGCAGCCGAGCCAGGTGCGGCTGCTCCACCTCTTCACGTACAACTACAAGCGGCCGTGGCCGCCGTCGCTCGATTTCTCGAAGGCGCTCTGGGCATTCGTGATCGCGGCGGCGGCGCTGACCCTGCTGCTCGCGGTGGCGCGGTGGAGGCGCTACATCGTCGCGGCGCTGGTCTCGACGGCGGTGCTCTTCGCGGCCTGGGGGCTCGACCATTACTTCGTCCGGACCTCGCCGCACTGGGGGCAGCGGGAGACGATCCTGGCCTATGCGCGGGCGAGCGCGGCGATCCCGGGGCCGCTCGTGGCATATCAGATGAACTGGAAGGGGGAGAACTTCTACTCGGGCAACAAGCTGCCGGCGTTCGTGTCGAGCGGGAAGAAGTTCCAGGAGTACATCAACGATCAGAAGAAGCGGGGGGTGAAGACGTTCTACTTCACCACCGAGCACGGGCGGACGAGCTCGCTCTCCAACGAGCTCGGGAGCCCGCGGGTGTTCGAGAAGCTCACCACGCCGGAGCTGAACAACAAGTTCGTCCTGGTGCGGGCGTCGTTCGAGTGA
>CAYQYG010000169.1:0-8558 GCA_964421485.1 uncultured Polyangiaceae bacterium | reverse complement strand
GGGGTCGGGCCAGCCCTTCAACCTTGCCCGGATGCAATCGCAGAGGTGCAATCCGAGTCCGGACCCGGGTGACCAACCTGCCGGAATCACTCAGGGAGTCGACGGCACGGGGCGTGCACCAAGGGATTCCCGAGCGTCGCGGCAGAGACCTTCCCCCCCCAGGTCCGCCGTCGACGCTTTTTTCATTTTGTGCGCTGGGACGCGTACCAGCGCTCCACGGCGTCGAGCAGGCCGGCGAGGGTGCTCACTTCGGCGGTGACGCCGACGGGGAGGCCTCGCTTCTCGGCGGTGGCGGTGGTGATGGGGCCGATGCTCGCGACGAGGGGGCGGGAGAGCAGGTCGGGGGCGCGGGGGGCGAGGAGGTCCGCGATGCTGTCGGCGGCGCTGCTGGAGGTCAGGAGGACGACGTCGATGCGGCCGGCTTCGAGCGCGGCGATGAGCTCTTCGCGGCGGGCGGCGGAGGCGGGGCGGGTCTCGTAGACGGGGACGACGTCGACCTCGAGGCCGGCCCGGCGGAGGCGGTCGGGGAGGACCTCCCGGGCGACGAGGGCGCGGGGGATGAGCGCGGCGTGGGGGCCGGGCTCCCGGAGGCGGCGGGCGAGGACGGGATCGGCGAGGATGGCGGCGGCGAGGGTCTCGCCGCGGAACTCGGCGGGGACGATGTCGGCGCGGAGGCCGCGGGCGGCGAGCGCCGCGGCGGTGCCGGGGCCGATGGCGGCGAGGCGGGCAGCGCCGAAGGCGCGGGCGTCGAGGGCCTGGCGGTCGAGCTCGGCGAAGAAGCGGGCGACGCCGTTCTCGCTGGTGAAGGCGACGACGGCGTAGCGGGCGAGGGCGCGGGCGGCGGCGGTGACGCGGGCAGGGTCGGGCGGGGGGTGGAGCTCGATCGCGGGGAGCTCGATGGCCTCGGCGCCGCGGCGGCGGACGAGGCGGGAGGTGGCCTGGGCCTGGTGGCCGGCGCGGGTGACGAGCACGCGCTTGCCGAAGAGGGGGCGGCGGTCGAACCAGCGGAGGGCGGCGCGGAGGGCAGCGACAGGGCCGACGACGAGCACGGCGGGGGCGCCGAGGCCCGCGGCGCGGGCGAGGGCGGGGAGGTCCGCGAGGGGGCCCTCGGCGACGCGCTGCTCGGCGCGCGTGCCCCACTGGATGAGGGCGGCAGGGGCCGCAGGGGCGCGGCGGCCGGGGCCGAGCAGGGCGGCGGCGACGGCGTCGAGGGGCTGCGTGCCCATGAGCACGCAGAGGGTGCCGCGGACCGAGGCGAGCTCGCTCCAGTCGAAGGGGGCGCCGGAGGCGGGGTCGGCGCTGACGAGGGTCACGCCGGCGGCGAGGTCGCGGTGGGTGAGGGGGATGCCGGCGTAGGCGGCGGCGCCGAGGGGGGAGCAGACGCCGGGCACGATCTCGAAGGGGACGCCGGCGCGGGCGAGGGCCTCGGCCTCCTCGGAGCCGCGGCCGAAGAGGAAGGGGTCGCCGCCCTCGAGGCGGACGACGCTGCGGCCGGCGCGCGCCTGGGCGATGAGCTCGGCCTCGATCGCGGGCTGCCGGGCCTGCCCGCCGGCCGGGCGGAGGTCCGCGCCCGGCCGGGCGCCCTCGAGCGCGGCGGGGTGGACGAGCTCGTCGTGGAGGACCACGTCGGCCGTGGCCAGCAGCTCGGCGGCGCGGAGGGTGAGGAGCCCGGGATCGCCCGGCCCGCCGCCGACGAGGTAGACGACGCCGGGGCGCGCTCCGCCGCCGTCACCGGGAGGCGCGGAAATACAGATATTCGCCCGAGGCGACAAATCGGACGGAGATGCGCTGTCGTTGTTTCGCTCACTCATGATTGCTTCCGTTGCGATTTCGTTCGCCATTGCGGGGCGGGCTCGGGAGCCATGGCCGGGGCGGCCTGTTGATAACGTGGGGGCGGGGCGTGGGGATGCAGGCAAGCGGCCTGGAGCCCCGGATCTCGGCATGGGGTCCGGGGCGGAAGGCGCGCGGACGCGGCAGGGGAGCGCGGCCCGGAGCCACGGATGCTGGCATAACCGGGGATGAGTCGTGGTTGACAGCCGAGCGCGCGGGTCTAGGATGCATCGGCTCGAATTCGGCGAGCGGGGAACTCGGGGGCTCCTCTCATGCGTTGTGTGAAGCTCATGGCAGACGTCGTATCCTCGGAGAGGGCCGTCGCGGATCGGTGGTATGTGACCACCGGGGAGGGATCGGTCGGTCCGGTGAACCTGGACCTCCTCGCACGGGGGATCGAGGCGGGCAAGGTGCCGCTCGACAGCTTCGTGCGGAACGAGGCGTGGACCGTGTGGCGGCCGCTCTCGGATATCGCGCTGGTGACGGCGGGCGAGCCGGCCTCGCAGGCGCGGCCGCCCGGCGGGGATCAGAAAGCATAGGTCGCCGCGAGGCGACCGAGGACGTCAGGCGAGCCCTGCGCGAGGCCGAACGCGGGGCCGGCGGCGATCTGGACGCGGCGGCCCAGCTCGAGGGCGGCGGTCGGGCCAATGAAATGGCGGATGCCGCCGTCGGCCTCCTCGGGGTCCCAGGCGCCCTCGAGGTCCTGCACGACGTACTCGAGGCCGAGGCGCGCGGGGCCGAGGCGGTAGCTGACGCCCGAGGTCAGGAGGACATCCATGCCGTCCCGGCCCTCGGCGAGCACGTGCTCGCCGAGCGCGGTGAACGAGAGGCGGGCGGCCCCGAGGTCGCCGGCGACGCCGACGCGGCCCCAGATGCCGTTGCTGCCGCCGAGCTCGCGGAGGTAGCCGCCCGAGAGCGAGAGGTCGACCGGGAAGCCGGCGGGCAATGGGAAGAAGCTCGCCCCGGCGAAGACGCCGGCGCGGACAGGCTCGCCCGCGCCCTCGCCGGCGAGCAGGCCCTGCGCGTGCAGCGAGGCGTAGCGCGCGAGCCCGACCTCGGCGGAGACGTCGAAGACCGCGCCGGCGTGCGCGACGTCGGCGGCAAAGGGCCGCGCGGCGCCCCGGTCGACCTGCGCGTAGCCGACGCCGAGCGCGGCGATGACGCCCCCAGGCGCGGGCGCGGTGGGGTCGGCCGCGTAGAGCCAGGGCCTCCGGGCGCCGCCCCACGGGTCGGCCGCGGGATCCGGCTGGACCGCGTCGGCGGTCGGGGCGGCGGGCGCGGGCCCGGCGGCGGGAGGAGCAGCCGGCGGCGGCTCCGGGCCGCCGAGCGGCGCGCCGAAGCCGTCGGCCGGGGCCGCCGCGCGGGCGGGCAGAGGGAGGAGGACAGGGACGAGGAGCGCGGCGGCCAGGGCGAGGTGGAAGATGGAGGAGCGGGGGCGCATGGATCGGGGTCCGGTTCGGGTGGGCGACAGTAGCCGATTTCCCGCGCGCGGAGACCGCGTCGGCGCGGGTCGCGCCGCTTGAGGAGCCCGGGGGCGCATGGTACGGGCTGCGCGCCCATGGGGTTCTGGTCCGGCTACCGCGCGGCGCTGAAGCCTCTCGACATCGAGGAGCCGATCGACGTCTACGTGCACCGGCCCGCGGGGTACGTGATCGCGAAGCTCTGCTTCCCCACGCCGGTGACGCCGAACCAGCTCACGGTGGGCGCGATCCTCCTCGGCGTGACGGGCGGCGTGCTGCTCGCGGTGAGCTCCCTGCCCTACCACCTCCAGATCGGCGCGGCCCTGCTCTTCCTGTCGACGGCCTTCGACTGCGCCGACGGGATGCTGGCGCGCATGCGCAAGAGCTCGTCGGTGATCGGCCGGATGCTCGACGGGATCGCGGACCTCTTCACGATCGTGGCCACGATCGGGGGCAGCATCGCCGTCCTCGTGGCCCGCTACAGCTCGCCCTGGTGGCACACGGCCCTCGCCGTGGGCCTGGCCGCGCTCACCGTCTTCACGAGCTCGTTCCACTCGACCGGCTACGACCACTACAAGAACGTCTACATGCGCCTCACGGTCCCCGGCTCGAAGGAGGGCGACGAGCACGCGGAGGCGGTCGCCCGCTACGAGGCCGCGCGCGCGCAGCCGATGGGGCCCGTGAGCCGGCTGATCTGGTGGATCTACATCAACTACCTGAAGGGCCAGGAGGAATGGGTCGCGCGCTTCGATCCGTTCACCACGACGCGGCTCAACGCGCTGCCGCCCTATGATCCCGGGCGCGCGGCGGTGTACAGGAAGCACGCGTACGGGGCGATGCGCCTCTGGCGGTACTTCTTCGGCATCGGGTCGCTGATGATCGGGTTCACGGTCTTCAGCGCGATCGGGCGGCCCGACATCTTCCTGCTCTGGAGGCTCGTGGTGCTGAACGCCATCTTCCACCTCTACCTGAAGCCGCTCCAGCGGCGGGCGTCGCAGGGGGCGTTCGCGGAGCTGGGGATCGCCGGCAGGGCGGCGTCCGCGTGAGCGCCGTGCCGGAGGGTATCGTGCAGACGCCGGTCGCGGTCGTGCTGGTCGCGGGCCAGGGGACGCGGCTGCGGCCGTTGACCGACGACCGGCCGAAGGCGCTCGTGCAGGCGGGGGAGGAGACGATCCTCGGGCGGGCGGCGCGGCTGCTCACCGGGGCCGGGGTGAGGCGGCTGGTGGTGGCGACGGGCTACCGGGCCGACGCGATCCGCGCGGCGCTCGAGGGGAGCCCGCTCGAGGTGGCGTACTGCCACAACCCGGAGTTCGAGACGACGCAGAACTCGGTGTCGCTGCACCGCTGCGCGGAGGCCGTGGGCGGACAGAGCTTCTTCAAGCTCGACGGCGACGTGCTCTTCCATCCGGCCGTGCTGTCGCGGCTCGCGGGGGCGTGCGCGCCGCTCGCGGTGGCGGTGGATGGGCGGCGAGCCCATGGGCGCCGGGCGGGGGCCGACGGGCCCGGAGAAGAGGGGCTGCTCGGCGACGAGGAGATGAAGGTGCGGGTCGACGGGGCGGGGCGGATCACGGCGTTCGGCAAGGAGCTGCCGCCGGCGGCGTGCGCGGGGGAGTCGATCGGGATCGAGCGCGTCGACGCGGCGATCGCGCCGGCGCTCTTCGAGGCGCTCGCGCGGGCGTCGGCCGAGGGACGGGTGGGGCTCTACTACGAGGCCATCTACGGTGAGCTCATCGCGGCGGGCGCGGAGGCGCGATCGGTCGACGTGACCGATCTGCCGTGGACCGAGGTCGATACGCTGGACGACCTCAGGCGCGCGCGGGCGCTCGTGGCGTCGGGGATCCTGGATCCGGCGCCGCCCTGGTGACGCACCGCCGCCGCGGGCTGCTATGCTCGCGCGCCGTGTTCCCCACCCAGAGACCCCGCAGGCTGCGGCGATCGCCCGCGATCCGGGCGCTCGTCCGCGAGACGGCGCTCCACCCCGGCGACCTGATCCTCCCGCTGTTCTTCAACGAGGCGCTCGACGAGGCCCGGCCCGTGGGCACGATGCCCGGGGTCTCGCAGCTCCCGGTCCGCGCGGCGGCCGCGGAGGCGCGGCGCTGCAAGGAGCTCGGGCTCGGCGGGGTGATCCTCTTCGGCCTGCCGCGGACCAAGGACGCGTCCGGCTCGAGCGCGTACGATCCCGACGGGCCCGTGCCGCGCGCGGTCAAGGCGATGAAGGACGCCGCGCCGGAGATCCTGGTGATCACCGACGTGTGCGTGGACGAGTACACCGAGCACGGCCACTGCGGGGTCCTGCGCGCGGACGCGCGCGGCATCATGGACGTCGACAACGACGCGACGCTGGAGGTGCTCTCGCGGGCCGCGGTGGTGCACGCGCAGGCGGGCGCCGACGTGGTGGCGCCGAGCGACATGATGGACGGGCGCGTCGGCGCGATCCGCCGGGCGCTCGACGGCGAGGGGCTCTCGGCGACGGCGATCCTCTCGTACTCGGTGAAGTACGCGTCGAGCTTCTACGGCCCGTTCCGCGAGGCCGCGGACTGCGCGCCGAAGTTCGGCGACCGGGCCGGCTACCAGATGGATCCGGCGAACGCGCGCGAGGGGCTGCGGGAGGCGGCGCTCGACGAGGAGGAGGGCGCCGACATGCTGATGGTGAAGCCGGCGCTCGCGTACCTCGACGTGATCGCGCGGGTGCGCGCCGCGAGCGCGCTGCCGCTCGGCGCGTACAACGTGAGCGGCGAGTACGCGATGATCAAGGCGGCGAGCGAGCGGGGGATGATCGACGAGCGCCGCGCGGTGCTGGAGCTCTTGACGTCGATCCGGCGGGCCGGCGCCGATTTCATCCTGACCTACCACGCGCCCGACGCGGCGCGGTGGCTGGGGTGATGGCCCCGCGGCGCGGCGCACGGGCCACCGCCCTGGCAGTGACGCTCGGCGCGCTCGGGGCGGGGTGCGGCGATCTCGCGCCGAAGACCTGCGATCGCTCGGAGGACGCGAACCCGCCGGTCCTCTACACCGAGGGCACGGTCGAGGGAGGCGTGTACATGAGCACGCCCTGGGACGGCGGGGGCGGCGGCGCGTCGGGGCTGCTCTATTTCCCGGGCGGGATGCGCTACGAGATCGAGCACAAGCTCGGCGGGATCCCGCGCTGGTGGCAGCTCTACCTGTCGTTCGATCGCGAGGGGATCGAGACCGGGACGCTGGCCCAGGCCGCGGGCAACCAGGCCGAGGTGCTCCACGTCGACGCCTGCAAGCTCGTCGTGGCCAACGGGAGCTGCTCCGAGTACTGGCTGCTGGTGGTCGCGGGGGCGAGCGACGGGTCGGCGGAGCCCGGGCAGTGCGACGCGGGCGGCGCTGACTAGGCGCCCGCGGGCTTGCCGGCCTCGCGGGCGAACTGGAGGCGGTAGAGGCGGCTGTAGACGCCGTTCGCGGCGAGCAGCTCGTCGTGCGTCCCCTGCTCGACGACGCGGCCCTTGTGGAAGACGACGATCCGGTCGACCGCGCGGATGGTCGAGAGGCGGTGGGCGATGATCAGCGCGGTGCGGCCCTTCATCGCGCCCTCGAGCGCGCGCTGCAGGCGGGCCTCGGTGTCGCTGTCGACGTTGGCGGTGGCCTCGTCGAGCACGAGGATCGGCGGGTCGCGGTAGAGCGCGCGGGCGAAAGCGATGAGCTGCCGCTCGCCGGCGCTGAAGTTCTGGCCGCGCTCCAGGACGGGCGCGTCGAGGCCGCCCTCGCGGCGCTCGAAGAGGTCGAGCGCGCCGATGCGCTCGAGGGCCCGGGTGACCTTCGCGCGATCGGGGGAGGTGTCGCCGGCGGCGACGTTGGTGAGCACCGTGCCGGGGAACAGGAAGACGTCCTGCGGGACGACCGCAAAGCGCGTGCGGAGCTCCGCGCGGGGGTAGGCGCGGACGTCGCGGCCGAAGACGCGCACGGCGCCGGCGCTGACGTCGTAGAGCCGGAGCAGGAGCGAGGCGACGGTGCTCTTGCCGGCCCCGGTGGCGCCGACGAGCGCGACCTTCTCGCCCGCGTTCGCGGCCAGCGTGACCTCGCGGAGCACGTCGGCGCCGGGCTTGTACGAGAACGTGACGCCGTCGAGCGAGAAGGCGACGGCCGGATCGCCGGGCTCGGCGGGCGCGGCGCCGCCGGGCGCGGCGGCCGCGTCCTCGTCCTTGTTGTCGAGCAGCTCGAGGACGCGCTCGGCGCCGGCCATCGCCGACTGGAGGAGCGTGTAGCGCGCGGAGAGGTCCCGGATCGGGACGAAGAACATGTCGATGTACGCGACGAACGTGAACAGGGTCCCGAAGGAGATCCGGGACGAGAGGCTCCGGCCGCCGGCGTACCAGAGGATCGCGGCGATGCAGACGCTGGAGACCATCTCGATCGCGGCGTCGAGCGCCGCGTCGTAGACGATGGAGCGGTTGTTCGCGTTGCGGTAGGCGAGGTTGATGTCGTCGAACTCCTGCGCGGCGCGCTCCTCGCGGGCGTAGGCCTGCACGACGGCCATGCCGGAGACCTGCTCGTTCAGGTACGCGTTCATCCGCGCCGTCTTCGACCGGACCTCGCGGAAGGCGTCGCGGATGCGGCGGCGCGTCCACGAGACGCCGAGCAGCACGGGCGGGAGCGCGACGAAGGCGTACGCCGACATCGTCACGTCCAGCTGGAGCATGACGACGACGATGAGCGCGAGCCGGGTGAGGTCGCCGATCGCGTTGAGCGCGCCCGACGCGAACATCTCGCCGATCGCGTCGCAGTCGTTGGTGACGCGCGTGACCAGGCGGCCGACCGGGGTCCGGTCGAAGAACGCGAGCCGCCGCGTGTGCAGGAAGGTGAAGACGCGCAGCCGGAGGTCGGCCATCGACCGCGCGCCCGCGAGCTGCATCATGTAGAGCTGCGGGAACGAGATCGACTGCTCGACGAGGATCACGGCCGTGAGCAGGACGCCCGCGCGCGTGAGCCGGTCCATGCCGTCGGGCGCGCTGAACCCGTCGAGCGCGCTCCGCATGATGAGCGGGCGCGTCACGGCGAGCAGGGCGCTCACGACGAGCATCGAGAGCGACGCGAAGAGGTAGCGCGCGTGCGGCTCCACGAACGGCCAGAGCCTGAGCAGCGTGCGCGCGTCGTAGGCGTCGCCGAGGCGGCTCTCCTCGTGGAAGCGGCTCAGCGCCTGCTCGCCGCGGCTCGCCTCCTTGCCGCCCGCGCCCTGCCCGCCCGGGGCCGCCGCCGCGCCGCTCCCGGCGCCCGGCTGCGTCACGCGACCCCCGCGGGCGGCTC
>CAYQYG010000168.1:0-16910 GCA_964421485.1 uncultured Polyangiaceae bacterium | reverse complement strand
GCGGCGGCGGCGGCGGCGGCGGCGGCGGCGGCGGCGGCGGCGGCGGCGGCGGCGGAGGTGCCTCCTTCGGGACCGACGCGACGATGTTGCGGATGACGTTGCGGAGGTCCGAGAAGCCCGCGTACGCGTCGCCCAGCTTGTCGCGCAGATCGGAGTCGACGGCGCGGCTCACCTGATCGAGCGCGCCGACGAGGTCGCGATCCTTCTCGGTCGGCGTGAAGCTCCCGATCGCGAGCGCGGACTGCTGGCCGAACCACTCGCAGAGGTTGCCGCGCGCCTTCGGCCGCCGGAGCGCCGGGTACATCGTGTCCCAGAACGCGGCGCAGAGCCCCTGGATGACGAGGAAGCCCTCGAGCAGGCCCTGCACGCCGTCGAGGTGCGCCTTGGAGGCCGCGTAGTAGAGCGCGACGCGGAAGTCCTTCGACTTGTCCGTGAGGATCTCGTCCGCGCCCGACAGGATGCTGCCCCAGTCGATCTTGCCGCCGCCGGAGAGCGCCTGCAGCTTGTCGACCTCGCTCTTGATGGCCTCGAACGACTCGTCGTACGTGACGTCCGCGCCGACGCCGCCGTTGATCGGCTCGAGCAGGGATTCGATCTTCTCTCTCGCTGCAGTGATCGCGTCTTCGACCGCCATGGTCGGCGGAGGATAACAGCGCGCCCCGCGCGACGGCCAGAGGTCCGGTGGCTCAGCCCGCGCTCAGGCCGTCGAGGAAGCTCGCGAGCGAGATGTCGGTGCGCCCGACGAGCGCGTCGAGGTGCTGGCCGAGCGCCTGCCGCGACACCTGCTCGTCGACCGTCGGGGGGCCGCAGAGGTCCGCCACGTGCTCGGCCTGCCCCGTCGGCGAGATCATCTCGCGGAACGAGCCCACGTGCGGCGGCCCGAGGTGCAGGAGCAGCGTCTGCTGCGGCGACCAGAACGCGTTGAGCAGCGTGCGGCCCCACCTCGAGAGGCGGAGCGTCATGTCCATCCACACCGCGGCCGCGTACGCGTCGCCCGCGCCGAGCGGCAGCCGCAGCGCCAGCCCCGTCCTCGGCAGCTCCTGCCCGCGGAACGGCATCACCGACTCGAGGATGTTCTGCAGCACCCAGAAGCGGCTCGCGTCCGTGCCGAAGCCCGCGTCCCAGAGCGCCTTCATCGGCTGCGTCGCGAGCCACGCGCGGTAGCCGGCGCTCGCCGCGTCCGGATCGTCGAGCGGCGGCAGCGCGATGCGCGAGACCCGGTCGAGGAACGTGTCCACGGGCATCGATCGCCCGGTCGTCGCCGCCTCGTACGCCGCCACGAGCAGCGGCCAGAGCGCGATCGGCAGCGCCGCACCGGCGCCGACGAGCTGTCCGTAATCGTACGAGCCGAACACCACCATCGGGTAGAGCCGCCCGGCGTTGTCGCCGCTCGCCGCCCACGCGCCGACGAGGCCGCGCGCCGGCCCCTCCTCGCTCTTCGCCTCGCCGCGGAAGACGAAGAGGCCCACCGCGGGCTGGTAGCAGGGCTCGAACTGCGGCCCCATCGAGCGCCGCGCGAAATCGATCGCGCCGCCGAGCCACCGATCGAGGAGCGCGAGCTCGTCGGTCCCCGCGTTGAGCCGGACGAAATCGCCGGTCGCGGGGAGCTTCCCGAAGCAGCCGATCTGCGGCGGAACGGCGGGGCCCTTCTTGCGACGCCAGAACATGATCGGCTCCGGCTCTTTGATACCAGAGCGGCCTGTTCGAATGCCAGCGCGGAGTCGGGGTTTGTCGTCAGGCCCGCCTCAACCCTTGCCGAACCAGTCGCCGATGCTGGGCGGGCAGTTCGTCGCACGGAAGAAGCTGGCCGGGAACGGGTGGTTCCCCCTCGTGGGCTTCACCTGCATGGTCACGGAGACCGGCGGCGCCGTCATCTGCCACGTCACCGTGAACATCTCGTCGCTGTCCTTCGCGGCCGTCATCGTGCCCACCTCGAACAGCCGGAAGATGCCCCACGGCCCCTCGCGCACGACCTCCTCGTCGAGCCCGCCGGCGCCGCGCACCTGGATCTTCGCGCCCGTCGGCTTCTCGCCCGGCCAGGTGAAGGTCTGCCAGATCTCCTTCTCGTTGCGATACAGCCGCCGCTGTCCGTCGATCTCGAAGATCACCTCGCTCACGATCGGGCTGACCGTCTTCATGTTGATGTTGAAGACGACCTCGGGCTTCTCCCCGCCGGCGAACAGCGCGTCGGAGATCTCGTCGGCGCGCCGGAGGCAGTTGTAGAGATTCGGGTTGAAGGGCGTGAACGGCTTCGCCGACGGCGAGGATCCCTGGAGGTACGCCTTCGGGTAGTAGTCGTGCGCGACCTTGTAGTGCATGTCCTTGAGGTACTGCTCGTAGAAGCCCCAGAGGACGCCGTCCTTCGGCTTGAAGAACGCGACCGTGTCCTCGAACGACGCGTCGCGGGACGACGCGAGGTTGAACGGATAGCGGTCCTTGATCTTGTCGCGGTAATGGGGCCACACGACGACCTCCCAGAGCCCGCTCGCCGCGCCGCCGGCCCGCCGCACCATCGCCTTGTAGGCCTGGCGGAGCGGGTTCATGAGGAGCGGCTCCATGAGCTTCTGGCCGGTCTCGTCCATCGTGAGCAGGAGCGCCTGCGTCTCCCGCACGGCCTTCGAGAACGACTCGCGCGCCCCGCTCGTGTCGGTGGTGGGCGGCCCCTCCTCGACGTTGCCCATCTCGCCCGAGAGCTGCTCGAGCAGGCCGATGTACTTGTTGAGCCCCGGCGGCGGCGGCGGCGGCTGCCCCTCGACCGCGCTCTGCGGCACGCCGAACCGCACCATCGACTCGAACTTCTCGGGGATCGGATCGTAGTCGCCCGGCCCCTTGTTGCCCGGCAGGATGTCGTTGATCCGCGTGCGCGTCCGCCCCTCCACGCGCCGCACCACCTTGGTCTTGATCTGGTCGATGATCCCGCCGTCCGCCGTCGCCGCCGCGGTCACGGCGTCCTTGGGGAACTGCGTCTCGTCACCGAGCCGCTGCAGGAGCCGGCGGTACGGCCAGTCCGGCGTCGCCAGCACGTTGAACTCCTGGATCGCGTCCCGGTTCGTGGGCGGGACGTCGACCTGGATGTCGCGGAAGAAGTTCTCCCACTGCGTGATGTACTGGTTGTCGTAGTCCTGCCGGACGCGATCGAGCTCCTTCTGGATCCGATCGCCCTGCTGCTTCTCCTCGGACGTGAAGGGCAGCACCCAGAGCTCGCGCTCGAGCTTCTTCTTGCCCTCCTTGAGCGACTCGAGCACCTGCTCGTGCCCCTTCGCCGTGTAGGGACCCTGCACCTCGAACCACGTGCCCGTGCGCTCGCGCTGCGCGCTGTGGATCTTGGTCAGGACCTCCGGCCGGTCGACGAACATGCTGTTCAGCGAGACCGGCGGGTACTTGAGGTTCTCCGGCGTGCTCGGGCCCGCCTCGTCGTACTTCTGGTCGATGAGGATCGTGACGAACTGATCGTAGTAGCGCTTCGTCGGATCGACCTTGCGCAGCTCGTCGCGCGCCTTCTGGATGAGCGCGTCGTTCAGCGGCACGCCCTCGAGCACGCCGCGCCGGACGAGGTCCACGTAGTACTCGACGTGAGGGACGATCTTCGCCTTGAGATCGGCCTCCGAGAGGTCGGTGCTCGGCTTCAGGATCTCGGCCCAGAGCTGGGTCAGCCGCCCGACCTGCCACTTCGACTCCTCCTGGAGGTGCACCTTGTCGTTCAGGAGCAGGTACGCGCGGAGCGCGTTGTAGCCGTCGAGGTACTCGCCCTCGCGCACCCGGTCGAGCTTGTCCTCGAGCCGCCCCTTCGCCGGCTCCACGAAGCCCTGACGCAGGCTGTCCATGTACTGCTTCAGCGTCGGCTCGAAGAGCGTGTCGCCCTGGAACATGAACCAGCCGTACGAGACCGGCGTGTCCTCGCGGTACTGATCGAGCAGCTCCACCTGCTGCCGGAGCTGGTCGAGCTTGTCGATCTTGAGCTCCGCCTGCACCGCGCCGCGGGGCCAGTCGATCGCGCCGACCTCGGCCGAGACGCGCCCGGTCTCCGCGACGAGCGCCCGGTTGTTGACGAACGAGAGGATCGCCGGGACCAGGAACAGGATCGCCAGGATCGCCGCCGCCGCCGCGACCGCGAAGCGCTGGAGGCGCCGGCGCCGGATCTCGGCCTCGCTGCGCGCCGCCAGGTCCTGGTCGGGGAAGACGATGTTCATGAAGACGTCGCGGAGGAAGAAGCTCTTCGACTCCGCCTTCTCCGCCGCCTCCTCCCCTGCCCCGCCGCGCAGGCCGAACGCGCGCGCCATCGCGCCGACCACGCGATCGAGCGGCCGCCCCTCCTGCACGCCGCTCGTGAAGTAGAAGCCGCGCAGGATCGGCACCGGCGCCGCGCCGTTCGCCGGCGAGAACGCCGCCGCCAGGAAATCGGAGAGGTTGCGCTTGATCGCGGCGAACTCCAGCGGGAACTGGAAGACCTTCTCCTTCACCTCGCGGCTGCGCTCGGTGTTCATGCGCTTGATCACGCGCGCGTGCAGCCGCTCGATGAGGAGATCGAACTCGCGGTCGAAGATCTTCCCCGGCTCGCCCTTGTTCTCGTCGAGCTTGATCGTCGCGCCGAGCGCCTGCCCGCGCTCGCTCTTCTTGAGGTCGCCGAAGTACTCGACGAAGCCCGCGACGAGGTCGACCTTCGTGAACATCACGTAGACGGGCAGGATCATGTGCAGCGTCTGCTGCATCTCGTCGATCCGGGCGCGGACCTTCTTGGCCGTCTGCTCGATCTGATCGTCGGTCGCGTCGAGCAGCTCGCTGATGCTCACGCACACGATCACGCCGTTGATCGGCTTCTCCTCGCGGTACTTGAGGAGCTGCTCGAGGAAGGCCATCCACTCGTCGTGGTCGTCGGCCTCGGTCGTGTAGCGGCCCGCCGTGTCGAGGAGGATCGCCTCGTTCGTGAACCACCAGTCGCAGTTGCGCGTGCCGCCGACGCCGCGCACGCCGCCGCCGTTCGGGTCGAGGTACGGGAACTGGAGGCCGGAGTGCCGGAGCGCGGTCGTCTTGCCCGCGCCGGGCGGGCCGACCATCACGTACCAGGGCAGGACGTAGAGCGCGTCCGAGCCGCGCTTGCCGCCGCCCAGCTTCGAGGTCTTGAGCGCCTGGATCCCGTCCTGGATCTGCTTGTGGAGCTCCTGGATCTCCGCCCGCCGCTCGGGCTTCGCGTTGAGCGCCTGCTCCTGAGCCTGCTGCGCGATGGCCTTCTCGAGCGCGCGCGCCGCGCGGGCCGCGCGGATGCGCCGGTACACGAGCAGCCCGACGAGGAGCAGCACGACCGCCACGGTCGCGACGATCGGGATCCAGGTCGGGAACGACTCGACCGCAGGCCCCTCGATGTCCGCCGGAGGCCGGAGGAGGAACCAGACGGTCCACACCACGGCGAGGAAAAGGGCGCTCAGGATCCAAAGCCACATCGGACGTCTCCCTCGAGATCAGCGCCCGGCCGGGCGGAGACCCTACTTCGCAGTGCTGAGCAGCTTCTGAATCGCTTCGGCGACGCTGTTCGCGTTCGAGCCGACGATGAGCCGGAGCACGATGACCACCAGGACCGCGAGCACGAGCAGCCCGAGGGCGATCGCGAGGAACGGCAGCTCGCGGCGGACGTTGCCGCCCGTGCCGTCCTTGCGCTCCGCGTTGGGCGCGAGCGCGTCGCCGGTGTTCTCCGCGACGGCGACGTAGTTGCCCAGACCCTCGACGACCGCACTCAGGCCCTCCTGCTGGCGCAGACGATATTTCCCCTGGAACCCGAGGGCCAAGCAGAGGAAGTAAATTTCGGCGACGTGGTTCCTCCCCCGCTGCCCGTGCAGGTTGTCGAGGTTCGAGAAGAACCCGTCGCCGGCCGTGTTGATCTGGAAGAACTGGAGCTGCAGCGGGTTCGAGAGCCACTGCGTCTTCCCCGGCCAGGTCGAGTGGTAGATGACCTCGTCGGCGAAGGCCGCGAGCGCGAACTTCGCGTCGATCATGTCCTGCTCGGGGATCCGGGCCTCCCGCCCGTTCTGCATCATCGTCTCGAAGAGCCCGAGCACGCGCCGCTGCAGGATGTCGGGCGCGGGGAGGTCGCGGGAGCTCCGGAGCTGAAGGATCAGCGACAGGACGTCCGAGCAAACCCAGTACATCGTCTGCGAGAGGCTCATGCGCTCCTACTCCGCTGCGGTGGAGGCGCCCCGGCGCGCCGTCACTTGCCCGCCGGGACCGCGATCAGCCTCATGTCGACCTTCTGGGGGTCGATGGGCTGGTAGATGGCGATCGTGCCAGAGCCGAGGATGTCGTTCCAGTAATCGCCGGCCTGGTCGATCCTGAGGTACACGAGACCGGGCTTGACCGGGATCGCGCCCGGCGGCCGGTACTCGATCCCGACGCGCACGCCCGGCATGGCGGCGTTCAGGATGTAGCCGATCTGAGTCCACGACCCGATCTTGAGCAGCCGCGGCAGCCGCTCGCGCAGCGTCGCCTCGTCGGTGCCCTTCGCCTCCAGGAAGAGCTCGTGCGTCCGCGGGAGCTTCGGGTCCTCGAACTTGCCGAGGTACATCCCGTCCTCGCGCTTCTCCATCGGCACGATGATGTACTGCTCGGCGAGCACGCCGCTGATGAGCGCCAGCGCCCGCTCGAAGATGGGCTCGAACACGTCGCCGAGCTCCAGGTAGTTGAACTTGGGGATCGTGGTCGGATCCCCGTCCGCCGAGAAGGTGCAGAGCTCGCCGATCAGCGACCCGAGCACGATGAAGCAGTGCTCCGGGTGCGCGTCGCCGTGGTCGACCAGGTGCGACACGATCGGGATGTACGAGTTCATCGTGTGCAGCATCCAGAACTTGGCCGTGTCCGAGGCCTGGAAGTCCACGGACGCCGCCGTGCGCATCCGCCGCCCCTCGACGAGCGACTTCTGCTTGCCGACCAGCGCCGAGAGCACCCGGCGCATGCCGTTCATGAGGTGGTCGGAGACGCCGATGTGCAGGATCGGCGGGATGAAGCTCTTCTTGAGGACGATCGCGCCCGTCCGGTCGCGCACGAGCTGGGCGATCCGGATCGTCTGGAAGGCGTCGCGCGCCTCGGTGCCGAAGATCAGCCGGAGGTTGCCGCGCGCCCAGGTGATCGCCGTGTCATTGCGGCCCGTGTTGACGTCCGGCACCGTGGCCTGCGCCGCGACCCAGCGCACCGCCGGCCCGGCCTTCGCCGGATCGAGCCCCACGTTCGCGGCCGTCTCCCGCGGGCTCGGCAGCCCCAGGAACACGTCGAGCGCCTCGAGCGCCGCCGGGAACACGCCCTCGAGCGGCCGCGCCTCGACCGTGTCCTCGCCGCGATCGCCGATGAACACCGACGTGCCGTCGGGGAAGACCCCGTGGCACTTGATCACCTTGAGCTGACCGGCGGCGAGCGCGCGCTCGTCGAACTGCACGCCCGTGATCCCCCAGTCGTAGTTGGCGATCGCGTGCAGGCGCGCGTGCAGCAGCGCTTCGTGGTACTGGTCCGACTGCTGCAGATGCTGAGGGGTCATGAAGAGCCCCTCGGTCCATACAGGCTTGCGCGGGTGGATCATGTCGCCCGAACAGTCTTACCAGAAGTGCCCCGCTGCGCGCCGCGGAAAGCTCGCCCGCCGCGCTGGCCGCCTACCTCGCCGCCGCCGGCGCGCGCTCCGGCGACGCGGCCTTCTTCGGGAGGTTGAGCCGGCGCACGGCCGTCGAGTTCGGGAACATCGACTCGTCGAACTGCGCGCCGTTGTCGATCTTCGTCGATTCGATGAAGAACGCGGCCCGCGGATCCGCGACGGGCGGCCCCGCGTCCTCGCCCCGCCCGCCGCACTGCGCCTCGCCGGGCGGCAGCGGGAACTCGTAGAACGTCTTCCAGCTCTGCCCCTTCGGGCTGTGGAAGAGCGCGACCCCCGCGAGGTGGCTCGCATCCTTGATCCGCTCGAACTTCACCTCCACGAGATCGTTCGGGAACACCGAGATCTCGTCGACCTTCGCGATGTCGTCCTCGAGCGTCTCCTTGTCCTTGAGGAGGATCTGGTCGTAGGTGGCGTTCTCCATCCGGACGTCGTTCTTGAGCTGGTACAGCCGCACGACGACCGGGCGGGGGTTGCCGTTCTCGTTCGGGTTGATGTTGTCCGCCGCGTAGATGTCGAGCGTCACGACCTGCACGTCGCAGGGCGGCGGGGGCTCGGGCGGCGGCGTGGACGAGCACCCCGCCGCAGCGAGGAGCCCCGCCGCGCCGAGCGCGCGCGCCCCGCGAGCCAAGCCCTGCCCCCATCCCTCCGGGAACCGTGTGCGCCAGACCATGCCGGATCAGTTGTATTCGGATCCCGCCGAGCAGCGCAACTTTCCCGATGGGATCAGCTCGAGAAATCGATCGTGAAGTTGTTGCTCGCGTCGATCCCGATCTGCAGCCGCTTGGGCAGCGCCCCCTCGGCCATCCGCTCGAGGATCGCCACCGAGAGCTGCGGCAGGAGCGTGGCCCGGAGGATGTGGTCGATGTTGCGGGCGCCGGTGTCGACCTCGGTGCAGCGCTTCGCGATCATCTCCACGAGCGCGTCGGTGTAGGTCGCCTCGACGCGCTGGCTCTTGCGGAGCCGGTCGACCAGCGCGTCCATCTTGAGCCGCGTGATCTCCCCGAGGGCCTCGGGCGAGATCGGCAGGTACGGGATGGTGGTCATGCGCGCCAGGAGCGCCGGCTTGAAGTGCGCCACCAGCGTCGGCTTCACCGCGTCGATCACCTCGGTCATGAACCCGACGTCCGCGTCGAGCCGCCGCTTCGGATCGTCCTCCCGCGCGGCCAGGGCCATGTTCGTGATCTTGTCGGTCCCGAGGTTGCTCGTGAGGATGATGACCGTGTTCTTGAAGTCGACGAGCCGCCCCTCGCCGTCGCTCAGCATGCCCTTGTCGAAGACCTGGTAGAACAGGTTCATCACGTCCGGATCCGCCTTCTCGACCTCGTCGAGCAGCACGACCGTGTAGGGCCGCTGCCGCACCGCCTCGGTCAGCATGCCGCCCTCGCCGTATCCGACGTAGCCGGGAGGCGAGCCGATGAGCCGGGAGACGGTGTGCTTCTCCTGGAACTCCGACATGTTGATGACGGTCATCATCCGCTCGCCGCCGAACATCAGGTCGGCGATGCCGAGCCCCGTCTCCGTCTTGCCGACGCCGCTCGGGCCGACCAGGAGGAACACGCCCTGCGGCGTGTTGAGCGGCTTGAGCCCCGCGCGCGCGCTCCGGAGCTCCTTCGCGATCGTCATGATCCCGTAGTGCTGCCCCTTGATCCGGCGCGTCAGGCGGTCCTCCATCTCGAGGAGCGCCTTCACGTCGTCCTGGACCATCTTGCCGACCGGGATGCCGGTCCACGCGGCCACCACGGTCGCGACCATCGCCTCGTCGACGTCGGGCCGGAGCAGCGGCACCTCGCCCTGGCTCTTGGTCAGCTCGTCGAGCGCCGCCACGACCTCCCTGCGCGCGACGTCGCGCTCCTCGTCGGTCTTGGCCTCGTCCATCTTCTTGCGGGCCTCGATGACCTTCTTCGTGCCCTCTGTCTCCTTCGCGTAGGCCGCGCGCACCTCCTCGAGCTCGACCTTCGCGCGCTCGAGCTTCGCGGTGAGCTCCGCGACCCGCTCCGGATCGACCTTCACGCCCTTGTCGCGATCGCGATCGAGCGCCTTGAGCTCCGCCTGCGTGTTCTCGATGAGGACCTCCGCGTCCTCGACCGCCGCCGGCTTCTGCTGCAGCGCGACCTTCACGCGCGCCGAGCACGTGTCGAGCAGGTCGACCGCCTTGTCCGGGAGCTGGCGCCCCGAGATGTAGCGGGCCGACAGCCGCACCGCCGCGGTCACCGCCTCGTCCTGGATGATCACGTTGTGCGCCGCCTCGAACTTCGAGCGGAGGCCGCGCAGCATGATCGTCGCGACCTTCTCGCTCGGCTCGTCGACCTTGACCGGCTGGAACCGCCGCTCGAGCGCCGCGTCCTTCTCGAAGTACTTCTTGTACTCGCTCCAGGTCGTCGCCGCGATCGTCCGGAGCTCGCCGCGCGCCAGCGCGGGCTTGAGGAGGTTCGCCGCGTCGCCGCCGCCCTGCGGCCCGCCGGCGCCGATGATCGTGTGCGCCTCGTCGATGAACAGGATGATCGGCTTCGGCGACCCCTTCACCTCCGAGATCACCTGCTTCACCCGGTTCTCGAACTCGCCCTTCACGCCCGCGCCCGCCTGGAGCAGGCCCAGGTCGAGCCCGAGGATCTCCACGCCCTGGAGCAGCGGCGGCACCTTCGGGTTCTCGGCCGAGCTCTCCACGATGAGCAGCGCGAGCCCCTCCACGAGCGCCGTCTTGCCGACGCCCGAGTCGCCGACGATGATCGGGTTGTTCTTCCGGCGCCGCGCGAGGATGTCGATGATCTGCCGGATCTCCCGCTCGCGGCCGAAGATCGGGTCGATCTGCCCTGCCCGCGCGCGGCCGGTGTAGTCGACGCAGAACTTCGCGAGCGCCGAGTCGGGCGACGCGCTCGCCGCGCCCGCCGGGACCTTGCCGCCCGCGCCCGCCGGCCCGCCCGCCGCCGCGGGCGCCGAGTCGCCCTGCTCCTTCGAATCGGAGATGATCTTCGCGAGGTTGGCCTTGAGGTCCTCCTTCGAGATCCCCTCGAGGTACGAGTCGATCCGGCTCGTCGTGTAGCGCGCGGGGTGATCGACGAGGCGCCGGAAGAGCACGCCGCTCCGCACCTTCTGGTAGCCGTACTCGAGCGAGCCCACGACCCACGCGTCCTGCATCCACTCGTTGATCGCCGGCGAGAGCCGCGGCCTGCCCGTGTTCCCCTTCTTCAGGTCCTCGAGGCTGCGCTGGAGCGCGCCCCGGAGGTGCGACGGATCGAGATCGTAATGAGAGACGAGGAACGCGATGTCCGAGTCGCGATCGTCGAGCAGCGCGAGGAGCACGTGCTCGTTCGTGACCTCGTATTGCTGCGCGTTGACGCACTGACCGATGGCCGCTTCGAGGGCCTTGGTGCAGTTGGGTGTGAGTCGCTTGAAGATGGCCCTGGGGTCGACGAGTTCCGGCATGCGCGGCATGCTAACCGAGGCCCGGCCCGGTCCTCCAGCGCCCGATCGCCTGACGCGCCGCGGCCCCTTGAAACGGTGGGATCGCTCAGCCGCGATCCTTGCGGCGGGGCTCCCGCGCCGCCGGCCGCTCGCCCCGCTCCTCGGATCGCGCCCGGGCCGGCGCCTCCCTGCCCTGCTTGCCTCCCCCGTCGCGCGCCGCGCCCTCGCCGCCCCGCTCGGCTCGCGGCGACGCCTTCTTCTGCTCGTCGCCCCCCGCGGCGCCCCGCGCCGCGTGCTCCGACGCCGCCGCGCGATCGACCGGCGCCGCCTCGGCGTCCGGCGCCCCGTCCAGCATGTCGGGCCGGACCCGGAGCTTGAGCAGCGCGCCCGCGCGCAGCAGCGCGCCCGCGTCGAGCCCGTTGTCGCGCGCCACGTCCTCCACGTCGACCGCGAACTGCCGCGCCACGCCGATCAGCGTGTCGCCCTGACCGACCCGGTACAGCAGCGTCTCGCGCTGCCGCCGCGGCCGCCGCCGCGCCGCGGGCGCCGGATCGTCGTCGTCCGCCGGATCGATCCCCGCGCCCTCCGCCACGAGATCCGCCACCGGATCCCGCATCGCCCGCCGCTTCTTCGGGTGCGGCAGGAGCGACAGCAGGCTGTCGTCCTCGCTCCTCACCTTCCGCCGCGTGAAGTCCCGCCCCCCGAGCAGATCGACGGGGTTCAGCACCGACGCGTCATCGGCGACCGGCTCCGTGTCGAGCAGCGCCGGCAGCGACGCCTGCGCGCGCGCCAGCGTGTCCGGCGGGATCATCACCAGGAAATCCCCGCGCCCCGGCGGCACGCGGTCCCCGAGCACGTCGGGGTTCAGGCTCCGGAGCGTCGCCGTCGACACCCCCGCCGCCTTGGCCAGCGTCTTCAGCGGCGTGCCCGGCGGCACGGCGATCTCCGCCGCGTCGATCGGCCGGCTCACCTGCACCTTGTCGAACCCGAACCGCTCGAGGTTGTTCGCCACGATCGCCGCCGCCGCGATCTTCGGCACGTACGCCGCCGTCTCCTGCGGCAGCGCCCCCTGCCGCGCCAGCTCGTTGAAATCGCTCGTCCCGTACGCGTCGATGCGATCGAGCAGCTGCTCGTAGCCCATGTTGTACGCCGCCAGCGCGAGGTTCCAGTCGCCGAAGCGCATGTACAGATCGCGCAGGTGGTGCGCCGCCGCCTCGGTCGCGAGGCGCGGGTTCCGCCGCTGATCGAGGTGCCGGTTCTGCTGCAGGCCGTACACCTCGCCGGTCGCCGGCATGAACTGCCAGAGCCCCACCGCCCCCGCCGGCGATTTCGCGCGCGGATCGAAGCCGCTCTCGATCATCGAGACCCACATCAGGTCCTCGGGCAGCCGCCGCTCCCGGAGCTCCGCCTGGATCAGGTCCTGGTACTTGCCGCTCCGCGCGAGCCACGTCTCGAACATCCCGCGCCCGCGGTCAGTGCGCGCGAAGAAGCGCACGTACTTCAGCGTCCGCCGCGTGATCGAGAGCGGCACGTCCGGGAGCTGCAGCCGCGACAGCGCCTCCGCGCCGACCGTGTCGAGCTCCTCGACGTCGTCCCCCCACGCGTCCGCGGTCGACCGGTACTGAGGCGGCCTCGTGTACGTCGGCCGGTCCAGCTCACAGGCCGCCGCCGCGCGCTCGGATCGCATCGAGAGCTCCCGCAGCCGCCCGAGCTCGCGCGACTCGCCCCCGCGCGACGCGATCTCCACCGGCCCCCGTGGCGCAGGCGCCTGGGCCGGCACCGTCACCACCATCGGCGCAGCCGCCCGCTCCCCCTGCCCGTAAGCCACGACCGCCGCGTGCACCGAGGTGATCGCCGACTCGGGGGCCGACATCCCGACGCCGTAGCCAAACGCCAGGGCCGAGACCATGGGGGGGATCTTGTGGATGAGGCTCATGGTGTGGCCAACCATCGCACCATGTAGGATTGGCGGACAAGAAACTGGACGGCGACGGTGGCGGAGGGCGCTGCCGGGCACCCCGGAGCCGCAGGCGTCGACCGCCTTCGGGTTGCGCGGACGGAGTCCCTCCCGTGCAGAGGAGAGTGTCTGCTAGTCTCGCGACCATGCCGGCGGCGCTCACGGCCAGGGTGTTCGATACCCAGGCCAACCAGAACTTCGACTCGACATTCGAGCGCTTTCCCGTCCGGATCGGCCGAAACCAGCTCAACGACCTCCACATCGATCGGCCCTACGTCTCGCAGTTCCACGCGGCCATCGACCTGCGCGACCACCAGATCTTCGTCCGGGACCTCGGCTCCACGAACGGCACCGTCTTCGCCGGCCGCCGGCTCGCCCGCGACACGCCCGTCGACGTCACGCAGACCCCCGAGATCCACATCGGCCCCATCGTCATCCGCCTCTCGGTGGTCGAGGCCGCGCCGAAGAAGCGCGAGGAGCCCAAGGAGGGCACCGTCCTCGACTTCAGCAGCGACGCGCACGCGGTCGCGGCGCTCTCGCAGCGCCCCAAGCGCGTCGCGCCCGGCGCCGAGGACGCCTACGTCCGCCAGGTCATCCCGTACATCGACGCCTACCGGGCCGCGTGGGGCGCCGTGTACCGCGTCGTCTACGACCACCTCGCGCGCCTGCCGCCGGAGCTCCGCCAGAACTACATCCGCCGGCTCGGCCAGGAGCATGGGGCCGTCACCCTCGAGACCGATTTCCAGAAGATCTCCCAGTACTACGGCGTCGACGCCCGCACCTTGACCGGCGAGATCGGCCCCGCCGACGCCGCGCTCGCCGCGCTCAACGAGCTCGCGAAGACGCTCGCCCCCGCGACCAAGTCGCTCGACGACGTCGGCAGCATCCTCACCTTCGCGCGCCGCCTCCGGGACACGATGGAGGTCTTCCTGAAGTGCTTCGTGAGCCTCCGCGACGGCTACCAGGAGTTCGAGGCCGAGGTGCTCCAGCGCGACCGCGACAACGACGACGACCGCGTCGCGGCCGCGAAGGACGCCAAGGAGCTCGGCACCGTGCTCCTCACCCCCGCCGGCGGCCCGGACGCGGCCCGCCAGCTCTACGACACCTTCGTCGAGGTCATGAGCCACCAGGTGGCGCTCCTCAACGGCGTCATGGAGGGCGTCAAGTCCCTCCTCGTGAAGCTCTCGCCGAGGGCCCTCGAGGAGGAGCTCGAGAAGAAGGGCAAGAAGGGCGGCCTCTTCTCCAGCCGGTACGAGGAGCTCTGGAAGCTGTACGAGCTCCGCCACGGCGACTACTCGGGCGAGGACAAGGAGACCTTCCTGATAATATTTGGCCCCCAATTCTCCCGCGCGTACGCTGCGACGGCGGGCGAGGACTACAAGTCCTCCGGCGATGCTGCCGGAAAGAACCTCGGACGCTTTTCACTCTCGGTAAATCAGGTCAAGCGCTAGCGCCCACGGGGCGGCGGCGCTCCGCGCGGTGAGCCGCGCCGGGGCCCCGAGCCCCGCTCCAACGGCGGCGCAGCCAACGCGAGGCTCCTGGAATGCGAATCAGGGAGAAAGTCGTAGCAGCAGCCAGTCTGACGGTGGCGGCGTGGATCCTCGCTCCGGGCGAGGCGGCAGCGCAGACGGTGTTCCCACCGGGCCCCGCGCGCGACCCGAACTGGGGCACGGTCTCGGACGTCTCCCTCCTGCTGGGCACGTCCGCGGTCTTCCTCATGCCTCGCGTCTACTACAGCGACCCGGAGGCCACGGTCGGCTGGAAGGCCCGCTGGCACGTCTCGATGCTCGCGCCCGCGATGACGATGACGGCGCTCACCGTGCTCGTCGAGGTCCCGATCAAGGACGGGATCGAGTCCCCGCGCCCCGGCTGCACGGTCGACCAGACCAACGCCGACGTCACGTCCTCGAACTGCGAGACGTTCGGCAGCCCCAGCACGCACGCGTTCGCGTCCTGGGGCGCGACCGGCGCGGGCCTCGGCATCTTCCTCGTCGACACGTTCCGCTACTCCGACGGCCGCTTCAACATCGGCGGCTTCATCGGCAACGTCGCGTTCCCCTTGACGGCGTCGATCTTCACGACCGTCGGCCGCGTCGTCGAGCCGGGCGACTACGTCGCGTACGAGAGCGGCGGCCAGTTCGTCGCCGGCGCGATCCCCGGCTTCTTCATCGGCATGGGTATCGGCGCCGCGTACGCCGCGCTCCAGCGCCCGACCTGCGGCTACGGCAACGCCATCATCTGCTGGTGACCGCGCCGCCACGCGGCCCCGCTCCACGGATCCCCCCCACAACTCGCGACGCCGGATCCCCCCAACAGCTCGCGACGCTGATCGCGTGGCTGCGGGTGCTGCTGCCCGGCGCATGGGCTCAGAGGAGTGCCCTCCGACGACCTCTGATCCAGCAAGAGGCCCCGGGGACCGAGGGCGCCCTCACCGGAGGGGCCTGACCGGAGGCGGGCCACGCAGCGGCCCGCCGTAGTTCAGGCCCCGGGAGGTGAGGGCACCCTCGGTCCCCGGGGCCGACGTGGTCGCCCGGCACGGCGTCGATCACGACGCGCCCGGGACCAGGCCTCTTGCCCAGCCCCGACGACGTCAGTCCTGACCGACCACGCGCTCCCAGAGTGGATCGTTGGAGGAGAAGAGCGTGTCGCGCTCGACGCGGAGGAACCGCTGAAACTCGACCTTGCGCAGGTCGCGATCGCTGTCGCGGGTCTCCTCCTCGTACTTGATGATCCGGACGCGGACCTGCTCGAGCAGCTGGATCCCGTTCGGCTTGTACGTCACGTCCGTGCGCAGCGTGTACCGCGCGTAGAGCCCGCGCTCGGTCACCGACGGGAGCACCGCCGTCCGCTCGAGATCCACGCTCGCGGACTCGAGCAGGCGCCCGCGCCGCGCGAGGTAGAAGTGCGCCCGCTGCCGGCAGTCGTCAGGGTCGGGGCACAGCTTCGACTCGACCACCACGAGGTTATCGTTGCCGAGGCGCACCGGCGAGATGCGCGTCCCCTTCGCGGGCGCGCGCAGGCTGCCGATCCCGTAGACCTCCGCCCGATCATCGACGGCGCGCACCAGCGCGATCGGCCCGCCCTCGTCGCCGTTCTCGAACTTGAGCGCGCGCAACCAGAGCACGCGCAGCCCGTCGGGCCCGGCGCGGATCTCGAGCTCCTCCGGATCGACCTTCCGGGGCCAGCCGCGATCCGAGACGCCGCCGCGCAGCATCTCGTTCGCGAACACGTAGTGCCCCGTGCAGTCGGTGTCGGTCGGCCCGAGCCCTCGATCCTCGCTGAACCCGGGGACGACCACGCCCATCCACTGCTCGGGCTCGAGGTTGCGGACGAGCGCCTTGCCGCTCGCGGTGCGCTTCACCGGCGAGAGCTGGGTCGTGCAGACCGGGATCGGGGTCTGCTTCCGGGTCTTCGCCTCGCCGTGCGGCTGATCGGGGTAGGACCCGCAGCCGGCGAGCGCGGTGGAGAGGCAGAGGCCTGCGGCCACGCCGAAGCGAGAGAGACTCACTCGATCTTCGTATCACGGCGCGCCCTCGGGAGGCGAATTCATGGATCCTCGACGCCCCCGGAGCTCTCGATCTCCCCCTCCCAGGCAGGTGCGCGCGGTGCGCCCGACGCCCCCGCCCGACGCCCCGGCCCCGATGCGGGCGCGCGGCCGTCCGGACGCGCCCCCCCATCTAAGAGATCCGAGGACTTGACGCACGACGCGCCGCGTTGTGCGAAATTTCGTACTACGTAGGGAAAGGAAAGCCTTGACGCAGCGACAAAACGGATAGAGTGTTGCCCGCACTTCACTGGAATGCATTCCAGGCCAGTGAGGCCGGGGGCCTGCCCCCCGATTCGTGTGTGATGCGTGTCAGCTCCTAATCCCGACGGGGCGCACCGTCTGCCAGCGCGCAATGGGGCGTAGACTGAGCCCAGGCG
>CAYQYG010000167.1:0-16966 GCA_964421485.1 uncultured Polyangiaceae bacterium | reverse complement strand
GCGCCGCAGGAGGCCGCCGCGGGGCGCTCGATCCGCGCCCTGCGGCGGCCTCCTGCGGCGCGGGGCCGAGCTGCCGCACGCCGGACGCGACGGGCTCGAACGGGCCGGAGTCCTCGCGGCGCGGCGCGGACGGGGGCTGGGACGGGCACGAGTCCTCGCGGCCGGGCATGGGCGGCGGCGCCGCCGAGTCGCGGTGGGCCTGCGCGCGGCGGACCAGCGGATCGGAGCGCACCGAACCGAACGGGCGGAGCGCCTGCGCCAGATCGGCGGCCGACGGCATTCGCCGGGGCAGGTCCTTCTCCAGGCAGCGCATCACCACGTCGCCCAGCGCGGCCGGGAGCTCCGCGCGGTGATCGCGCGGGCATTGCGGCGTGTCCGCGGTGATCGCCATGAACACGTCGAACATCGTCTCGCCGGCGAACGGCAGCCGCCCCGTGAGCAGCTCGTAGAGGATCACCCCGAGCGCCCACACGTCGGTGCGCGCGTCCACGTTCTTCGGGCTGCGCACCTGCTCCGGCGACATGTAGCTCGGCGAACCGAGCGTCATGTTCGTCTTCGTGAGGCTCCCCTCGGCCGCGACCGGGCCCTGCGCATCGAGCACCTTGGATACCCCGAAATCGAGCACCTTGATGGCGGCGCCGCCCGGGCACGACGCGAGGAAGAGGTTCGCGGGTTTGAGATCGCGGTGCACGATGCCGAGCGCGTGCGCCTCGGCGATCGCCTCGCAGGCCTGCAGCACGTAATCGACCGCGTGCCTCACCGGCAGCCGCCCGAAGCGCTTCAGCACCTCGTCGAGCGGGCTGCCCTCGAGGCGCTCCATCACCAGGAACGGCAGGCCCGAGTCGAGCGTGCCCACGTCCATGATGCGCGCCACGTGGCGGCTCCGGATCGCGGCCGCCGCCTGCGCCTCGCGGAGGAAGCGCGCGATCGCGCCCGGCGAGCGGCTCGCGCGCGGCAGCATCACCTTGATCGCGACCGGCCGGTTCAACCCCATATCTTGCGCCGAGAGCACCGCGCCCATTCCGCCCGCGCCGAGCACGTGCTCCACCCGGTACTTGTCCGCGATCACGTCCCCGAAGTCCGGCGTGCTCGCGCGCACGCCATCGGGATCGCCGCGCCGGACCCCCGAGCCCTGCTGCGATTCCACCGCTGTCTCCGCCAGCTCCGCGTCCAGGGCTCCGGCCTGCGCCGCCGCGCGCGCCTGCTCCTCCGGAGCGGCGGCCACCGTGCTCATCAACATCTGCGTCCGGCTCATTGCTCCGCCCCTCGTGAACCCCGCCCGATCCCGATCGATCACGCGCTGGGGACTGCGACGCGGTCCCGATCGGTCCCACGCGCGGTACGGCGGGCAGCAAGCGCCGTGCCGCGCGCTGGATCGCGGATTTCGCGGTGTTTCGCGGCGGCCGGGCCGCGGGCGGCGCCGCGTGGCCGGCCACTGGCCGGGCCCGGCCGCGTCCATGGCCGGCCAGATCGCCCCGGCGCCTCGGCCGGTCGCATCGCCGCTACCGCGGCGAGAAATCGCGCGCCAGCAGGTACTGCGGGGGCCAGGGCAGATCGAAGCGCTGCTCCCGCGCCGCGTGCCGGGTCCAGTACGGATCGTGGAGGTGCGCGCGCGCCAGGCAGCACAGGTCCGCGCGCTCTGCGGCCAGGATGCTGTTCACGTCCGCGTACGAGCTGATCGCGCCCACCGCCATGGTCGCGATCCCTGCCTCGTGCCGGATCCGATCGCTGAACGGCACCTGGTAGAGCCGCCCGAACGCCGGCTGCGCCTCCGCCACGGTCTGCCCCGTCGACACGTCGATCACGTCGCACCCGTGCGCTTTGAGCAACCGCGCCGCCTCCACCGCGTCCTCGGCCGAGAGCCCGCCGGCCGCCCAGTCCGCCGCCGAGACCCGCACCGAGATCGGCCGCTCCGCCGGCCACGCCGCGCGCACCGCGTCGAGCACCTCGAGCGGGAACCGCATCCGCCCCTCGATCGCCCCCCCGTACGCGTCCGTCCTCCGGTTCGAGAGCGGCGAGATGAAGCTCGCGAGCAGGTACCCGTGCGCGCAGTGCAGCTCGAGCAGATCGAACCCCGCCTCTGCCGACAGCGCCGTCGCGCGCACGAACTCCGCGACCACCCGGTCCATGTCCGCGCGATCCATCTCCCGCGGCACCGGGCTGCGCGGCCCGTACGGGATCGCCGACGCCGACATCAACGGCCACCCCCCCTCGGGCAGCGGCTCATCCATCCCCTCCCAGAGCAGCCGCGTGGACCCCTTGCGCCCCGCGTGCCCGAGCTGGATCCCGATCTTCGCCGCGCTCCGCTGGTGCACGAACGACACCACGCGCGCCCACGCCCGCGCGTGCTCCGCCGTGTACATCCCCGCGCACCCGGGCGTGATCCGCCCCTCCGCGCTCACGTCGGTCATCTCGGTCATCACGAGCCCCGCGCCCCCGACCGCGCGGCTCCCGAGGTGCACGAGGTGCCAGTCGTCGATCGCCCCGTCCTTCGCCGAGTACTGGCACATCGGCGACACCACCACCCGGTTCGGCAGCACGAGCTCCCGCAGCCGGAACGGCGTGAACATCGGCGGCGGCGCCTTCCCTCCGCTCGACACCACGGCGGCCCCGCTCTGCCGCTCCGCCTCCCGCGCGAACCGCTCGTCCACGCGCGCGACCAGCGCGGGATCCCGCCTCGCGAGGTTCTCGTGCGTCACCCGCAGGCTGCGCGTCAGCAGGCTGAACGCGAACGGCAGGGGCTTCATCCGCATGTACCGCCCCGCGTCCTCGAACCACTCCAGGCTCACCTGCGCCGCCCGCTGCAGGCTCGCCACCGCCGGCCTGCGCTCCTGCTCGTAGGCCTCGAGCGCGTCCGGCACCCGCTCGTGCCGCGCCAGCGCGTCCACCAGCGCGATGGAGTCCTCCATCGCGAGCTTCGTCCCCGACCCGATAGAGAAATGCGCCGTGTGCGCCGCGTCCCCGAGCAGCACCATCCGCCCGTCGTGCCACCGCCCGTTCCTGATCGTCGGGAAATTGCGCCAGTGCGATCGATTCTTGAGCAGCCGGTGCCCCTCGAGCTCCTTCTCGAACACGCGCTCGCAATACGCGATAGTCCCGTCCTCGTCCGCGATATCGAGCCCCGTCCGCGCGAACGTCTCCCCGGAGCACTCCACGATGAACGTCGAGCGCCCCTCCTCGTAGCGGTACGCGTGCACCATGAAGAGCCCCGCCGCGTCCTCGTTGAAGTAGAACGTGAACGCCTCGAAGGGGAACGTCGTCCCGAGCCACACGAACCGGTCCGGCCTCCAGTCGATGCTCGGCTGGAACCGGTCCGCGTACCGCGCCCGGAACGCGCTGTTCACCCCGTCCGCCACCACGAGCAGGTCGGCCCCCTCGAACGCCTCGTCCGCCGCGACCTCCCGCTGGTACTCGATCCGCACGCCGAGCTCCGCCGCCCGCGCCTGCAGGATCGACAGGAGCGTCTGCCTCGACAGCCCGCAGAACCCGTGCCCCGTCGACCGCAGCACCTCCCCGCGGTGATGGATGTGGATATCGTCCCAGTGCGCGAAGCTCCGCGTGATCGCCGCGTACGACTCCCGGTCTGCCCGCTCCAGCCCTCCCAGCGTCGCGTCCGAGAACACCACCCCGAACCCGAACGTGTCGTCCGCCCGGTTCCGCTCGAGCACCGTGACCTCGGCCCCCGGCCGCGCCTTCTTCAACAGGATGGCCGTGTAGAGCCCCGCCGGACCGCCGCCGATGCACACCGTCTTCATGGCGTCCTCTCTCGCGCATCGCGGCCCCCGCGTAAAGCGCGCCCGCGCGGACCGCGCGCCTCAGCGGTCCTTCGCGCAGCGGAACCCGAGGAACGACGCCCACCCGTCCGGCTCCCCCCGCCCCCGGTGCGCGCTGTGCACGAGGTGTGGATCTTCGCTGATCCACCCCCCGCCACGATCGACGTACCCGCTGTCCTCGCACTCCGGGCTCTCGTACGGGCAATAATGGTCCGCGGTCCACTCCCACACGTTGCCGGCCATATCGGTGAGCCCGCTCGGCGTATCCCCTGCGCGATGGCTCCCGATCGGGCAGGTCCCGTCCTTGCGATTGGAGCAGACCCGGTCCTGATCCCACTCGTCCCCCCAGGGGAAGGCGCGCCCGGCCGCCCCGCGCGCCGCGTATTCCCATTCCCGCTCGGTCGGCAGCCGCTTCCCGCTCGTCCTGCAGTATCGATCGGCCTGCCGCCACGTCACGCAGTTGATCGGGTGATCCGCCCGCTCCTTGCTCCCGAGGTTGCACCGCGCCTGGTCGTCCTCCCCGTCGGTGGGCTCCGGCCGCTCCCCCTCGCACCGCCCCGCGCTCACGCACCGCTGGTACGCCTCCGCCGACACCTCCGTCGCGTCGAGGAAGAACCCGCGCACTGCCACCACGCTCACCGGCCGCTCGTCGCTGTCGCAGGTCTCCGACCCCATGGGGAAGCTCCCGCCCGGGATCCAGATCATTCCCTCCTCGGCGGCCGGCGCCTCGTCCTCCGGGGCCTCCGCGGCCGCCGTCGCCGCCGGCACCGCGATGTCCACGACCGGCGGCGGCGCCATGACCTCCCGCCCCCCCGGACAGCCCCCGAGCCCTGCTGCGAGCAGCGGACCGACCACGAGCGGCGCGAGCGAGCGTCGAGCGGAGGGCACCACGAGGAGGATCTTCTACCAGAACGCTCCTGCGATTGACACCTCGAACGGAATCGTTCTATCCCATGAGCCGACCAGGCCCTGGTCCATATCTCGCGCGCACTCTCCGAGTCTCTGGCCAGCCGATGGCCCGGCCAAAGGGGTCCCGTGCTGGCTACGCAGTGTTCGGCGACGGCGCTCTTCCTGATCCCCGTCGCGGCCCTCTGGCTGCTGCGGCTCGGGCGCGCCACGGCCGCCTGGGAGCTCGCGCTGGACGTCCCGCTCGCGATTGCGGTGGACGCGCTCGCGACCCTGGCCCTCGCGCGCCTCCTCCCGCTGGAGACCTCGATCCTCGCCGTCCGCGCCGCGTGGATCGTCGCGCTCCTCGCGATCGCGCTGCGCCGCGGCCGCTCGCTCGCCTGGCCTGCTCGCCTCGGCGGGCGCTTCGCCGCCGCGCTCCTCGCCGGCGCGGCGCTCGCGGCGGCGCTCGGCCTCGCCGTCTCGCGCCGGTATACCGTCTGGGACCGGCCGTGGCACGCCCCGCTCGTGCCCAGCCTCGGCGGCCAGACGCTCCCGTTCGTCAATGTCTACGGCGCGGCCGAGCCCCTCCATTATCACCTCGCCGGCGACGTGGTCGCCGCCGCCCTGCGCGCCCTCTCGCTGGCCTCCCTCTCCTCGAACGCGGCGTTGAGCCTCGCGCACGACGTCCTCTTCGGCCTCACGGCGCTCACGGTCGGCCTCCTCGTGATCGGCGCCGGCGTCCGCCGCGCCCTGCCCGTGATCTCCGGCGGCGCGGCGCTCCTGCTCCACGGCCCGATCCCCCTCCGGCAGGGCCTGGGCGAGCCGTTCCAGGGATACTCCTATCACCTGTTCTTCTCGCTGAGCTATCGGCCCCACGTCCCTGTCGCGGCCCTGATGCTCGCCGGCCTCCTCGGCGCGCTGTCCGTGCGCGCCGCCCGGCCGGGGCTGTTCCCCCCGCGCCGGGCCATTCCCGTCCTCCTCGCCACGACCGCCCTCCTCGCGATCAGCGACGAGGCGACGCTCGGCCTCGTGGGCCTGGGCATCGCGGCGGCGTGGATCTTCTTCCCCCGCATCCTCGCGGAGGGCCGCCTCCGGGGCATTGGCGCGCTCGCGGCGCTCGGCGCGGCGGCGTTGATCCCGAACCTGCTCTTCAGCGGCTCCATCGCCCCCGGCGGCCCGGTCCAGCGGATCGCGTGGAGCGCCCGGGCGATGGTCCCCTCGGTGGTGGGCGAGGCGCCGCTCCCCCTCTCCTCGCCGCGAGGCGCGCTCGCCTTCCTGCTCGATTCGCTGCCGTTCCTCGCGTGCTGGACAGGCCTCGCCGCCGCGGCGATCCGCCGCCCCGCGAGGCCCCTCCGCCCCCTCGTCCTGCTGGCCGGCGCCGTCATCGCGGCGAGCTGCCTCCTCGCGCTCCACGTGCGCGTCAACGGCGCGAGCAGCGAGTCCCAGCGATTCTTCGTCGCGCCGTTCCTCGTCACGCTCCTCTGGGGGCTCCTCCACCTCGATCGAATGCCGCCGCGCTCCCTCGCGAGGACCCTGGTGCTGCTCGGCCTCGCCGTCCCCCCGATCTTCTCCCTCTGGTGGCTGCGCGAGATCGCCCCCGATTACATGAGAGCCTACGAGGAGACCGAGGCGAACCCCTGGGCCAAAGAGACGACCTACGGCCTCGATTGCCGCCGGGTCGCCGGCGCCCGCCTCGGCGAGCGCCCCCGGCCGACGTACGTCGACAGTTACCAGCACTACGTCTTCACGTCCTGCAGGCCGATCTTCGGCCCTGGCCGCCCCCAGCCGCCGTGGACCACGAAGACCCTGCCCCGGTTCGAGAGCCGCGAGCAGCTCCGCGAGCTCGCGGCCATGGTGGGCAATGCCGATCTCGACGCCATCTGCGCCGCCGCGCCGGGATCTCGACGCGACCCCGTGTGCGCCCACGCGCTGGCGCGAGGCCGCGATCGCTGCACCCCGGAGGGGACGCGGTTCCTCCGGTGCCCGCTGTCCCCGTCGGATCGCGCCGCGATCCTGCGGCGTTGAGCTGCCATGGGCCCTCCCGAGCCGCGGCGCCGGATCGTGGCGGGCACGGAAACGTCGCCACCCGGCCCCTGGCCGGGTTAGGGTGCGGCCGCGCCATGTCTCACGCCTTGCCCCAGCAACCCTCCGCGGAGACCGACGAGGCCGCCAGGAAGCGGGCCGAGTCGTACCTCGGGCGGGTCCTCTCGAAGCGGTACCGGATCGACGAGGTGATCGCGATGGGCGGCATGGGGGCCGTCTACCGCGGCGAGCATGTCCACCTCAGGCGGCGGGTCGCGATCAAGATCCTCCACCCGGACACGGAGCGGCTGCCGGAGCTCGTCAAACGGTTCGAGCGGGAGGCCATCGCGGGGGCTCACATCCAGCACCCGAACGTCGCGACGGCCACCGATTTCGGGGAGGCCGACGACGGCTCGTACTTCCTCGTCGTGGAGCTCGTGCGCGGCGCGACGCTGCACGAGATCATCAAGCGGGGCCCCCTGCCCGTGGCGCGCGCCGCCCACATCGCGCGCCAGCTCGCCGCCGCGCTGGACGCCGTGCACGCGATGGGGATGGTCCACCGCGACGTGAAGCCGCGCAACATCATGGTCGCCGAGGCGCAGGGCGACCTCGTGAAGCTCATCGATTTCGGCCTGGCCAAGGTGGCCGTCGACCGCCTCTCCGCCGTGGCCTCCGAGGCCGAGCGCGTGTCGGTGCCCGACCGGCTCACCGGCACCGGCGTGGTCTTCGGGACGCTCGCATACCTCGCGCCCGAGGCCGCGTTCGGGATGGACGCGGTCGACGAGCGCTCGGATCTCTATGCGCTCGGCCTGATCTTCTACGAGATGCTCGCCGGAAAGCACCCGTTCCAGGCGCGGGATCCATTCGAGCAGTTCAATCAGCAGCGGAGCGTCCGCCCGCCCCCGATCGCGTCGCTCGTGCCCGGGGTGGAGGTCCCGCCCGCGCTGGAGGCGGTGGTGCTCCGCCTGCTGGAGAAGCAGCCGCTCGGCCGCTACGCGACCGGCGGCGAGGTGGTCGCCGCGATTGACGAGGCCTGCGCCGCCGCCGGGATGGCGATCCCCGGCTCCACGTCGCTCGCCCCCGCGACCTCGCCCTCGACGCGCCCGCCCCCGGCCACCACGCCGGAGCCCCCGCCGAAGCCGGCCACGGAAACTGTCACAGCAGCGACCACGGAAACTGTCACAGCAGCGTCCACGGAAACTGTCACAGCAGCGTCCACGGAAACTGTCACGGCAGCGGCCACCAAAACGGCCGCAAAAACTGTCGCAGGCCCGGCCCCGGCATCGGGCGCAAGAGCGGAATCGAGAGCGGCTGCGGCACCGAGATCGCCGGCGAAGACGAGATCGGAGGCGGAGCCGAGATCGGCGCCGGCGCCGGAGGCGAAATCGGAGCCCCGTCCCGCCGCGGCCCCGCCGGTCCGCCGCGGCCTCGGCACCTACCTCGCCCTCGCCGTCATCGCGGCCGCCGCCATCTTCTTTTATCTCGCCACCCGCGCCGGCGAGCCGCCTCCGCCCGCGCCGCCTCCTCCTCACGCCGCTGCGCCGCCGACCGCCGCGCCGGTCGAGACCGCCGCGCCGGCGCCCACTCCGGCCCCGACCGAGACCGCCCCCGCCGCCTCGGCCTCCGCGGCGCCCGAGGCGTCCGCCTCCGCCCCGCCGCCGGAGGCCGCGCCGGACCTCGCCACGCGCGAAGCGCTCGTGGCCGCCGTCAAGGCGGACCGGTGGGCGGAGGCGGCCGAGGCGCTCGACGCGCTCGCCCGCCGCGATCCGGGCGCGCTCGGCGATCGCAAGGTCGCCGCCGCGGCCAGCAAGCTCGCGCTCTCCATCTCGCTCGGCGGGGGCAAGCACGCCGACATGGTGTTCGGCGCCCTCTCCGGCGGCCTCGCGCCCGCGGGCCTCGACGTGCTCTATGACATCATCGAGGCGCGCGGCCGCTCCGCGCCGGCATTGCGAGCCGCGGAGCTCCTCCGCGATCCCGAGGTCGCCGCGCGCGCCACGCCGGCCACGCGCATCGCCTTCCAGCTCCGCGACGTCCCCTGCGACAAGAAGCTCACCCTCCTCGACCGCGGGGTGGCCGACGGCGACGGCCGCGCGCTGCTCGTGATGGAGAAGGTCGTCCGCGCGTGCTTCAAGCACAGCCGCACCGTCGACGACGCCATCCGCAAGCTCAGGGCGCGGCTCAAGGCGAAATAGAGGACCCCGCCGCCGCGAGCGGCGCCGCTCAGCCCGAGAAGCGCACCCGCTCCTCGAATTCGACGTCCCCCACCCGGATCACCTCGCCGAGCCGCCACGCGCGCTCCCCAGCGCCATTGAACGCGGCGATCGCCCGCTCCCCTGCGCCGCGCGCGACGAATGCGACGAGGCCCACGCCGAGGTTGAACGTCCGCCGCAGCTCGGGCTCGTCGACCGGCCCGCCGCGCTCGATCACGCGGAACACCGCGGGCCGCTCGAACGTGGAGAGATCGAGGCGGGCGCCGAGGCCCTCTGGCAGCACGCGCGGCACGTTGCCGGGCAGCCCGCCGCCGGTGATATGGGACAGGCCGCGGACGTCGCCCCCGCACGCGGCGAGCGCGGCCGCGATCGCCCGCGCGTAGATGCGCGTCGGCGTGAGCAGCTCCTCGCCGACCGTGCGGCCGAGCTCCTCGACGCGATCGCTCATGCGCAGCCCCATCTCCTTCTCGAAGACGCGCCGCGCGAGCGAGTAGCCGTTCGAGTGCAGCCCGCTCGACGCGACGCCGATCACCTCGTCCCCCTCCGTGATCCGCTTGCCGTCGAGGATGCGCGCGCGCTCCACGACCCCCACCGCGAACCCGGCGAGGTCGTACTCGCCGTCCGCGTACATACCGGGCAGCTCGGCGGTCTCGCCGCCGATGAGCGCGCACCCGGCCTGCTTGCACCCCTCGGCGATGCCCCGCACGACGGCCTCGCCGACGTCGATCTCGAGCCGCCCCGTGGCGAAGTAGTCGAGGAAGAAGAGCGGCCGCGCGCCGACGGTCAGCACGTCGTTCACGCACATCGCGACGAGGTCGATGCCCACGGAGTCGTGCACGCCTGTCGCGAAGGCGACCTTGAGCTTGGTGCCCACGCCGTCGGTGCCGCTCACCAGCACCGGGTCGGCGAGCCCTCCCGGCACCGCGCAGAGCCCCGCGAACCCGCCCACGCCGGCCAGCACCTCGGGGATGCGCGTGGGCCTCGCGAGCTTCTTGATCCGCTCGACGAGCGCGTCCCCTGCGTCGATGTCGACCCCCGCGTCCCTGTACGTCACACCCATGCCGGAGCGCATCCCACAGGTCGCGCCCCGAGGGAAGCGCCTCGGTGCGCCGGCCGCTCGCTTGACAGAGCCTCCACCGTGCGGTCCCATGGGTAGCATTGAAGAGATCCGGGAGATGAGGTGCAACAAGATCGCCTCGTGACCATGCCTGAGCCCCACCCCGCCACCGTCCTCGTCGCCGCCGCCATCCTCATCGAGCGCGGCCGCGTGCTGCTCACGCAGCGCAAGTCCGGCACCCACCTCGCCGGCGCGTGGGAATTCCCGGGCGGCAAGGTCGAGCCCGGCGAGGATCCGCGCGACGCGCTCGTCCGCGAGCTCCGCGAGGAGACCGGCGTCGATATCGTCGCCGGCGATATCGTCGAGGTGACGTTCCACCGATACCCCACGAAATCGGTGCTGCTGCTCTTCTACGGGGCGGCGCGCGCCCAGGGATCGCCCGAGCCGGCGCCGCTCGACGTCGCCGCCGTGCGCTGGGCCGAGGCCGCCGAGCTGCGCGAAGAGCTCTTTCCGCCGGCCGACGTCGCGGTGCTCGCGAAGGTGCGGGCGCGGCTCGCCGCCACTCGGCCTTGACGGCCGGCCCCTGCCGGCCGGCAGGGTCGATCTGGGCTGAGGGGAGGTGGGCGCCGTCGCGTGGGCGACGCCTGCCGGCTACTTCGGCTGCGAGCTGAGCAGCCAGGTCCAGGTCCGGGCAGCCGGCGAGCCGCGCGAGGAGGCCGTTGTCACCGGCCGGGCGCCGGGTACCGCGGCCGGCTCCCCACCCTGCGGCCGCGTTCGAGGTCCACGCCGTTGCCGGCACGAGCGCGCCGTGCCAATCTCTTCCAGCTCAGATGAATGACAGCAAGGCCATTGCCGACAGATATCAGAAACAATACGTCGATCTTCGCTTCGAGCGGGGCGGCCTCTTCGAGCTCATCCAGGAGAGATATCAGCCCGAGGAAGTCCTCTACCCAGGCTGCTCCATTCACATCACGCCCGCCTTCTTCTTTCCGCATGTCGTCTTCGTTGACCAGGACCCGGCCGCCACGGAGTTCTTCTCCAGTCACGAAATGGTCCTCGCCCTGGTCAAGCGACACCGGAGCTACAGGCGGGCACCACATATCCAGTTCATCTCTCAAGACTTCACCAGGCCGCTGCCGGTCCCCGAGGACCAGTTCGATCTGCTCCTCGCGCTCTTTGCCGGTGGTGTCTCGAAGGCGTGCCGGCCATATCTGAAGATGGGCGGCTTGCTCCTCACGAACAACCATCAGAACGACGCGGTGGAGGCTGCCCGCGACGACGAGCTCGCCCTGATCGCGACCATCGAGCGACGTCAGGGCAAATATCGGCTCGTGGAGAAAGAATCAGACGAGATCTTGAATAGCAGCGGTCATGCAGGCCGGTCCAAGCGTTATCTCAGGAAGACGAACGGCGGGGTCGAGTATATCGAGAACGAGCGTTACTATCTCTTCAAGAGAACCCGATCGCGCTGATATGGGCCGGAGGGTGGGGATCCGGGCAGGGTCATGGAGTCCGCTCCGGCCACGCCGGGGCGGCCGGCTCGGGGCGGGCGACGCGGCCCTGGCGGCTGAGAACGGCGCAGGCGCTGCCGGCCGGCTCGCGGCTGCAGATCTCGGCGAGCATGCTGGTGGTGTCACAGGCCGAGAGGGCGCCGCGGACGCAGGCGGCGTCGAGGAGAGCGAGGCCGCGCTCGCCAAGGCGCTCGTTCATGGTGAGGGCCTCGCCGAGGAGGGTGCAGCCGCAGACCGGGTCCCGCGCGCACGCCTGCTCGAGGACGGTGTGCGCGGTGTGGATATCAGGGCCGGAGGCGCTCATTCCGCTCCACATGATGAGCTGATGACAGGCGTCGGGCACGCCGAGCCGGCACGCGAGCGCGCGCAGGTCGCGGGCGCGGGCAGGGTCGCGGGGCGGGGGGTCGTCGCCGGCGCCCTCGTGGGGCGGCGAGGACTGGTAATAGCGCGCCAGATGGAGGCAGCTCACGCCGTTGCCGTCGCCGCACTCGGCCTCGCACGCCTCGGGGTAATTGCGCCGGCAGCTGCTCGACGGAGGGTCGGGGCAATAGAACGTCGGCGTGCCCGGGTCGGGGCGAAATCGGTGCGCCGCGACCGGCCGCGCCGGTGAGGGCGAGGGGACGGGTGCGGGGGCGGGGGCGCATGCGGGAAGGGCGGCGAGGATCAGCGGGGCGAGAGCGCTGCGGGGCATGGCGGCGAGGTCGTAGGACGGTCGGGGCCTGCAGGTCCTTGGGGCAGCCCGCAGCTGGACATGGGAGCCGCTGGGGAGCACGCGACGAGATCGCTCGGCGGCTCCGGTACGAGGCGCCGGAGCCAGCGCCAGACGGCTGCGCGCATCTTATCGCTGACGATCACGACGAGAAGACCGGCGCTCCCGGCCAGGCCGACGAACGCCGCGAGCTTTGCAGAGGTGACGCGGAGCGCTCCGAGCATTCGCGCCAGGAGAGGCCGGGATCCCATGAACGGGAACACGAACGGGAGCATCGCGCGGCCATGGTTCCGCCACGCCTGCTCGGCGCGCCACCGGTCTCGAGCGGCCATCAGCTCCTTCCGGGCGATCGCGAGGCGTGACTTGACCGATTCATAAGGAATCCCGTGCCGTTCCGAGATGTCGACCAGGGACACGCCGAGCACCTCGTGCTCGACGAAGAGAGCGCGCCGGGAGCTGTGGATCTGGGCGATCCAGGATCGAAGCAACCGGAGCTCGTCCGCCATGATCGCGCTCTGTTCGGGGTCAGGGGCGCTGCTGTGAAGATCGCTGTCCTCCTCGAAGGACGTGAGGACCTCGCTGCGCCTGCACCGGTGGAACAGGGCCGCCAGCTTGACGAGCAGGCCACGGATCCAGGCCGCTGGGTTGTGCAGACTGGCCTGGTCGGTTCTGCACCAGACCTCGAGCGCGTCCTGCGCGACGTCGTCCGCGTCCCAGGGGGCCAGACCGAGGCGACGCAGGGCGCGCCGGAGGTTTCCGGAGTCGGGGGGCTCGTGGCTCACGATGGCTAGTTGCTTTTGGGGGGGGTCGTGGGGGTAAAAATCGTCCGACCCCCCCCTCCTTTTTTTCGGAGCGCATCGGGAGAGGTGGGGCGCGTGCCTACATCCTCGAGGGCCGAGGTGGTCTCGGCCGGGCACGTCTCCTGAAGGATCGTGGGGGGTTGCGGCCGTCGGTGGGCCCGCCGTAGCATGCCGGCATGCGGTCATGGCTGGGTGGGTGCTCCGCGTTCTTGGTGGTCTGTGTCCTGGGTGGCCCTTCGGTCGTCGCCGCGCAGGAGGCGCCCCGCGGTGCTCCATCCGGTGCGCAGGATCCCGTGATGGATGCGCTGCGCCGCGGGCGCATTGCGCGTGATGCGGCGCGATGGGCGGACGCCGAAACGGCATTTCGAGCGGCGCTCGCCGCGGCGAACCCCGGCCATGCGGCTGCGACGCTTCGCGCCGAGATCATAGGGGAGATCGGTTTGGCCGAGCTGGGGCAGAAAAAGCATCGGGACGCGGCAGAGCATCTCGACGAGGCCCTGACGCTCGGCGGGACGGCGCTGCATCCCGCGCTCGAGCGGCGGTTCGCCGCGGGCCAGCGCATCGCGGAGAAATACGTTGGCCGATTGTATCTGAGCGTCGAGCCGCCGGACGCCGAGGTCCTGATCGACGGCAAGGCGATCCCCAATCGAGGGGGATCGTATGGCCTGTTTCTCGAGCCCGGCCGCCATGGGATCCGGGCGCGACTGGCGGGCTACGACGACGATCAGGCGAATTTCGAGGCGGTGGCGGGCTGTCGAGTTACCAGGAGATGCACCTCCGCCTCCCGTCCTCCTCGCGACCGGCACCGGCGGTGATCCCAGTGGCGTCGCGCGCCAGCCCTCCCGCGGCGACGCCCGAGAAGCGCGCGGATGCGAGCGCCGCGGCGTGGCGCACGGCGGGCATCGTCACGAGCGGGGTGACGGCGGCCGTGGGGATCGCGGCGCTGATCGGAGAGGAGGTATTGAAAGGCAAGATCGAGGAGGACGGCGCGGGGATCAAGCAGCGCTCGGGGCCCTTCGCTTGCCATGGAGCCTCGGGGGACGGCGGGTGCGTTCAGCTCGACGATGCGGAGCGCGGTCGGGTCGCGCTCTCCTGGATCAGCGTGACGAGCCTCGTCGCTTCCGGAGTGATCGCCGGTCTGACCGTCCGGTCGTTCCTGTCGTCGCCCGAACCGTCGAGGCCAAAGACGGGTATCCGGATCGTTCCGGTCGCGGGGCCAAGCTCGGGGCTTCTTGTTCATGGATCGTTCTGAATCGGGGGCAATCATGCGATTGCGTTCTCTTCGTCTTGTCGTTCAATCGTCGGTCTCGCTCCTTCTCGTGGGCTGTGGCACCGCGGCCGGGACGTGCGGTTGCCTCGAGTACCGATGCGAAGCCGCCCTCAACTGCGAGCCGCCGCCGGAGCAGCCGGAGCAACCGGATCCGGAGCCCGTGTGCAGCACCGATCCGACCGAGGGGCCGACGGAGGATCGTTGCGGCGTCTTTGTTAGCTCAAGTCTCGGCGATGACAACAACCTGGGGACAGCGGAGAAGCCCGTGCGAACATTCGAGCGGGCGATCTCGTTGGCGACGTCCGGAAAAACGAGGCGGGTCTATGCGTGCGCGGAGGTGTTCGGCGATGCGGTGATGCTGCCCGCGGGGATCGAGATCTGGGGCGGGCTCGACTGTTCGCAGGGGTGGGCCTACGTGGGGCACGCGCGGAAGACGGTGATCGCTCCGGCGCCGGATGAGGTGCCGCTTCGAGTGGCGTCCGATGGGGGCCGGTCCACGTTGTTCGATTTGCAGCTCGAGGCGGCCGACGCGACGGTCCCGAGCGGGTCGTCGATCGCGATGGTGGTGCTCGGCGGCGCCATCGTGGACTTGCGCCGGAGCAAGCTGGTTGCGGGTAACGGAGCGAAGGGGGCGCCAGGAGAGGGAGGCGGTGTGCAACCGGCGACGGGCGGGGCGCCGGGGAACGACGGTCTGGCGGCGTGCTCCGCCGATGTGGCGCCGGGGGGCGAGGCGGTGTTGACGGCGTGCGGCGACGTGTCCACCGTCGGCGGGCGGGGCGGCGATGGGATCGCGTCGGGTGGCGGCAATGGCGGCGATGGGCAGCCGGAGCCGATCGACAACCCGCAGGGGTTGGGGCTCGGCGGCGTCGGAGAGGTCAATGGGCTCTCGTGTACGAGTGGTGAGGTGGGTGCCCCCGGTACCGATGGGGCGCACGGTCTCGGCGCGCTGTGGCCGGGGCGCATCGCGGGCGACGGGGTCTGGGAGGGCAAGCCCGGGAAGGATGGCGAAGACGGCGCGCCCGGTCAGGGGGGCGGCGGGGGCGGCGGGTCACGCGGGGGCTTGCTCTACTGCGGGATCAGCCCCGGGACGCCCAAGGGCGGCGCGTCGGGGGGTTCGGGCGGCGCCGGAGGGTGTGGCGGCAGGGGAGGCAAGGGGGGCGGCTTCGGAGGCGCCAGCATCGGGCTCCTGTCGTTGAGCAGTGACGTGACCCTGACGGCGGTCTCGATCGAGACCGGCAACGGCGGCGACGGCGGAGCGGGCGGGCTCGCCCAGCTCGGGGGCGTGGGCGGCGTGCCGGGCGTCGGCGGTGCTGGGGTCAACGCATCGCACGCGGGGTGCTGGGGAGGCGTGGGCGGCGCTGGTGGCAGCGGCGGCTACGGAGGCGGGGGCCTCGGCGGCCCGTCGATCGGGATCGCGTACCTCGTCGGTCAGGTCGTCGCTGGCCACGATGCAAGCGCGCGATATCGTGACTCTGCTGAACATGCGCATGGATCGGCCGGGCGCTTCGCGCCCGCCGCTCATGCGCCCGTTGGACTAAACCGCTGCGCGGTGGGGGCCGCGAGATTGCCAGTCTTGTAATGGATCCTCGGCGCTGACACAAGAGGAGACCGTTGGGCCAAGCCGGGTGCGAGCACATTCGTCAAGCTGCTCCAGTTCATCCGCGACAACGAAGCCGACCTCGGGCAACTAGAGGGCGAACTGCCGGATTGAGCACGCAGCCTCGCTCCGATCTCCGCTCGGCTCGGCAGCGTGCCTGCGGCTGGCTGATCGCCAGGACGTCGAGCGACAAGGCCATGGTGACGGAAGCGGCTCCCCTCGGGACGCCCTTGCCCCTGGCGGCCGGGACACGGACGCCCTGCCGCCGAGCGTTCGGCCGGCTTCCGGAAATCTGTGTTCGGGCAGTCGTCCATCGGTAGCGACCGTCTGCGGCTCGTCCGCAGATGCCCGCTTCGCCAGATCAGAAGATCCTTGCACCGGTCACATTACCGTGGTACTTTCCCCGCATGAAGCTCGCACAGTCCAGGCTCACCGCGCAGGGCCAGATTTCGGTTCCGGTCGAGGTACGCAAGCGTCTCGAGCTCGTCCCAGGATCCGTCTTGGAGTGGGACGCCGAAGATGATCGCGTCATGGTCCGGCGAGTTGGTCGGCATACATCCGAGGAACTCCACCAGGTTCTGTTTTCTCGAGCGCCCGAGCCTCGGAGCCTCGAGGATCTCAAGGAAGGCATCAGGCAGCACGTGAGGACGCGACATGCGCGCCGTTGACACCAACGTCCTCGTTCGGCTGCTTGCACGTGATGATCCGAAACAACTCGCTGCGGTCGAGGGTTTCGTGCAGGCAGGTGCATGGATCTCGCACCTCGTCCTGATGGAGGCCGTCTGGGTGCTGGACACCGTGTATAACGTGAAACCCGAACAGATCGCGCTGGGAGTGGAAATGTTGCTGGACCATAAGGATCTGGTGGTCCAGGACGCTGACGTGGTGAATGCGGCCGTCGCGCAGTATCGCAAGCGTCCTAAACTTGGATTCTCCGACTGCCTGATCCTGGAGGTCGCGCGCAAAGCCGGTCATGTCCCCCTCGGTACGTTCGACCGTGAGCTCGGGAAGCTGCAAGGCGCTCAGAAGCTATGACGGCCACGATTTCCTGATCGATACTGGAAGGCCGCCCAACTAGAGCGGTGCTCAGCTGCGTGTGATACGGGCTCAGCCGCTAGGCAGGCGAGTG
>CAYQYG010000166.1:0-17033 GCA_964421485.1 uncultured Polyangiaceae bacterium | reverse complement strand
CCCCATGGCCGTCGCCGCATCCCGCATCGAATCGGTCACCCTCCATTGCTCGGGCGCCACCGTCAGGAGGCGCGTGGAGCTGCCCGCGGGCCGCGACGAGAGGGCGCTCGACCTGGAGATCCCTGGGCTCCCGCTCTCGCTCATCGACGCCACCGTCAAGGCGCGGCTCGAGGGGCCGGGGGCCGAGCGCTTCATCGCCTCGCAGATCCGCGTGGGCCTGCACGTCCAGCGGAAAGAGGCGCCGCCGGCCGCGCCGGGCGTCGAGGAGCGCGAGCGGCTCGCGCACGCCCTCAAGGTCAACCGCGAGATGTGCGACCAGCTCGCCTCCGAGATCGACGCGCTCGAGGCCGTCCCGGTGCCGGTCCGGCCCGAAGGGGAAATGGGGCACCCGCCGCCCCCCTCCCCGCTCCTCGCGCGGCAGAGGCTCGAGGCCGAGCTCGAGGTCGCCGTGGCCGAGCGGCTCGCCGAGCTGCGCGCGCTCCGCGAGGAGCAGCGGAGGCTCGAGGAGCTGCTCCGCGAGGCCGAGGAGAAGCGCATGCTGGCCTCCACCGCGCTCGAGGTCCGGCCCGACGAGCTGCGCAAATCGGTCCACGTCCACCTCCGGGGCGAGGGGGAGATCGGCGCGGGGGCGAGCCTCGTGGTCGAATACGACGTGCCCGGCGCCCGGTGGGCCCCGGCCTATCAGGTCCGGATGAGCCGCGATTGCACGACGGCCGACATCTTGATGCGCGCGCTCGTCTGCCAGCGGAGCGGCGAGGACTGGTCCGGGGTCGAGCTCGTGCTCTCCACGGCCGAGCCGCTCGCGTGGACCGAGCTGCCGGAGCTGTCGTCGCTCCGGATCGGCAAGGTCCAGCCGCCGCCGCCGCGGAGGGCGATCCGGCCGGCGCCCGTGGGGTCCGGGGCGCTTTTCGCCGATTACGATCGCGATCGGGCCAGGGTGGCGCCGCTCGCGCGGCTCGGGGCGGCCTATTCGGCGCCGGCGTTCACGGCCCCCACGGAACCCTCGCTGCGGCGGAGCGTCGTGGCCGAGCCGGCGGCGCTGGGCGGCGGGGCTCGCTTCGAGGAGGGCGCGCGGCCGGCGTTCGGGCTGGACGACGACACGCTGCCGGCCTCCGGAGCCGTCGAGCGGATGGGTGCCGGCGCTGCGCTGGCCTACGCCGCGCCGCCGGGACCGCCGGCGTTCGGGGCGCCGCCGGGGGGGTTCGGGCCACCGCCGCCGGCGCCGGCCTACATCGCCGCGCAGGCGGCGCCCCCGCCCCCGCCCCCGATGGCGCCGGCCCCCGCGGCGCGCTCCGCGAGCGCCTCGCGGAAGATGGCCGCGCCCAGGCCGGCGGCCCCCCAGGCCGAGATGACCATGGGGGCCCCGCGCGACGAGCCGGAGGCGGCGTCCTCGCTCCGATCGCCGAGCTTCTCCGCGCTCGCGCTGCCCGCCTCGGACGACGTCGGCGGGCGCACCCGGCTCCGCGTCGAGGCGCCGGCGGAGCGGTACGCCGCCGGCCTCGCGGGCCTGGGGCTCCGCGTGAGCTTCGACGTGATGGACACCGTGCGGCGCGCCGCGGAGGCCGCGGCCGCGGTGGCCTCGCTGGCGCTCCCGCCCGGGGCCGCCGACGTGCGGCGCGCCGCGGGCCACTTCGATTATGCCTATCCGTGCGACGCGCCCGTGGACGTGCCCTCGGACGGCGCGTTCCACGCGGTCCCGGTGTGCAGCCGGCGCGCGCAGAGCGACGTGCTCTACGTCGTCGTGCCCCGCGAGGACACGAGCGTGTTCCGCGAGGCCGAGGTCCAGAACCCCGATCAGGCCCCGCTCCTCCCCGGCCCCGCCGAGATCTACGTGGCCGGCGATTACGTGCTCGGCACCGCGCTCCCGGTCGTCGCCCCGCTCGGCAAGGTCAAGCTCGGCCTGGGCGTCGAGCAGGCCATCAAGTGCGCGCGCAACACCCGCTTCCACGAGGAGCGCAGCGGCAGCAAGGTGGTCGCCACCGCGGAGCTCGTCCACGATATCGACATCGAGCTCGTCAACCACCTGGAGCGCCCGATCCGCTGCGAGGTGCGCGAGCGGATCCCCCAGCCCGCGCCCGGCGCCGAGGTCGTCGTGGAGGAGCTGCGGATCGAGCCGCCCTGGGAGAAATACGAGCAGACCGATCGCGGGACGAGGGCCCTGGAGGGCGGCCGGCGCTGGCTCCTCTCGCTCGCGGCCGGGGCGCGCGCGACGCTCTCGGCGCGTTATGGTGTGAAGATCTACGCCAACAACGAGATCTCCGGCGGCAACCGGAGGGAGCTGTAGGCCATGACGACCCAGGCCCCGCGCCAGACACCCGGCCAGAGCGCCGATCGCCGCATCATCGAGCGCCTCCTGCCCGAGCGCGCGCCCGAGCTCCGCCTGCTCGACGCCCCGGTCTCCGCGGTCACGCTGCTGGAGGACCGCGCGCGCGTCGTCCGGCGGGGCGCGGTGAAGCTCACCGCCGGCCGCAACCAGCTCTTCGTCCCCGGCGTGGCCCCGGTGCTGCAGGACGTCTCGCTCCGCGCCGAGGCGGCCTCCCCCGGCGCGCGCGTCGCGGACGCCCGGGTGCGCCGGGCGATGCGCATCCGGAGCGAGGATCGCCCGGAGGAGCTGCGCGCGCTCGAGGAGGAGATCCGCGCCCTGCACGACCGCCGGCTCCGCGCCGCGGAGGACGCCGGCCGGCTCGAGGCCCGCTACAACCGCGCCTGGGAGGCGATGGGCCGGGGCCTCTCCGAGATCTCGACCGACGCCGGCTGGGGCCTCGCGACCGCGTTCGGCTGGCGCGAGGGCTTCGACGCGGTGAGCGAGCGGGCCCGCGATCTCCGGCGGGAGGTGCTCGACCGACTCCACGAGGTGCAGCGGATCTCCCGCGACATCCAGCACAAGGTGACGCTGCGCCGCGCGCTCGACCGCGCCGAGTCTCTGCTCGTCGCCTGGGCGGAGATCGACGTCCTCTCCGACGAGGAGCGGGAGGCCGAGATCACCATCGAATACGTGTGCCCCAACGCCCTGTGGCGCCCGATGCACCGGGCGAGGCTGGCCTCCGAGGGGGCGCTGGAGCTCACCTCCTGCGCGGTCGTCTGGCAGAACACCGGAGAGGACTGGACCGACGCCGAGCTCTCGTTCTCGACCGCGCGGGCCTCGCTCGGCACGGAGCCGCCGCTGCTCTCCGACGACCTCCTGACGGTGCAGAAGAAGCGCGAGGAGGTGGTGGTCGGCACGAGGGAGGTCGCGATCCAGAGGGCCGGCGTCGACGGCGGCGGCGGCCCGCCGGCGCCCGCCGGGGTGGACCTGCCCGGCGTCGACGACGGCGGCGAGGTCCAGAACCTCCGGGCCCCTCGCCGCTGCAGCGTGCCCTCCGACGGCCGCCCCAGCGTGATCCCCCTCTCCTCGTTCCGCGCCCCCGCGGAGATCAAGCTCGTCTGCAAGCCCGAGCTCGACCCCAAGGTCCTCCTCCAGAGCACGCAGCGCAACGAGGGCTCGAGCCCCCTCCTCCCCGGCCCCGTGGAGCTCGCCAGGGACAGCGGCTTCGTCGGCTGGACCGATCTCCCGTTCATCGCGAAGGGCGAGCGCTTCGAGCTCGGCTTCGGCCCCGACGACGCATTGCGCGTCGTCAGGGCCGTGAAGACCGAGAAGAAGGTCGACTCCGTGGACAAGTGGACCCGTGTCTTCCACAAGGTCTCGCTCCACCTGAGCAACCTCTCCGGCCTGCCCAGGGAGGTCGCCGTCACCGAGCGGATCCCCGTCTCCGAGGTGGAGCACGTCCGCGTGGAGCTCTCGAAGGAGCGCACGCTCCCCGAGGCCTCGGCCGACGACAACGGCTTCGTGACCTGGCGCGCCGAGATCGACCCCAGCGGCCAGAAGACCATTTCCCTGGCCTATACGGTCGCCTATGCCCCGGGGGTCTCGGTCTCCTGACCGGCCGCGGTCCGCCGCTACTTCCGGGGCTCCCGCGCCACGGCCACCACCATCTCCGCGTAAGCCTCCGCCGCCGCCTGGCACGCCGGCAAGGACCCGGCGAGCCAGGCCGCCGCGAAGTTCGTCTCCGTCGGCGGCGGGAAGATCTTCACCGCCCGCACGTCCGCCGCCTTGAGCGCCGCGTCGAGCGCCACCGTCGCCTCGATCGGCGGCGCCACCAGGTACGCCATGCTCTCCCCGACCGACAGCCCCGCCTGCGCCGACAGGTAATGGCCGAGCGAGGCAATGACGTGCGGGAACACCGTCACCGTGCCCTGATCGTCGGCCTTGTAGAAGCAGGCGTCGTCCTCGAGGCAGCGCACGAGCGCCCGGAGGCCGTGGTCGATCTCGTCGGGATCCGCCGCGGCCAGGACCCCGAGGATCTCCCCGGAGAGGCGGCCCGACGAGTTCCCGGAGCCCGCGTAGAACGACCTCGCGAACACCACGTCGACCGCCGCGTGCTTCGTCGCCTCGTCCAGCGCCACGTACGTGGAGTCGTCCTGATCGCACGTCACGAGGCCCAGCGACGTGTGGCGCGCCGGATCCGCGCCGTAGGCCACCAGCAGGGCCGGATCCGCCGCGGGGATCCGGCGGATGGATAGAATGGTCGGGGGGATCGGCTCGAGAATGCTCATCCCTTCACCTCGACGAGGCGCACCCGGGGCTCGGGCGCGCGATAACCTCGGCCTGCCGCGTCGCCGAGCTCGCGCGCGAGGCCGCCGAGATCCAGGCCCACACCCGACGTGCGCTGCTCCATCATCGCCCCCACGAGGACCGACAGGCGCTTGCCTGCCTGCTCCGGCGGCGTCCCGCGGGCGTGGATGTTCGACATCATGTTTCGATCGGAGTCCGTCTTCCCCACCCTCGGCTCGTGCACCAGATAGGCGGAGAGGCCGTCCCCTGTCCCGAGCCCCGGCCGCTCCCCGAGCAGGATCGCCGCCACGCGCGCGCCGACGATCTCGCCGATCTCGTCCTCCAGCCACACCCTCGCGAACCGCGCGCACATCGGCGTGCCCACCGTCCAGCCCCGCGCCTCGCACGCCGCCGTGAAATGCTTGAGCAGGTCCAGCCCGGAGCCCATGCAGGCCACCGCCGACAGCCCGTCCGCCAGGATCGGCTGCACGTCGACCCCCCGGCGCGCCCGGGCCCCGAGCCGCTCGCGCGACGCATCGTCGAGGCGCCGCCCCAGATCCGGGCGCAGCAGGAACTGGTGGTGATCGCGGACCCGCGAATGGAGCGGCAGGAGGCCGTTCGTCTCCGCCCAGCCGTCGGGCAGCACCGTGGCCACCGCCTGGCGCGCCACCGCGAGCTCGGCCTGGAACTGGAGGACCACGTCGGTCGCGTAGCGCGTCCCCACGCGGCCGATGCCCACGAGCGCCGTCGTCCGCGCGGCCGCCTTCTCCGCGTAGCGGCTGCGCGTGTGCGGGGTCGGGAACACCCGCCGCGGCGGCGACGGGATCGCCGGCACGGGCGGCGGCGCCGGCATCGGATCCTCGGCCTCGAGGCGCCGCCGCAGCGCCGCCACGAGCTCGCGCGTCGCGCTCATCGGATCACCTCCGGATCGCCGAAGCGCTCCCCGGGCCGGTCGCCGTCGAGGATCCCCTTCTCCTGCAGCCAGGCGTCGAACTCCGGCGCGGGGCGCTTGCCCGAGAGGCGGCGCACCGAGGGGATGTCGTGGAACGACGTCGATTGATAGTTGAGCATGATGTCGTCGCCGACCGGCAGGGCCATGAGGTAGCTGCAGCCCGCCGCCGCGAGCAGCACCTTCAGGCTCTCCAGCTCGTCCTGGCTCATCCACGCGTGGTACGTCATGCACGCGTCGCAGCCCATCGGCAGGCCGAGCAGCTTGCCCATGAAGTGGTCCTCCAGGCCGGCGCGCGTGATCTGCGGGCCGTTCTCCAGGTACTCGGGGCCGATGAAGCCGACGACCGTGTTCACGAGGAACGGGCGGTAGCGGCGCGCGAAGCCATAGCAGCGCGCCTCGAGCGTGAGCTGGTCCGCGCCGTGGTGCGCGTCCGACGAGAGCGCCGAGCCCTGGCCCGTCTCGAAGTACATCACGTTGGGGCCGCGCGTCCTCGTGAGGCGCTTCATCTTGTCCCACGCCTCGTCCATGAGCGTGAGCGACACGCCGAAGGCGCGGTTGCCCGCCTCGCTGCCCGAGAGCGACTGGAACATCAGGCCCATCGGCGCGCCCAGATCGAGCGCCTTCATCTGGACCGTGACGTGCGAGAGCACGCAGTTCTGGGTGGGGATCTTGTTCCTCGTGGTCAGATCGTCGAGCGCGCGCAGGATCTCCGCGGTCGACTCCGCGGTGTCCGTCGCGGGGTTCACGCCGATCACCGCGTCGCCGCACGCGTACGAGAGGCCCTCGCGGGCGCTGAAGAGGATGCCCTCCACGTCGTCGGTCGGGTGGTTGGGCTGGATGCGCGACGAGAGGCGGCCGGGCAGGCCGAGGGTGTTGTTGGCGCGGACCACGACCTCGCACTTGGCGCCGGCGACCATGAGGTCGAGGTTCGACATCAGCTTGCAGACGGCGGCGGCCATCTCGGGCGTGAGGCCGGGGGAGACGGAGCGGATGATCGGGCCGGTCGTCTTCGCGTCGAGCAGCCACTCGCGGAGCTGGCCCACGGAGAGGTGCTTCACCGCGTCGAACGCCTGCGCGTCGAGCGTGTCCTCGACCATGCGGGTGAGCTCGTCCTGCTCGTAGGGCACGACGGGGTTCTCGCGCAGGTCGCGGAGCGTGAGCTCCGACAGCACGGCGCGCGCGGCGACGCGCTCGACCGGATCGCGCGCCGACACGCCCGCGAGGTCGTCCCCCGACTTGGGCGGGTTCGCCTTGGCGAGCACCTCCTTGACGGACCCGAAGCGGTACGTGGTGCCCCGGATGGTTGCGCCGAGCTGCATGGGACGCCCCCGACGCTATGAGCGCGGCGCCGCGAAGGCAAGCCGCGCGTGAGGCCGGCGGCTCGGACATTGTCGTGATCGAGCAGGACGAGTGAGCGCGCGCGCAGCTTGAGGGTCAAGCTCCGCGGGGTGTAGCTTCTCGGGAGCCCGCGGCCCCTCTCGTGTACGGCGCGCGGCGGACGAGGTCGCGCGCCGGGCAGGGGCGCGGCCGGAAGGGATCAGGATGTCGTCGGATCGGAGCGCGATCGAGCGCGTCGAGGAGAAGGTCGGCCGCGGTTTCCCGCACCTCGCGAGGGCGCGGGCGCTCTCGGCGGAGACGCGCGCCAGGCTGCGCGAGCTGCTGCTCGATCAGGACCCGAGCGACACGAGCATCGTCGTGTTCGGCTCGCTGGCCCGCGGCGAGTACACGCGGGGCAGCGACCTCGACTGGACGCTGCTCATCGACGGCCAGGCCGACGAGGCCCACTACGGCCAGGTGCAGGCGATCCACCGCCTCCTCTCCGGCGCGGGCTACCTCGGCCCCGGCCCCACCGGCGTGTTCGGCAACGTGGCGTTCAGCCACCCGATCCTCCACCAGATCGGCGGCCAGGACGACACGAACCGGAACACGACGCAGCGGATCCTGCTCCTCCTGGAGTCCTTGCCCATAGGCAAGGAAGACGCGCACGAGCGGGTGCTGCGCCTGGTCCTGTCGCGCTACGTGGAGGACGATCGGGGCATCCTCTTCGGTTCGAAGGTGCAGCTCATCCCGCGCTTCCTGCTGAACGACATCGTGCGCTACTGGCGGACGGTGGCCGTCGATTTCGTGAACAAGCAGCGCGAGCGCGCCGACGGCTGGGCGCTCCGGAACGCGAAGCTCCGGATGTCGCGCAAGCTGATCTTCGTGAGCGGCCTCCTGACGTGCTTCAGCTTCGAGCTGTTCGGGCGCTACACGAAGCTCACGGGCGACGACGGCAGGATCTCGATCCCGCTGCTCGTGCGGTTCCTGCGGGATCGCATCCGGCTGACGCCGCTCGAGAACCTCGCGGAGGTGCTGCTCAGGCCGTCGATCCAGCCCGAGACGGCGAGGAAGATCCTGGAGGCCTACGACGATTTCCTCGCCATCCTGGCCGACGACGACAAGCGCAGGCGGCTCAAGGATCTGCGGATGGACGAGCTCGGCGCGGACGAGGTCTTCCGCGAGGTGTCGCGGATCGGGCGGCGCTTCCAGGAGGGGCTGGACCGGCTGTTCTTTCACGAGGATCCGGTATTGACGAAGCTGATCCACGATTACGGTGTATTCTAGTGAGGCCGATCGGGTTCTCGACGGGGGCGCTGGCGCTGAGCGACGTGGGCCGGGCGCTGGAGATGCTGGCGGGGAGCGGGGCGACGGCCGTCGAGCTGTCGGCGCTCCGGCTCCACGAGGTCGGGCCGCTCCTGGCGATGGCGAAGGGGCTGGACCTGTCGGCGTACCCGTATGTCTCGGTGCACGCGCCGAGCCGGTTCAGCGCGCAGGACGAGCCGCGCGTGGTGGACGCGATGGTGGAGCTGGCCGGGCGCGGGTGGCCGATCGTGATCCACCCGGACACGATCCACGACGTGTCCGCGTGGCGGCGGCTCGGGGCGCTGGCGGTGATCGAGAACATGGACAAGCGCAAGCCCATCGGGCGGACGGTGGAGGAGCTGGGCCGCTTCTTCGAGGCGCTGCCGGAGGCGACCTTCTGCCTGGATCTGGGGCACGCGCGGCAGGTGGACCGGACGATGAGCGAGGCCTACTTCCTGGCGAGCGGCCTGGGGCAGCGGCTGCGCCAGCTCCACGTGAGCGAGGTGAACACGCAGAGCCGCCACGATCCGCTGAGCTGGGGCTCGGCGCTGGCGTTCCGGAAGGTGGCGCGGCTGATCCCGGACGGGGTGCCGCTGATCCTGGAGACGCCGGCGAAGCAGGGGGGGATCGCGCGCCAGGTGGAGATGGCGGTCGAGGCGCTCGGCGGGGTCGCGGCGCGATAGCGGATCCGGTCAGCCGGGCGCGGAGCAGACGACCGCGAACACCCGGTGCGGGACCTGGAGCGGCGAGGCGGGGAAGCGCTCCTGCAGGATGGCGGCGTGCTCGGCGTCGAAGGCGGTCACCTCGGCGTCGGGGAGCATCGCGCCGACCCCCTGGCTGGCGCGGATGCGGCCGCGCCAGGCCTCGTGCGAATAGGGCACGTCGAGGTCGAAGGAGAAGGTCTCGACGCCGACGAAGCCGGCCATGACCGCGTCGAGCAGCCAAGTCGCGTAGATGCCCGTGCCGTTCGCGAAGCGGACGTGGGGCTTGGGCTGGCGGGGATTGTGGCGATCGATCAGCGCCTCGGTGGCCTCGACGACGTTGCCGGGATAGGCGATCCAGTCGAAGTGCGCGATCACCAGCCGGCCGCCGGGGGCGAGCAGGCGGCGCGCCTCGAGCGCGGCCGCGGCGCGGTCGAACCAGTGCCAGCACTGGCCCGCGGCCACGACGTCGTAGGCCCCGGCGTCGAGGCCGGTGCGCTCGGCGGGCGCGAGGACGTACTGCGTCGAGATGCCGGCGGCGCGATCGAGGGCGCGCGCCTGCTCGACGAGGGGCGCGGCGATGTCGACGCCGGTCACGGCGGCGCCGCGCCGGGCGAGGCCGCGGCCGAGCGATCCGGTGCCCGTCCCGAGGTCGACGGCCCGCTGGCCGGGCCGCCCGATGCCGCGCGCCGCGAGGCGATCGAAGAGGGGCTCGGGGAACCCCGCGCGGTGCCTGGCGTAATCGTCTGCGGTCCTGCCGAAATCGACGCTCATGGTTCACCTCAGACCTCCGCGGTCTGCTCCAGCTCCTTCCCGCGCGTCTCGGGCAGGAACGTCAGGATCAGCGCCAGCGCCAGGATCGGGAAGATCGCCGTCGCCGCCACCGCCTTGCCCCACCCGACCCGCTCCGCCGCGACCCCCACGGCCAGCGGCGACGCCACGTAGCCGATGCGGCCCAGCAGGTTGTTCGACCACGCGAACGCGTCGCTCCGGAGATCCGTCGGGAAGAGCTCCGTCGTGTAGGCGTTCAGCACCGGCAGGACCGCGCTCGAGCCGAAGATCGCCAGCACCAGCGCGGCGGTCAGCGCCGCCTGCGAGTGCAGCGAGTAGGCCCCGAAGAGCCCCGCCGCGGTCACCGTGAAGATCAGGATCGAGCCCCGGCGCCGGCCCCATGCGTCCAGGATCTTCCCCGCGAAGAACACCATCGGCATCGAGGCCACCGCCGCCAGCGTGATGCTCGCCCCCACCTGCGCGTCGGTCAGGCCCCGCTCTCGCATCGCGAACGACTTCCAGAACGTCACCCCGTTCTGCGTGCAGATGTAGGTCAGGCACCAGATCAGCGCCAGCATCAGCATCCGGTTCCGGTACGGGGTCCCGAAGATGCGCCCCATCGGCTGCTCCTCCACCGGCCCCTTCGCCGCGTGCTCCGCGAACCGCGACGTCTCCTTCAGGCTCCGGCGCGCGATCGCCATCATGAGGAGCGGGATCCCGCCCACCAGGTACACGGACCGCCACCCGAGCGGCGTCTTCAGCAGGAGCGGCACCAGCCCCGCGCACGCGATCGACCCCAGGCTCGAGAACGCCTGGATGATCCCGATCACCGTCCCGCGGCGGTCCCCCGGGTACTCCTCCGCCGCGTACACCATGCTCGTCACCCACTCGCCGATCAGGAACACCCGCGCCACGAGCTGGCAGCCGGCGAACATCACGGGGCCGGTCGCCGCGGCCGTCAGCATCGAGAACAGCGTGTAGCCGAGGATCGTCAGCGTCAGGACCTTCTTTCGGCCCCAGTGATCCGCCTTCCGCACGAGCAGATAGGCGATCATCGTCCCCACGTTGATCACCGCCACGAGCATCCCCTCGTCCGAGGCGCCGAGGCCCATCTCCTTGCCGAGGTTCGGCAGGATCTGCGTCAGCGCGAGGAAGTCGTACCCCTCGAAGAACGAGGCCACGCTGAGGAACACGAACAGGCGCTTGTGGTACGGCGAGAGCGGCGTCGGCGCGCCGGCCGCCGCGGCGGGAGGCGCTTCCATCGGAGGGGTCAAGGGCGCATCTCCTCCGCCCTGGGTATCACGGGGACCCTGCCGCGGGAAGCGGCCGGCCGGGGGCGCGGCGCGCCGCTGCCGGCCTCGGCGTCTGGGCGGGGCGCTCCGCACGCTGGAGTGCGCCGGAACACGATCGCTGCCCCTCGCGCGCGGGTCCGCCTCGAGGTCAGCCAGGGCCTCCACGAGACCTCCCCCACGGCCTCCCTGGGCAGCGATTTCACCCCTGACCCGCTCCGGCGGCGCGATCGCATTGCGCGGTACCGGGCTGAATTTCCACATCTCACGTCGATTTTTTGTCGTTTTATTGCGTTGACCTGTCCGTATTTCATCGATTAGAGGTCGGCGGAGGGGGCCCACGCGGGGAGTGCCATGCGCTTTTTCGCCGACCTCCACGTCCATTCGAAGTATTCCCGGGCGACGAGCACCGACTGTGATCTGCTCCACCTCGCTTACTGGGCGCGGCGGAAGGGGATCGGGGTGATCGGGACGGGTGATTTCACGCACCCGGCCTGGATGGCGGAGCTCAAGGAGCAGCTCGTTCCGGCGGAGCCGGGGCTCTATCGGCTGCGGGAGGACGTGGAGCGGGCGGTCTCGGAGAAGCTCGAGGCTTCTTGCAGGGGGAGCGTGCGGTTCATGCTCTCGGTCGAGATCTCGACGATCTACAAGAAGGGCGAGCGGACGCGGAAGGTCCACCACCTCGTGTATGCGCCTGATTTCGAGGCGGCGGATCGGCTCGTGAAGACGCTCTCGAAGATCGGGAACCTCGGGGCGGACGGGCGGCCGATCCTGGGGCTCGACTCGAGGCACCTGCTCGAGGCGGTGCTGGAGTCGGGCGAGGGAGCGTACCTCGTGCCGGCCCACATCTGGACGCCCTGGTTCTCCGTGCTGGGCTCGAAGGCGGGGTTCGATGCGGTCGAGCATTGCTACGGGGATCTGTCGGGGCACGTCTTCGCGCTGGAGACCGGCCTGTCGTCGGATCCGGCGATGAACTGGCGCCTGTCGGCGCTCGATCGGTACCGGCTGGTGTCGAGCTCGGACGCGCACTCGCCGGCGAAGCTCGGGCGGGAGGCGACGGCGTTCGACGTGCCGCTCGATTACTTCGCGATCCGGCGGGCGCTCGAGACCGGCGAGGGATTCTGCGGGACGAGCGAATTCTTCCCCGAGGAGGGGAAATATCACCTCGACGGCCACCGGAAGTGCAACGTGGCGCTGTCCCCGGAGGAGACGCGTGCCCGTGGGGAGCGCTGCCCGGTGTGCGGGCAGCCCGTGACGGTGGGCGTGCTGCACCGGGTGGAGGAGCTCGCCGACCGCGCCGAGGGCGCGAAGCCCGAGGGCGCGAGCGATTTCCGGAGCCTGGTGCCGCTGCCCGAGGTGCTGTCGGAGCTGCACGGGGCCGGGGTCGACAGCAAGGCGGTGCAGCGGAGCTACGAGGGGCTGCTGGCCCGGGTCGGGCCGGAGCTCCACCTGCTCGAGGACGCGCCGATCGAGGCCATCGACCGGGCGGGGCCGCCGCTGCTCGGGGAGGCGATCTCGCGGATGCGGGCCGGGCGCGTGATCCGGCAGGCAGGATACGACGGCGAGTACGGGACGATCCGGCTCTTCGAGCCAAGAGAGCTGCGCCGGAGCGGGCTGCTGTTCGAGGAGCCGCCGCGGGCGCGGGCGGCGGCACCGGGGCCGGGGGCGGCCACGGGCGCGGTCACGGGAACGGGCGCGGTCACGGTCGCGGGAACGGGAGCGGCCGCGGGCACGGGCACGGGCACGGGAGCGGCCGCGGGCACGGGCACGGTCGCGGGAACGGCCGCGGGTGCGGTCACGGTCACGGGAACGGGCTCGGGAGCGGCCACGGATGCGGGATCCACGATCCTCGCGGCGCTCGACCCGGATCAGCGGGCGGCGGCGGCGATCACGAGGGGCCCGCTGCTCATCCTGGCCGGCCCCGGGACGGGCAAGACGCGGACGCTCACCCATCGAATCGCGCACCTCGTCGCGGAGCAAGGCCTCGCGCCGGAGGCTTGCCTGGCCATCACGTTCACCCGGCGCGCGGCGGACGAGATGCGCGAAAGGCTCCGGGCCCTGCTCGGCCCGGACGGCGAGCGCGTGCCGGCGATGACGTTCCACGCGCTCGGCCTGTCCATCCTCCGCGAGCACGCCGGGGGCGCCGCGGGGCAGGACGGGCCGGCGTTCAAGCTCGCCGGGGAGCGGGAGCGGGCAGCGATCCTCGCGGAGGCGCTGGGCTTGCCGGCGCGGCGGGCGGGGCGGCTCGTCGCCGATATCTCTCAATGCAAGCGGATCTGCCCGCGGCGCAGCGGAGCGGGGCGCTTGCCGGCGGGGGCGCTGGTGCCGGGGGGAGACATCGATCGGGCCTGGGACATCTACGAGCGGGAGCTCGACGCCCGCAGGCTCTGGGATTTCGATGACCTCGTGGGGCTCGCCGTCGATCTCCTGGAGACCCGGGGCGACGTGCGGGCGGCGGTGCGGGGGCGGTACGGGTCCATTTCAATCGACGAGTATCAGGACATCGACGAGCGGCAATACCGGCTGGTGCGCGCGCTGGCGCCGGAGGGGGGCGACGTCTGCGCGATCGGGGATCCGGATCAGGCGATCTACGGGTTCCGCGGCGCGGACGTCGGGTTCTTCATGCGCTTCCAGGAGGCCTTCCCCGGTGCGCGGGTCGTGCGGCTCCGGCGGAGCTATCGATCCGCGCGGCCGATCGTCCTTGCGGCGCTGCAGGTGGTGGGCCCCTCGCCGACGCTCGGGGCGCGTGAGCTCACGCCGATCGCGCCGGGCGGCGAGCGGATCGCGATCCGCGAGGCGGCGACGGAGCGGGGCGAGGCCGAGCTCGTGGTGCACGCGATCGAGCGGGCCATGGGGGGCTCGACCTTCTTCTCGATGGACAGCGGGCGGGTCGCGTCTCCGGAGGCCGGGTCGGATTGCTCGTTCTCGGATTTCGCGATCCTGTACCGGACCGAGGCGCAGGCGGGGGTGATCCGCGAGGCGCTCGCGCGGTCGGGCATGCCGTTCCAGCAGCGGTCGCACCGGCGGCTCGCCGATCGCGCGGCGGCCGAGGCGATCGTGGCCGCGGCGCTCGCCATGCCCTCGACCCGGCCGCTCGCGGAGCGGCTGAAGGAGGCGGCGGCCGGGCTGCGCCGGGAGGTCGCGCGGCCCCCGGGCGCCGCGGCGGAGGTCGCCGGCTCCGACCCGGAGGGCGGCGAGGCCCTCGCGGGGGAGGCCGGCGTGGACGCGGCGCTGGAGCTGCTCCTGCCGCTCGCGACGCGGGCCGGGGCGGACGAGGGGCGGCTCCTGCTCGATCTCGCCACCGTCTCGGAGGTCGACGCCTGGGACCCTCGCGCCGATCGCATCTCGCTGCTCACGCTGCACGCGTCCAAGGGCCTCGAGTTCCGCACGGTGTTCGTGGTGGGCTGCGAGGACGGCCTGTTGCCGCTCAGGTTCTCGCGCGACGAGCAGGGCGACGTGAACGAGGAGCGGCGGCTGCTCTTCGTCGGCATGACCCGGGCGCGGGAGCGGCTCTATCTCACGCGCGCCCGCGAGCGCGCCCGGCACGGTCGCGTCGCCGAGGCGGCCCCCTGCCCCTTCCTCGCCGCGATCGAGGAGCGGCTCGTCGATCGCGGCGACGCCCCTCCGCCCCGCAAGGCACCCGATCCGGCGAGGCGCCAGATGAAGCTGTTTTGAGGTGTTCTTGCAGTAGTTCATGCCAGGAGGGTGCGACCGGCCGGGCCGGATGCTCCAGGGCGCGACCGGGCAGGACCGGGCAGAACCGGACCGAGGGAACGGACGGATCCGGTCGACGCTCACTGGACAGCCCCCGGGGCCTCGTGCTGAGGTGAGCCCTGCCATGTGGACGCGGCTCTCGATCAAGGACTTCCGCCTGCTGCGGGACGTGACGATCGACTTCGAGGCGGGCAAGCCGGTCGTGCTGATCGGGCCCAACGCGTCCGGGAAGAGCAGCGTCCTCCAGGTGCTGGGGCTTCTGCATCGGTGCGGCGTCGTCGGGTTCGACGCGGCGGTGCGCGAGCTCGGCTGGTACGTGTCGGCGCCGGAGTATGCGACGGATATCGAGATCTGCTTTGGGTTCCGGGACGAGGAACATTGGCGGCTCCCCCATGTAGGGCAGCTCCGATATAATCTATGCAGCGGCTCCTCGGGACTTTATGACGAATCGCTGCATGCGATCGATGATAGCGGAACCGAAGCGAGGGTCATGTTGAATGACATGACCAATGGGAGGAATGAGCTGAGGCTCACGAACGATCAGACTGGCTCGCCGGATCTCGTTCAGAATCCCGATAGCAAGCTATCTTTCGAGGTCGTCCGCCAGGCTCAGCTCTACCCGCATCTGGAGGTGCTTCGCGAAAGCCTCCTCGGCATCCGCACCTATGGTGGCTTCCTGACGACACCGCTCTGGGAGCGAGATCCGGCCGAAACCAAGGTCTCCGTCGCCGACGGCGCCATCCTCGCCCCCGCGAGGGCTCTCGATCGCCGCGGTCTCAACCTCGTCAATGCGCTCTACTACTTGAAGAACAGCGACGACTCGGGCGCATGGGCCGAGCTTCTGCGCGCTTTTCAGGCCGAATTCCCTTTCGTCAAGGATCTGGTATTCCCGGCCGATCGTGGCGGGCGAATCAGCGTCGGCTGGTGGGACCTGCGGTACCCGGGGCACGCGTTCACCGCCTATGACATGTCCGAGGGGATGCTGACCTATCTCTGCCTGCTCGCCGCCATCCTTTCGCCAACGTGGACCACGATCCTCGCGCTCGACGAGCCCGACCGGCACCTGCACCCGTCCGCGCTGCGCCGCGTGGTGAGCCTCCTCGAGCAGGCCTCCGAGAAGATGGCCGTGGTGGTCGCCACCCACTCCGACCGCCTCCTCGACGCCCTCTCGGACCCGGCGGGATCCATCCGCGTCTGCACACCGACCGATCAGGGCGTCCGCATCGAAAAGCTCGACCGCGAGGCGCTGGAGAGCTGGCGCGAGCGGTACTCGATATCGGAGCTGCGCGCCCGCGGCCACCTCGACCCCTCCAACACCGACCTCGACGTCCCCGAGACATGACCAAGGTGCTCGTGCTCTGGGAGGACGCGTACCACGGCGCGCTCGATCGCTGCGTGCGCCGGGCGCTCCAGCACCTCGGCGGCGGGGCGGTCGAGCTGTACTTCGACGACGTGCGCGGCAACGGTGGCTTCGCCCCCTATCTCGCGAGCGACTGGCCGATCGCCGCCACGCGCGGCCTGCCCAAGAGCCGCGGGCCCATCGATCACCTCCTCTGCGTGGCGGACGCCGACCGGGCGCACCAGTGCTGCGGGGGGCCCGCCGCGTCCACCGTCGCGGCACCCACCCAGCCCTGGGTCGAGGAGGCCAACCGGCGCTGGACCGAAGCGCTCCGCACCGCGACGGCTGCGGGCGCGGAGCGCGTGTGGGGCCGGTTCCTGCGGTGGAACCAGGAGTCGCTGCTCATCGCGCTCCACGACATCGACGACGCGATGCGCGCGCTGGGCATCACGGTGATGCGAGGCGTGCAGACATACCTGCGCGGCTGCGATCCGAGCCCGCTCACGATCGCCCCCGATCGCTTCGTCGACGCCTACCGGAAGCCGCAGCGATGCTTCGAGGAGCTGCTCGAGGCGGCTGGCGCCCGCCCGATTCGAAAGGGCGCGCCGGCGCTGGATGACGCGATCGACGCGGCCTCGCGCCGGGCGATCGACAAGCTATGCGCGCGCGTGCCGGACCTCGGGGACCTCGCGGGCGTCGTTCGCGAGCTGGCGGTCGCTTCGCGCTGATCGAAAGCTTCAGCCCGTGCGGTCATGACGCTCGACAAGCAGCCGGGCTCGTCACGACGCGCGTCGCGCCCGCGGGCCGCGCTTGCTCGCCGCCGGCTTCCGCGAGGACCGCGGCCGCTGCCCGGTGCCCCGTCGGCTGTCGCTGACCACATCCTCCGGTGTCGCCGTGGTCAGCACCCGCATGGCCCATCGAGCGAGGGTCCGCTCGTCCGCGGCCTCAACCCGGGCGGTCACCTCGGCCGGCACCTCCCCAAACCGTGTCGCCAACATCCGTAGCAGCAACTTCACTTGCCCCTTGCGCTCGCCCTTCAGCTCGATCTCGTCCA
>CAYQYG010000165.1:0-17045 GCA_964421485.1 uncultured Polyangiaceae bacterium | reverse complement strand
CCGACGCGCCCCGCGAGCGCCTCGGCGCGCGGGGCCCTCGCGCCGAGCCAGGGGCCCAGCAGGACGGCGCCCGCGCCGCCCGCGCGCTCGAGGGCCCGGCGGAGCGCGCCGGCGAGCCAGTCGAGGCGCGCGGGATCGTCGTGGCGGGCGGCGAGGTCGCCGTCGGCGATGCGCCGCTCGTCGTCGAGGCGCAGGATCGGCGCGTCGATCGCGGCGAAGCGGAGGCCGCGCGCCGCGGCGGCGGGGTCGTCGCCCAGCGACGCGGCGAGCGCGTCGGCGTCCCAGTCGGGGCGCTCGGCGCGGGGGATCAGCACGCGGGCGCCGCGCAGCGGGCCGAGGTCGAGCAGGGCGCGATCGCGGCCGCGCGCAGGGCGGAGGCGGCCCGCGAGGGTCGCGAGCCAGGGCGTCCCGGCGGCTGGCAGGTCCCACAGGTCGAGCTCGGCGGCGAACGCCGAGAGCGCCGCGGGCACGTCCCCGGCGGGCGCATCTACCCCGATCCCGAGCAGGGCCGCCGCGCGCGCGCGCTGCTCCCACGGCACGTCGTCCACGGCGCCGCCCGCGAGCGCGCTCGCGCCCGCGCCGGCCGACACGACGGTCACGCTCGCGCCGCCTCGCCGGGCGCTCCACGCCGCGGCGAGCCCGGCGAGGCCGGCGCCGATCACGACGACGGATCGCGCCACGCCTGCCCTCCGTTGTCCTCCGCGTCCTCCTCGTCCGGCGCGCCGAGCAGCGATCGCACGCTCGCGATCGCGAGCGCCTCCTGCCGCGCCTGCTCCGGTCCGAGCGCGACCGCGCGGGTCAGCGCCTGCCTCTCGAGGAACCTCATCGCCTGCCGCGCGCCCTCGCGCGGGGGCAGGCCGAGCTCCTCCGCCACGATCTGCCCGCAGCGCGCCGCGCAGCGCATCCCGCCGCACGCGCCGAGGCCCAGCCGCGTGCGCCGCGCCACGTCGGCGACGTCGCGGGCGAGCTCGTGCCGGAGCGCGTGGCGGACCTCGGCCTCGATCACCGGCTCGCACGCGCAGACCGTCACGGCCTCACGCGGGCGCGCGCGGACCCGCTCCTCGATCCAGAGCGCGCGCGCTCCGTGGCGATAGACCAGCCGCCGCGCGGCGACGGCGTCGATCTCCACCCGCTCCGCGAGCGCGCGCGCATCGATCGCGCGCTCGCCGCCGGGGAGCGGCGTCGTGTGCGTCGCGCAGCGCGCGCCGAGGTCGAAGCGGCGCACCAGCACGTCGGTCATCTCCTCGGCGAAGAGCCGGAAGCTCGCGAGCTTGCCGCCGATCATCGAGTAGAGCCCCGGGGCGCCGTGCGCGGCGTGATCGACGATCTTGTGGTCGCGCGAGAGCGCGTCCTCGGTCGGGCCGAACGCGTACAGCGTGGGCCGCACGCCGGCGAACGTGCCGATCGCGCGCGCCTCGCGGGCCTGCGGGAAGACGCGCGCGATGCCCTGGATCAGGTAGCGGACCTCCTCGCTCGTCGCGCGGACCGCGTCGAGATCGCCGTAGAAATCGTCGTCGGTGGTGCCGACGACGCTCATGTTCTGCCACGGCTCGATGAAGATCTGCCGGCCGTCGATGGCCCGCGCCATGATCGCGTAGCTCGCCAGCCTCCTGTCGAGCACGACGTGGATCCCCTTGCCCGGGCGCACCCGCGCGCCGGCGCAGGCCGCGAGGCCGCCGAGCGACGCGGTGATCGGCGCCCAGGCGCCCGTCGCGTTCACCACCGCGCCGGCGCGGAGCCGCCCCGCCTCGCCCGTGCGCCGGTCGCGGTGACGCACGGCCATGACCTCGCCCGTGTCCTCGCGCCGCTCGATGGCCTCGACCGTGTGCCCGACGAAGACCTTCGCGCCGCGCTCGGCCGCGTCGATCGCGTTCGCGACGCAGAGCCGCGCCCCGTCGATGCCCCACTCGTCGAAGCTGAAGCCGCCGATCAGGTCCCCGCGCAGGCCGGGCTCGAGGCGGCGCAGCTCGTCCGGATCGAGGCGCGCGTGCGGCTTGCCCCGCTTCAGCGGCTGGTACCTGTCGTAGGCCGCGAAGAAGCCGTCCATCAGCGTGAGCATGATCCGCGCGCTGCGGGACCGCTCGACGGGCACGAGGAACGGGATGCGGAAGAGCAGGTGCGGCGCGATCGACTGGATGTGGCCCGAGTCGCGGCACGAGGTCTCGGTGACGTGCGGGTCGTAGGTCAGGTAGCGGGCGCCGCCGTGGATCATCCCGCTCGAGTTGCCGCTCGCGCCGAAGGCGAGGTCGTTGCGCTCGAAGAGCGCGACCTTGAGCCCGCGCTGGGCCGCGTCGCGCGCGACGCCCACGCCGTTCACGCCGCCGCCGATCACGACCACGTCGACGTCGGTGCCCTCGCGGCGCGGCGGCCTCGCCTGTCCGGCGGAGGCCCCGGGCGCCGGCCGGGATCCCGTGGCGATCGGAGGCGGCGCGGTCACCGCGGCCCTATAGCACGGCCGAGCTCGTCAGCCGCGGATCCGGATCGCCCAGGTGAGCTTCGCGAGGCTCCGCAGGACGTTCGGGACGCGGCGCGTGAGGTTGATCGAGGGGCGCCGCTTCTCGAGCACGCGGACGGGGATCTCCTTCACCCGGATCCCCGCGCGGTAGGCGCGGATCACGAGCTCGCTCGCGAACACGTCCCTGTCGACGATGCACTCGCGCGCGATGGGCAGGAGCCGCGCGCGCAGGAAGGCCTTCAGGCCGTGCGTGTCGGTGCCGTGGAAGCCGAGCGTCACCCGCAAGAGGCCCGAGTAGAGCTGGCTCGCCGCGTGGCGCGCCCAGGGGCGATCGTCGCGCGCGCCCTCGATGAGCTTCGAGCCGATCACCATGTCCGCGCCGCCCGCGCTCAGGATCTCCACGGCGCGGCGGTGGAAATCCGCGTCGCACAGATCGATCTCGTCGCAGAGCACGATCCGGCCGCGCGCGCGCTCGATGCCGGCGCGCAGGGCCTCGCCGTAGTTCGGCTCGCCGATCGAGAACGAGCGCACCTCCGGGTACTTGGCCGACAGCTCCTCGGCGATCTCGGCGGTCCGGTCGCGCGAGCCGTTCTCGGCGAGCACGATCTCGTAGCGCCACCCGAACGGCGCGAGCCGCTCGCGCAGGTCGACCACCGCCGCGTGCAGGATCGCCTCCTCGTTGTAGACCGGGATCACGATCGAGAGGTCCGGCGCGCCGCCGCTCATGCCGAAGGCCCTCCGAGCAGCGCCTCGGCCTCGCGCGCGGCGTCGCGGCCGAAGCGGAGCGCGTCCTCCATCGACGAGTAGTTCCAGCCCCCGTAGCGCCCGCTGGACAGGATCCGCGCGCCCGCGAGGAAGGGCCGCACGACCTCCAGCGAGGGGAAGCAGGCGTGGTCGAAGATCACGTACGCGTGGTCGATCCGCCGCACGCGGGCGAAGCGCACCAGATCGGGCCCCTCGATCAGGCCCATCTCGATGAGCCCCCGCGTGACCTCGGGCAGGAGCGCGCGCAGGTCGGGCTCACCGCGATCGGCGAGCTCGACGTACAGGCCGGCCTTGTTGGGCGGCGCCATCGCGCTCGAGAAGTTGGAGTAGCAGCCGACCCGGTAGAACGGGTACCGCGCCTCGGGCACGTAGATCCAGTGGAGCGGCTCCTGGCAGGGGCCGTTGAGCGCCACGTCGAGGTAGTAGAGGTGCGTGCAGCGCAGCCTCGACGCGGCCTCGGCCACCGGCGCGGGCGCGCCCTCGAGCAGCCTCGCCAGCGCGGGCAGCGGCGCGGTCGAGATCAGCACGTCGTAGCGCACGATCTCGTCCTCGAAGACGAGCTCGCGCGCGCGCCAGTCGATCGCGACGGGCGCGCGGCCGAGCTCGATCGGGGCCGGGAGCGCCCGCGCGAGGCCGTCCGAGAGCTGGCCGATCCCGAGGCGGGGGTACACGAAGGTCGCGTTGTAGCCGAGCTCCGGCGGATCGTGGCCCACCGCGCCGGCGAGCACGTCCTCGAGCCTCGGCAGCGGCACGAAGCGGGCGCACCAGTCGGCGGTGATCTCCGAGGGGGGCACGCCCCAGAGGCGCGTGTTGTACGGGATCATGAAATGGCGGCTGATGCCCTCGCCGAAGTGCGCGAGACAGTACTCCTCGAAGTTCCTCGGGGCGGGGCGATCGCGCTCGTGGTGGGCGCGGACGAAGCCGAGCAGGCACTCGTAGGCGACCGCGGGCGGCAGGCCGGCGGTGTTCGCCTGGAAGGGGTAGCGGGTGTAGACGCCGCTCGACCAGATCATCGATCGGCGCTGGATCTCCAGCACGCCGCCGCGGATCCAGCCGAGCGCGAGGCGGCGGATCTCGGGGTCGCGCAGGTGCAGGAGGTGCCCGGTGCGGTCGAAGCGATATCCGTGATCCTCGACGGTGATCGCGTGGCCGCCGGCGCGCGGGAGCCGCTCGAAGATGCGGTGGGGCACGCCGGCCTGGCCCAGGTGGTACGAGGCCGACATGCCGGTCAGGCCGGCGCCCAGGATGGCGACAGGGGTGGTCGAGGTCGGGCGGATCATCCGGGTGCGTGGCGCCGGCGCGGGGGGAGGGACGGCGCGAGGCCGATCAGGCCGGCTGCCGGTCCTCCGCGCGGAGCTGCGGGAACGAGACCTTGCATGTCCCGGGGTCGATGTCGCGGATCATCGCCTGACCGTTCATGTCGAGCAGACCCTCGCGGATCGAGCCGACCGGAACCGCGCGCGAAGACACCACCTCCCCGCCGCGCCGTCAAGGCGCCCGCCCGCGCGCAGCGCGCGCGCTCCGCGCAGGATTTGCCGCCGCGCGCCCGCGCCGATCCGGCGCGCGACGCGGGGTTGGATCTCCGCCGAGGAGCGGCTAATAGGCCCTATGCCGGCGGTCGATCCGCCGCAGCCCGGAAACCGGAGAGGTGAGAGGTCCAGATGCCCATCCCGCGCCGCCAGTCCGTTCGAGTCACGGGGAAGACCCTCTATCTCACCGAGGACCAGGAGCTGCTCAGGCAGCAGCTCGCGGGCGGCGAGATCGCCTTCGATCCCGGGCGGCACGCGCTCATCGACAACATCTCGACCGACGAGCTCACGCCCGGCTGGGTCTGTTACTACTACGACGAGACGCTCGCCCGGTACTGCCTGGTCGGCCTGCGCGGCGGCGTGATCGAGCGCGACGCCATCAAGGGCGGCGGCTTCGGCGTGATCGTCAGCGGCCGCTCGAAGGGCTGCGGCAGCTCGCGCGAGACGGCGCCCTACTCCGAGCGCGAGGCGGGCATCCAGATCGTCGTCGCGCGCAGCATCGAGAAGATCTACGGGCAGAACTGCCAGAACATCGGCCTGCTCACGACCACCGACTTCTCGATCCTCGATCGCGCGGCGAGGGGCGAGGAGATCCCGATCTCCGAGTTCACGCGCGGGCTCGACCCGATCAGCGCCGAGGTCGTCGAGTACGGCGGGCTCTTCGCGTACAACCGGGCGCGGATGGCCGGCGAGACGTCGCCGCCCACGATCGAGACGGCGCCGCGGCCGATGACCCTCTGCGAGAAGATCATCGCCGCGCACGCGATCGTCGACGCCCGGACGGGCAGGACCGGGGTCGCCGCGGTACAGCCCGGGGACGCGCTCTTCGTGCGCACCGACATCCGGTTCTCGCACGAGTACGTCACGCCCATGGCCGAGTCGCTCTTCCGCGCCGCCCTCGGGCCGGACGCGCGGATCTCCGAGCCGGAGACCGTGTTCGCCTTCCGCGATCACCTCACCTTCCTCGACCGGGTCATGCCCGAGGCGCACATCAAGCTCGGGCTGCGGGAGCAGGCCGCGTCGCTCGCGACCGTGCAGCAGGCCTTCGCGGACCGGCAGGGGGTGAAGGTCTACGGCGAGGTCGTGCGCGACGGCAAGACCGTGGGATCCGAGGCGATCTGCCACAACAAGGTCATCGAGGAGCTCGCGCTGCCGGGCCAGGTGGTCGCCGGGACCGACTCGCACACCTGCATGGCGGGCGCGCTCGGCTGCTTCGCGTTCGGCGTCGGGTCCACGGACATGGCGAACGCCTGGCTCACGCGCGACGTGCGCGTGGCCGTGCCCCAGTCGGCGCGGTTCAACCTCACGGGCCGCCTCCGGCCGGGCGTGACGGCGAAGGACGTGATGCTCCACCTGCTCTCGCAGCCGTTCTGGAAGAGCGGCGAGGGCATCGGAAAGGTCCTGGAGTTCTCGGGCGAGGGCGTCCGGGCGATGGGGCTCGACGAGCGCGCGACGCTCACGAACATGGCCGTCGAGGCGGGCGGCTTCACGGGCATCATCGAGGCCGACGAGGTGATCGTGCGCTACCTCGCCGAGCAGCGCGGCCTCGACCCCGACGCGGTGCGGGCGCGCATCGTGCGGGCGGATCCGGGCGCCTCGTACGTGGCCTCGTTCGACGTCGATCTCGGCGCGATCGAGCCGATGGTCGCGACGCCCGGCGACCCGCGCAACGGCGTGCCGCTGCGGACCCTCCACGAGGTCACGGGCGGCGACGTGAAGATCGACATCGCGTACGGCGGCTCGTGCACGGGCGGCAAGAAGGCCGACATGGACATGTACGCCGAGGTCCTCGCGCGCGCGGTGGAGCAGGGCAAGCGCGTCGCCGACGGCGTGCACCTCTACATCCAGTTCGGCTCCCAGGACATCCGCCGCTACGCGGAGGCGAAGGGCTACCTCGACATCTTCGAACGCGCCGGCGCCGAGCTCGTCGACCCCTCGTGCGGCGCCTGCATCAAGGCCGGCCCCGGCGTGTCGAGCGAGCCCGGTCAGGTGACCGTGTCCGCGATCAACCGGAATTTCCCGGGTCGCAGCGGCCCTGGCAAGGTCTACCTCGCGAGCCCGCTCGTCGTCGCAGCGAGCGCGATCGCAGGCAAGATCGCCGCTCCGGACTGAGCGCCCCGCTCGCTCGCCGCGCCGGGGAGAATCGTCCCCATGGAAAAACGAATCCTTTCCACGGAAGGGCCCCGTACGGTAACGTACCGCCGAGTGGAGCGGAACGCGGAGCCTCTGGAGCGTATGACCGACAAGGACTCGCTGGCGAAGAACAACGACGCTTCGAAGACGGACAAGCGGAAGCAGAGCCTCTATTTTCCGGAGTCGATGCTGCAGGAGATTAAGGAAGAGGCGGCGCGGCTTGACCGCTCCCTCTCCTGGGTGGTCCAGCGCGCGTGGAAGCTGGCGCGTCTGGAGATCAAGAAGCTTCCGAGCGTCAATGACGTGGCTGATGACGAGGACAGCGGCGAGTAGCTCGGCCAGAGGTCCGTGGCGGCTCTTCCGCGCGGAGGTCGATGGTTCGAGAGCTTGTCGCTGCCGGCGCTGACGGCACGCGCATTTACGTTCGCGTCCGCGACGAGCGCGGCGCCCGCGAGGCGGCCTCCGGCGAGGGCGGCGCGGCGCCCGCGGATGCACGCGGCGAGCGGCTCACCGCGGTGCTCTGCGACGGCATCGCGTGCGACGGGTTCATCTGGAAATACCTCTGGGATGACCTCTCGCGGCTCGTGCGCGTGGCGCACTGGAACTACCGCGGGCACGGCCGCAGCGGGCTGCCCGCGCGCTCGTCGGCGATCGAGCTGGCCGACCACGCGCGGGACCTGGCCGCGGTCCGCGAGGCGGCGGGCGGGGGGCCCGTGGTCCTGTTCGGGCACTCGATGGGCTGCCAGGTCGCGCTGGAGCACCTCCGGACGCACCGCGAGGGCGTGCGCGGGCTGGTGCTGATCTGCGGGGCCTCGGGGCGCATCACGCACTCGTTCAAGGGGACGGACGTGCTCGCGCAGGTGCTGCCGCGGGTGATCGAGCGGGTCGAGGCGCACCCGGAGATCGCGCGGGCGCTCTGGAGCCGCGTGCCGGCGCCGGTGGCGCTGCGGCTGGCGCTCCTGAGCGGCGAGGTCGACAAGCACGCGATCACGCCGGACGACCTCCTGCCGTACATGCGGCACATGGTCGACATCGACGTGCCGATGTTCCTCCGGATGCTGCGGAGCGCGGGCGAGCACTCGGCGGCGGACCTCTTGCCGCAGATCGATCTGCCGGCGCTGGTGATCGGGGGTGATCGGGACACGTTCACCCCGCCTCGATACGCGGAGGAGATGGCGGCGGCGCTGCCGCGCGGCGAGCTGATGATGGTGAGCGGCGGGACGCACGTGGTGCCGCTGGAGCGCAAGGAGATGGTCCGCGAGCGCGTGGAGCGCTTCCTGCGCGAGCGCGTGCTGGCGCCGGCCGCGGCCGGGCAGGGCGGGTGAGGCGCGTCGCCGCGGCGGCGCTGCTCGCGGCGGGGTGCGCGCCGGGGCCGGCGGGCGGCGGCGACGCGGGGGCGCCGGATGCGGCCGGAGCGCGGCCGGCGGACACGGTTGCACATGCAACGAGTGCGGACGCGGGCACGGGAACGGGCACGGGCGCGGATCCGGTCGCGGCCGCGCTGGAGCGCGCGCCGATCCTGGAGGTGCGGGCGGGCGCGGACGGGCGGGCGCTCCTCGAGGCGAGGCTCTCACTGGAGGGCGGGCCGCGGTGGGTCGCGCTCGCGCCGGCGGAGCTGCAGCGGCCGCTCGCGTACCGCCGGCCGCTCGCGTACTACCGGCTCGCGCGGGCGGTGGGCGCGCGCGTGGTGCCGGCCACGGCGTTACGGCGGATCGGCCTGGGCGAGATGGCCGGGCTGCTCGCGGGGCAGCCGGGCGCGGAGGAGCTGCTCCGGCAGCTCGCGGTGCTCCACGACGGGACGGTCGACGCGCTGGTGACCGCGCCGGCGCCGGGGCCGCCCGGGCCGGCGTGGGACGCGGCCGCGGCGCGGCGCGTGATCACCTTCGACGAGGCGCCGGAGATCGAGCTGTGGGGGCGCTGGGCCGCGTCGCCCGGGCCGCTGCCGGACGAGCGGACGTCGCTCCTCCGCGATCACCTCGAGGCCCTGATGCTCGACTACCTCGCGGGCCACGCGCTGCGGCGCGCGATCTCGGTCGACGACGCGGCGGGGGCGCTGGTGCTCGAGGACAACGCGGGCGCGTTCCCGCCGCGCGCGCCGGAGCGCTCGCTCGACCGCTTCCTCCGGCGGCTCGCGGCCGCGTCGCGCTTCCCGCGGTCGCTCCGGGATGGCCTTGCGCGCCTCGGGCGGGCCGAGGCGACCGCGGCGCTCGCGCCCGGCGCGCGGCCGTTCGCCGGCTCGGGGCGCCCCGCGCCGGCCACGGGCTTCGAGCTGTGGCTCCTGCCCCCGCGCGCGCTCGTCGACCTGGACGATCGGCGCGCCACGCTGCTCTCGCTGATCGAGGCGAAGATCGCCGCGCGCGGCGAGGCCGCGGTGCTCAGCTTGTAGTCGCATTTCCGCGCGCCTGCGTCCGGCCCTTGATCCGCGGGGCCCGCCGGGCGTATTGACGCGCATGGCTCCGCGCGGCGCGCGCCGTCGACGACCCCAGACCTCGCCGGAGGGCGCGGCATGATCGACCTCGAGACGATCCAGCGCTGGGTCATCGAGCTCGGCTACGGCGCCGACCCGCAGGGCGCGTCCACGCTGCGCGTGCGCGCCCGCGAGGGCTTCACCGACCTCCCGCCGTTCTACATCCAGTGCACCGAGAGCTGGGTCGTGCTCTCGATGCTGGACGTCATGGGCGACGAGGCGACCCTGCTCGAGGAGCTGCCGCTCCGGCTGCTCGAGGCGAACCGCGAGATGCGGCTCGCGAAGTTCGCGTTCACCGAGGACGACAAGATCGTCCTCTGCGCGGAGCTGCCGACCGAGTCGCTGGATCGCTCGGAGCTCTCGGACGCGGTCGAGCGGCTGATCGAGTACGCCACGACGTACCGCCGCGAGCTCCTCGGCGTGCTCGCGCGGCGCCCCGTCACTCCTGGGTGATCACTTCTGGGTGATCACCACGCGGTTGTCGTCGCGGTAGGTGACGTTGCCGGACTCCCCGTTGCAGTCCCAGCAGGTCGCCCACCCGAGCCGCCTGCGCACGTAGCCGTTGAAGCCGAGCGCGATGGGCCCGCGCTCGCTCTTGAGCAGCAGCGACGAGGCGATCCGGTAGCGATCGCCGGGCAGGCGGTAGAACGCGACGATGAACGAGTCCTTCTCGGCCTTGCCGGCGATCACGAGGATCTCCTCGCCGGGCACGGGGTTCCAGAGCAGCGGCGCGGTGGTGAGCGTCGTGTTGGGCGGCGGCGCGCCCGCGTCGCCGCGGGCGAGCACGACGTTCACGTCGTCGGGCTCCTTGAAGTACGTGATCGGCGCGCCGAGGCCCTTGAGCTGCGGCACCGACGAGAGCATCTCGGCCACCTGCTCGGGCGTGATCTCGGCGCGGCGGAAGGTCTGCTGCCACTGCGGCGAGGGGATCGCGGCGGCGTTCGGCGCCCCGCGGCAGCAGCGGAAGCCCAGGTCGTCGCCGGACGAGGTCGGATCCACGGCGGCGCGGCGGGCGCAGCGGTGGTCGACGGCGCTCGCGCCGGGCGGGGCGCCGCGCACGGCGGCCGCGCGCGGCTGGAGCTCCTCGATCGGCGAGACGTCGCTCGCGGTCCACTCGCGCAGCGCGCCCATGCCGAGCGCGCCGAAGCCGGACGCGCACGACGCGGGCGACCTCGCGCACGCCGGGTCCCACCCGGCCCCGCCTGCGTACTGCGAGCCCTCGGGGCCCTTGCACGCGCGCTCCCACTCGAGCTCGGTGCAGAGCCGCCCGCCGGCCTGCTGGCAGAGCTCCGAGGCGCGGCCGCGGGTCACGCCCGTGAGCGGCGGCTTCGCGGGGTCGTTCGGGTACAGGTAGCGGTCGATCGTGTACGCGCCGAGCTCGACCTCGAGCATCGCCGGCTCGAGCGCGGGATCGCGGCCCTTGTCGCCCGGCGTGCTGCCGGCGGTGAGCTTGCCCGCGGGCACGTCGATGCGCGCGGGCCCTGCCGCGGGCGCCGCCGCGCGCGGACCCGGGCCGGCGTCGGGCGCCTCGTTCTCCGCGGCCTCCAGCACCTTGCCCCGCGGCGCGAGCGTCACGGGGCCGGCGTCGGGCGCGGCGGGCGCGCCGTCCTCGGCGCGGTGACCGCAGCCCGTCGCCGCGGCGGCGAGCATCAAGGCGGCGGCGAGCGTCCTCTTGGGCACGGCAGCCGCCTTATGTCGCAGGACCTCTCGCCCGTCAAAGCGCCGCGCTATGCTGCCCGCGATGGCTGAGGTGTCGAGCACGGTCGATCCCATGGCGGCCCAGATGGCGCAGCTCCTCGCGGGCAGCGACGCGGACGAGCTCCGCGAGATCGTCCGGCGCTGGATCGCCGAGGCGCCGACCGAGGGCGCGCGCCGCCATTACCAGGAGTTCGGCGCCCGGCTCGTCGAGCTCAAGGCGGCGCTCTCCGAGGCCCCGGTCCAGCCCACCATCGCCGAGCTCGAGCAGGCCCTCACGATGATGCTGCGCCTCGCCGCCTCGAACCCACGGACGTGAGCGCGCGGTGACGATCTCGGATTTCCCCGCGTGGTATTTGCGCGCGTTCGCGCTCGCGTTCGGCCTCGTCTGGGGCAGCTTCCTCAACGTCGTCATCTACCGCGTCCCGCGCGAGATGAGCGTCGTCCGGCCGGGATCCCACTGCCCCGCCTGCGGCCGGCCGATCCGGCCCTGGGACAACGTCCCTGTCCTCGGCTGGCTCCTCCTGCGCGGCCGCGCGCGCTGCTGCGGCGTGAAGGTCTCCCCGCGCTACCCGCTCGTCGAGGCGGCCGGCGGCGCCCTCTCGCTCGCGATCCTCGAGGCGATCATCCTCCGCCTCCCGGAGGGGACCTTCATCGGCCGGGCCCTCGCGATCTACGTCGCGGACCTCGCGCTCGCGCTCGGGCTGCTCGCCGCGACGTTCATCGACCTCGAGCACATGTACATCCCCGACCCGATCACGCTCGGCGGCGCCGTGCTCGGCGTGGCCACGTCCTCGTTCCGGTCGATGTCCTTCCTCGACGCGCTGATCGGCGCCGCGGCCGGCTTCGCGATCGTCTGGCTCCCGTTCGTCGTGATCTACCCGCGGATCCGCGGCGGCCGCGTGGGCATGGGCCTCGGCGACGCCAAGCTCCTCCTGCTCGCGGGCGCCTGGTTCGGCTGGGGCGGCGCGCTCTTCGTGCTGGGCGCGGGGGCCGTTCAGGGCACGATCGCGGCCCTCGTGATGCTCGTCACGCGCGGCCGGATCGAGGAGCCCGAGGCCGTCCGTCAGGAGCGCGAGCAGCTCAGGGCCGAGCTCGAGGCCATGAGCGACGAGGAGCGCGCCGCGGCCGAGAAGGAGATCGCCGACGACCCGCTGGCCGAGGAGCCCGGCGAGGGCGTCGGCCAGGCGCGCATCGCGTTCGGCCCGTTCCTCGCCCTCGCGATCCTCGAGTGCCTGCTGATCGGCCGCGACGTGCTCGGCGCGTACATTGCCTGGATCGACGCCGGATGACGTCGGATCACACGCGGCGCGGCCCCGGCGTGCTCGGCCTGCTCGCCCTCGCGGCGCTCGGGGCGTGCGGCAGCCCCCTCCCGGTCCCGCTGACCGGGCCGCACACCCCCGAGGACGTCGCGGTGGTCGTGCCCTACCCCCCGCCGCCCGCGCGGGTCGAGATCGTCGCGCCGCCGCCCGAGGGCCTCGAGGGCGCTGTCTGGATCGACGGCGAGTGGCAGTGGCGCGGCCGCCGCTGGACCTGGCTGGCGGGCCGCTGGGAAGTCCCTTACCCCGGCGCCTACTACGCGCTGCCCACGACGGTCCGCCGCGCCGACGGCGCCCTGGTCTGGTTCCCCGGCGTCTGGCACTTCCGCGAGAAGAAGTGATCGACACCCGGCCCCGCTCGATCGACATTCCGGCCGTGCGACGACCTGTCCGCCGACTGCTCCTCGCCGCCCTGGCGGCGATCACCCTGTCTGCCGCCCCCGGTTGCGGCAAGGCCCGCTGCACCGCCGAGATCACCGACGGCACCGCCACCTACAAGGGCGCGGCCGAGGGCAAGAAGGGCCAGCTCAAGCTCGATCGCGACGCGATCCGCGACGCCTGCCGCCAGATGTGCGCGGCGCAGAAGGCCCCCGTCCCCGACGCCTGCGCCGCCCGCTGCGCGGCGGACGTCGACGGCGCGAAGATCGGTGCCAAGACCTCCTGCTCCGATCGATAACCACCCCATGATGCTCGCCTGGTCGTTTGCCGCGCGCACGGTTGACGAGGTCGGCCGCCTCCTCCGCGCCCTGGGCCGTCACCGCTACGTCAGCGAGGTCGATCACCGCCTCCACTGGGCCGTCGACCGCGCCCTCGCCGATCACCCCCTCTTCGCCCCGCACGCCGCGGCGTTCGAGGCCCTCTGCCGCAAGCACGGCCTCGACCTCGCCTCGCGCGATCCGCGCCTCTGGCGTGAGGCGAAGACCGAGGACGTGATCGCCGCCCTCGAGGCCTTCTGGACCCCCGGCGACGACGCCGCGCGCCGCCGTGATCGCCTGCTCGCGGCGATCGCCTCGACCAGCCTCCCCCCCGCGGCGCACGCGCCCTTCTCCCTCCCGCCCGACGAGCTCCCGCACCCCGAGCTGATCCTGCTCGACTGGGAGCTCCTCCCCGTCGACGAGCTCGACGCCGATCGCCACGCCGGCGCCCTCGCCGCGATGGAGGAGGCCGGCGAGGAGGTGAGCCCGTCCGAGCCCGTCTACCAGGAGGGCCCGGTGATCGCCGCCCCGGAGCTCTGCGAGGGCGCGCCCAACGGCGTGCTCTCCGAGGACTTCCTCGTGTGGTCCGACGGCCCTTACAGCTACTCGGACTACGTCTTCCGCGGCGCCGCGAAGGCCGCGAAGCTCGTCGATCCGCCCGTCGGCGTCGAGGAGCTGTGAGCGATCCTCCGGGCGATCGGGGCGACCGCGCGCCGGCGCTCCGCCGCGAGATCGAGCGGCTGCGCGCGGAGCTGCTCGAGCGCGTCGCGCGCGAGGGCAGGCTCGCCGCCGAGCTCGCCGAGGCGCGCCGCGCCGCCGAGGAGGCGCAGCGGCAGCGGGCGCAGGCCGAGTCCGCGAGCCAGGCGAAGAGCGCGTTCCTCGCCAACATGAGCCACGAGCTCCGGACGCCGCTCAACTCGATCCTCGGCTTCGCGCAGCTCCTCGAGCGCGATCGCGGGCTCAGCGAGCAGCACCGCGAGAGCGTGCTGATCATCGAGAAGAGCGGCGAGCACCTCCTCGGCCTCATCAACGACATCCTCGAGATGGCGAAGATCGAGGCCGGCCGCCTCACGCTCTCCGAGAGCGGCTTCGATCTGCACGCCCTGCTCTCGGACATCGAGGAGATGTTCGGCGTGCAGGCGCGGCGCAAGGGCCTCGAGCTGATCCTCGATCGCGGCCCCGAGGTGCCGCGCTTCGTGCGCGCCGACCACGCCAAGCTCCGGCAGGTCCTCATCAACCTGCTCGGCAACGCGCTCAAGTTCACCTCGAAGGGCCGCGTCCTCCTGCGCGTCTGGGCGCGGCAGGTCAGCCGCCCCGACGAGGGCGAGGCGCCCGGCTGGGCGAGGCTGCTCTTCGAGGTCTCGGACACCGGCCGCGGCATCGCGCCCGAGGAGCTGGGCGCGCTCTTCCAGGCGTTCTCGCAGGCGGGCGGCGGGCGCGAGGCCAGGCAGGGCACCGGCCTCGGCCTCGCGATCAGCCGCGAGCTCGTGCGCCTCATGGGCGGCGACATCCGCGTCGAGAGCGAGCCCGGCGGCGGCGCCAAGTTCAGCTTCGACGCGCGCGTCGAGCTGCAGGGCCCCGACGACATCGGCGAGGCCGAGGTGCGCCGCGCCGTCGTCGGCCTCGCGCCCGGCCAGCCCGCCTACCGCGTGCTCGTCGTCGACGACCGCTGGGAGAGCCGCCACGTCCTGATGAAGCTCCTCGCCGCCGTCGGCTTCGAGGTCCGCGGCGCCACCAACGGCCTCGGCGCGATCGCGCAGTTCGAGGCCTGGGAGCCGCACCTCATCTTCATGGACATGCGCATGCCGCTCGTCGACGGCTACGAGGCCACGCGCCGGATCAAGGCCACCGAGCGCGGCAAGGCCACCGTCATCGTCGGCATGACCGCCAGCGCCTTCGAGCACAACAAGGCCCTCGTGCTCTCGATCGGCTGCGACGACTTCCTCCGCAAGCCCTACCTCGACACCGACGTCTTCGAATGCCTCGCCGAGCGCCTCGGCGCCTCGTTCATCTACGAGGACGAGGCGCCGGGGGGCGCGGACGAAGCCCCCGGCTCGCCCATGTCCACCCCGGCCGAGGTCCTCGCCGACGCCGCCCGCGCCAGGGCCGCGGCCGCGCTCCCCGAGGCCCTCCGCGCCGAGCTCCGCCGCGCCGCCACCCGCCTCGACGCGCGCGCCGCCCAGGCCGCGATCGACCGCGTCCGCGCGCATGACGGCGCGCTCGCCGAGGCCCTCACCGAGATCGTGCGCTCGTTCCGCTTCGATCGCGTCCTCGCGATCGCGGGCGCGGAGGCCGCCTCGTGAGCGACGCCGGCCAGAGGGACTCGGCCCCCATGTCGTCGCGCCGCATCTCCCTGGCGCCTGGCAAGCCCGCCGAGATCCTGATCGTCGACGACAACCCCGAGAACCTCTCGCTGCTCTCCTCGATGCTCGGCGAGCAGGGCTACGGCGTCCGCGCGGCCCTCACCGGCGCCATGGCCCTCATGACCGCCGCCGCCGAGCCCCCCGACGTCGTCCTGCTCGACGTCAACATGCCCGAGATGGACGGCTTCGAGGTCTGCCGCCGCCTCAAGGCCGACCCTCGCACCGCCGGCGTGCCCGTCATCTTCCTGAGCGCCCTGAGCGAGCTCGGCGGCAAGGTCATGGCCTTCGAGGTCGGCGGCGTCGATTACATCACCAAGCCATTCCACATCCAGGAGGTGCTCGCCCGCGTCGGCACGCAGGTCCTCCTGCACCGGCAGCGGCGCGAGCTCGAGCGCCAGCGCGGCGAGCTCGCCGAGCGCTATCGCCAGATCCAGGAGCTCCACGCGGCCCTGCGCGGCTACCTCTCGGATCGCGCCTGGGAGAGCATCGCGAAGAGCGCCTCGTCCGACGCCGCCCCGGCCCCTGCGCGCGAGGTCCTCACCATCCTCGTCACCGACGTCGCCGGCTTCGTGCGCCTCTCCGAGCAGACGAGCCCCGGCCCCCTGCTCGCGGACCTCAGCCTCTACCTCTCGACGATCACGCAGATCGTCTACGGCCACGGCGGCCAGGTCGACAAGTACCTCGGCGACGGCCTGCTCGCGTTCTTCATGAGCGCCGGCGACGCCCTCCGCGCCGCCCGCGAGATCCAGCGCGGCGTCGCGCGCTTCGGCGCCGAGCAGCGCGCCCGCGGCCGCACCCCGTTCCCCACGCGCATAGGCCTCGCCACCGGCCCCGTCCTCCTCGCCAGCATCGGATCGAGCGGCCGCCGCGAGTTCACCTTGATCGGCGACCGCGTGAACGTCGCCGCCCGCCTGCAGGCCGAGGCCCCGATCGGCGGCGTGCTCATGGACGCCCGCACCCACGCCCTCGCCGGCAGCCCCCCCGAGGCCGCGCCGGTCGTCGTGCAGCTCCGGGGCAAGCAGGACCCCGAGACCGCCTACGAGCTCCGCGCCCCCGAGCCCGCCGCCGGCTGATCGCCCCCCGTCAGCCGATCTCCACCTTGCTCCACATATCGCGCCGCATCCGCTCCTTCTTGCGATCGGTGCGCGTCACGAGCCGCGCCGCCCCCCACGCCGCGAGGAGCTGCCCCTCCTGCCCCAGCGCCGGCAGCACGCTGCGCCCCACGAGCAGCGTCCGCTCGATCGGCCCCCGGATCGGCTCCCCTGCGAGCCCCAGGTACCCCGGCGGATCGACCTCGAGCTGCCGCACCATCGGCTCCGCCCCTGCGGCTGCCCCCTTCAGCGCCGACCGCTCCATCAGCCGCCTGCGCGGCCCCTCGTAGATCCACGCCGGCAGCCCGTCGTGCACCGAATCGACGAGCACGAGGTGCCGCTCGATGAACGGCAGCTCCTCTGCGAGCGCGTCGAGCACCGCCTGCCGCGCCTCGAGCAGCGACAGCGGCCCTCGATCCGGCAGCAGCACCTCGGCCACCAGCAACGACTCGTCCGACGGCGCCGGCAGATCGCACCGCTGCAACCGTATCGCCGGCCGCGGCGGCCGCGGCGGCCGCGCCCCTGCGCCCGCC
>CAYQYG010000164.1:0-17089 GCA_964421485.1 uncultured Polyangiaceae bacterium | reverse complement strand
GCTGGCACGCCGCGCGCTGGGGCGCCGCGCCGTGCGGACGAGGAGCTCCGACCGAGGACGATCTCGCGCACATCGTCCGCCGCATCCGCGATCGGTCGCTGCGTTGGCTCAAGAAACACGGCATTCTCGACCTCCGCCCCGCCGAGGAGCGATCGAACGAGGCGCCCGACGCCGGCGCCCTCGACGCGTGCGCCGACATCGCGCTGCGCGGCGGCCTCCTCGTCCGGCTCGACGACGACGGACCCGCCCGGTCCGAGGATGCGGATGACCGCCGGTTCGCACCGCGGCGCCGGAGCCCGTTCACTGCGGAGCTCGACGGCTTCAACCTGCAAGCCGCTGTCCGCATCGAGGCCGCCGACGACGAGGCCCGCGAGCGGCTCGCTCGCTACTGCGCACGGCCAGCCTTCGCGCTGGACCGGCTGTCCGTGCTCCCTGACGGCCGGATCGCCTACGAGATCAAGGTTCCGAGCAAGCGCGCGACTCACCGCGTGATGAGCCCGATCGAGCTCCTCGCGCGGCTCGCGGCGCTCGTCCCACCACCGAGGTATCCGCTCGTGAGGTACCACGGCGTGCTCGCGCCTCATTCGAAGTGGCGCAGCGAGGTCGTGCCTCGCCCTTCGGCCTTGCCAGCGCGACCAGCGCCCGCGGCTCGTGCGGCGCCCGCCGCGGCGACGCCATTGCCGAGCGCGTGCACCCCGAAGCCCGCCGGCGCTGCTGCGGTCGGCGGCGGGAGCGGCGGCAGCTGGGACGGTGGCGTCCCGCGTCCGAACGTGCGCGGAAAAGGATCGGATCCCCGCGGTGACGAGGCCGGATCGAAGCCACGGCAGCCGGCCCCGGAGATCGCGCCGCGAGCCGATGTGCAGCGTCGATCTGAGTCTTCGCCGGCGCCGGCGCCCGTGCCGGAGCCGGCTCCTCGGCCACCTCAGCTGCGTCCTCCCGAGGCTGGCTCCCCGATCACCCCCAGCGACGTGGAGGTCACGCTGCAGGGCATCTCGGTGCGCGGGATCGATCGACGGCGCCGCGTTGCGCACCATCCCCGCCAGCACGCCGCCCCACTGCTCGCGGTCCGCGGGCAGCGCCCCGCCCTGCGCCGCGTCGAGCAGCTCGATCAGCCCTTCCTGCACGCAGTCGACGGCGTCCTCCGGCGTCACCCCCTCCCTGCGGGCCAGCGCCGCGAGCGAGGCGCGCCGGGCGCGCGCGATCCGCGAGATCGAGTCCAGGACGTCTCCGGTGCCGTGATCGGTCTCCATGGCTCCTGCGAGGTGAGGTCTCGAGCGGACCGGACATTACAGGAAATCGTCCCGGGCGCCTCGTTCGAAGATTTTCACCGCCGCGGTGTAATGGATCGCCCCCCTGAAACCTCAGCAGGGTGGAGGCAGAAACCGATGACCACGAATCCAGTCCGAGCCATCCAAGAAACCGAATTCGAGGCCGAGGTCGTGCGCGCCCAGGTGCCCGTCCTCGTCGATTTCACCACGACCTGGTGCTCCCCGTGCCGCCTGCTCGCGCCCATCCTGCACAAGATCGCCGAGGAGGGCGCGGGCCGACTGAAGGTCGTGGCCGTCGACGGCGACGAGCAAGCCGCGCTGGCCGCCCGCTTCCGCATCAAGGCCTTTCCCACCGTCATCGCCTTCGCCGGCGGAAAGGAGGTCGCGCGCCACGTCGGACTGACCACCAAGGAGAAGCTCCTCCAGCTGGTCCAGGCCCACACCGAGCCTCGCTCGCTCCAGGCGTGACCGCGGCTCGTACCACGACTGGCAGGTCTTCGGCCCCGTGTGCCAGCGACGCGATCCGCGCTGGACAAGCCGCCGTGATCGTTGGCATCGTCGCCCTGGAGCCCACGAGGTCCCCGCGCCCGCGCGCCGGGGCTCGACCCCATGACGACCACCACGGCCACCTTCCTCGATCACCTGCCGCCCGAGCTGCGCGGCGCTTTCGAGCGGCTCGGAGACCTCGACCGCCGCCTCGGGGCCCTGCTCGCCCGCGCGCGCACCGCGTGGCCCGAAGTCGTGCTCGACGAGGCGGCGCTCCTCTCCCACGTCGCCGCGCGCGTCCCCTCCGGCGCGTCCCCCGGCGAGGCCCTCGATCACTTGCGCATCGAAGATCTCGCCCTCGCGTGCGCCGTCCTCGGCGGCGACGCCGAAGCCGCCCGCCGGTTGCGCACAGCCTGTCTCCCAAAAATCACGGCTGCCCTCGCCGCGACAGGCCAGGCCGCCGCGGCCGAGGAGGTCGCGCAGCAGGTGCTCTCCGAGCTGGTCCTCCCCGGCAAGGGCGGCCAGCCCCTCCTGGCCGGATACCGCGGCACGGGCGATCTCGTGGCCTGGGTCAAGGTCATCGCCCTCCGCACGGCGAGGCACGGCAAGAAGCGCGGGGAGCGCGAGCGCCCCGCGGGGGACGACCCCGTCTTCGAGCGCCTGACCGGCGATCTGGACCCGGAGCTCGACCACTTCAAGGCCATCTACCGCGAGGCCTTCAAGACCGCCTTCGAGGAGGCCTTCGCCACGCTCGACGAGCGCGAGCGCGGCGTCCTGCGCTACGAGGTCGCGGGCGGCCTCAACATCGACCGCATCGGCGCCATCTACGGCGTGCACCGCGCCACCGTCGCGCGCTGGCGCACCGCCGCCCGCGACAAGCTGCTCGCCCAGACGCGCCGCTCCATGCGCCGCGGCCTGGGAATCTCCGACACCGAGCTGGACAGCGTCATGCGCCTGATCGAGAGCCGCCTCGACGTGTCGCTCTCCCGCCTGCTGCGCGACGAGCCGGGAGGCTGACCCTACCGGGCGGCGAGGAGGGCGGCGCGGGCCTTCGTGCCGGGCCGCGGAGTGCCGATGATCCGGGTGGGCTTCGACTTGTCGGCGTAGGTGATCGTCAGCGACTTGGCGAGATCGGCGTCGATGCCCAGACGGTGGCAGAGATCGACCATCAGCGCGCCAAACGCGACGACGCGGAAGGACTGGCTCCACACGCCGCGGAGCCCGGAGAATACTGCTTGTAGCTCCTCCGGGGCGCGGCCCTCCCTGGTCAGCCGCTGGAGCAGCGCCATCCCCTCGGTGAACGAGCTCCAGTTGCTCCAGAGCGAGCCGCCCTCCAGGAGACCCGCGAAGGTCTCCGTCCGGGAGGTGCTCGCGCTCGTCCCTTCCTTCTCCCACCTCACGAGACCGTCGCTCGCGCCCTGCTGTCCGAGAAAATGCGACGTGTCGTTGGCGGCGCGGGTCTCGTCCCAGTCCACCCCCTTGTCCACGAGGAACGTCTTCCAGAGGGGGGCGTACATTTGCTCGCACGTCTCGACGTCCGGCCGCGCCCCCGCGTGGGGCAGCGCCCTGGCCAGCGCCCTGGCCATGTCGTCCGTGAGGTCCTTCGCGAAGAGGGGCTGTATTCATAATCGAGCCCCGCGCCCAGCTTCTTCGCGACGGGAAAACACGACGATGAGCCCGCGCAGTGGCAGTGAACGATTCCGCCTGAGCGCCAACGTGCGCGGCCGGGGCGGCGCCGCGATTTTTTTTGCGACAACCGCGCGGGCTCCTCCACCAGTCGTCGAGAGCCGGAAACGAAGGTGGATTCGCCGCCTCGACCCGGAAGACCGAAACGAGCCTCGGCACGATCGTGCCAACGAAGGAGCTTGCCATGAGAACGCTGAACAAAGCCAAGAACCTCGCCCTCCTCACCGCGATGGCCCTGTCCGCGACCCTGTGCGCGGCTGGATGCAGTGGAGAGCCCACGGGCGACGGTACCGACGTGACCACCCCGGCGGCCCCGCGCCGGTTCCTGGATCTGCCGCGCGACGTGAAGCCGCAGCTCGTGCTGGGCGATCTGAACGAGGACGGCGCCGTCGACGGGCGGGACCAGGAGCTCTTGCAGCGCGCGGCCGAGGGCGAGACGAAGGTCTCCGGGATCACGTGCCTGGCGGCGGGGGATCTGACGCTGGACAACGCGATCGACATGTCCGATGTCGAGCTGCTGAAGGAGCTGACGGACAGCGGGTCTCACCCGCTCCGGGCAACGGCGCTGTCCTGGACACCCAGCCTCCCGTGCGACTTCACCGCGCCCGTGGTCGCCTCCAGCGTGCAGGCGCACCCCACCGCGGACGGCGGGAGCGTGATCCGGATGCGCCCGCTGAGCGGGCACACGATGGGGGCCTGGCAAGACGCCGCCTCCGAGCAGAGCGGAGCCCGGATCCAGGGCCATGCCGAGATCCGCGATCCCTCGGGCCATCTCCTCGCGACAGTGGCCCTGGAGCCGGGGGCCGCGGCGGCGGCGCCGGCCAGCCCGTCCGGCGATGGGGGCGCCGTCCAGCCGGCCGAGGGGTGCGACGCGCTCTACGAGTGCCTCGACACGTGCGACACCGAGGATTGTTACTGGGGATGTGTGGAGGTTGCTCCGGCCCCGGTCTCGGACGCGTTCGTGGCCGTCATGAAGTGCATGGACGCGAGCGGCTGTGCTCCCGACGACTCGGAGTGCATCGCGGAGGCGTGCTCCGGGCCCATCGGGAAGCTCCAGACGCTCTGCGCCCCACCCGAGGACGGCGGCGAGAGGGGCGGGCCCGAGGGGCAGGCGCCGCAGATTGAAGTGACGTCCGCGGACGGCGGTCTGGACATCGTGTTGCGTGGTGTGGAGCCGGGCTCCACGGTGGTGATCATCCTCACGACTCCGCGCGAGCACATCCTCGTGGTGCCCGTCCCGGAGCCGCCCGGCGGCGAAGATCCGCGCGACGAGCCCGCGCCGATCAACCCCGGTGAAGAGCTGGAAGAAGGGGTGTGTCCGCAGCAGGGGGCCGGGTGCGAGATCCTCATCGTCGACCTGGTCGCGCACGACCCGCATGACGTCCCGGCAGTGCGGTTCGTGAGCACGTTCGAGCGCGCGGGTTGCCACGTCGAATACCTCGCTCCCCGCTTCGACATCCGGCGCGGCGGCTTCCGCGTGAAGGACTTCCACAACGACACGCGCGAGATCACGGCCACGGAGGCGACCCGCGTCGCGCTCACGAAGCGGAACGCCGAGGCGTGGAAGCTCGTCGACGACGGCATCGAACGGTGGCGCGCGAGCGTCGCGCAGGGCAAGGAATACGCCCAGGTGCTGGTCAACAGCCACGGCAGCGAGGCCTTGCCCATCGCGCCGTGCGGCTCCTGGGGGCCCGCGTTCAACACGGGCAGGGTCCTCGACCGGGCGAGCTTCCACGCGGACAACAGCGGCGCGTTGAACCGGCGCGTCTGCACCTCCGTGCTGGAGGACTGGAGCTGCTACGGGGGCCTTTCGCCCAGGGCGATCGACGAGCTCAACAACCTGGGCACGGCGACCTGCGCCGCCGCCTCGGCCGTCGATCACGACCGCCATGACGCGCACGACTTCGACGTGGCCTTCTCGACGGCGCTGCCCGATCAGCCCTGTTCCATCTGGGACGTCGCCCAGCGCATGGACCAGCTGCACCCCGCGCTCCAGGGCGACGGGCACATGACGCCCGCGAAGCTCGCCGAGGAGTACCAGGATCAAGGGTTCGAGTCCCCGGACAACCCCCTGATCAGGTCGTCGTACGGCGACTACGGATACGGCGGCGAGTGCGACTCGAACGAGCACCCCCACAAACCCTGATTGACCTGCCCTGACGCGGCCGGCCGGGCGATCTCGCGGGTTGCCCGGCCGCGCCTTTTCCGGTCTGATCCCCCACCTGGAGCGAATCGTGAGCGACGGCGGCTGCATCGACGAGGAGACGGCGCTCGCGCTGGCCGAGGGCAGCGTGTCCCCGGAGCGCCGCCGCGAGCTCTCGGCGCACGTGGACCGGTGCGCTGCGTGCTTCGAGATCGTGGTCGACGCGGCCCGCGCGCTCGGCGACGACGGCGCGCCGGACGGTCCGGCGAGCCGCGCGGCGTCCCCCGAGGAACCCGCGGCGGACGGCGAGCCCGGGGAGCAGCGATCCCTCGCGCCGGGCGACACGGTGGGCCATTTCCAGGTCGAGCGCCTCCTCGGGCGAGGTGGGATGGGGGAAGTGTACCTCGCCCACGACACCGAGCTGGGGCGTCACGTGGCGCTCAAGATGATCAGCCCGGCTCTGATCGGCGCCCCCGAGGCGAGCGAGCGGTTCCGGGTCGAGGCGCGCGCCACCGCGCGGCTCAGCCACCCGAACATCGTGACGATCCACGCCATCGGCCAGCACCGCGGCGCCCCTTACGTCGCGCTGGAATACGTGGAGGGGACGACGCTGCGAGAGCGCCTCTCCCGGGGCAAGCTCGAGCTCCGCGAGGCGCTCCGCGTCGGCCTCGACATCGCCGAGGCGGTCTCGGCGGCGCACGAGCGCGGCGTGTGGCACCGCGATCTCAAGCCCGCCAACGTCGCGCTCGGGGACGACGGCCGCGTGCGCGTGCTCGACTTCGGGCTCGCCAAGATCACCGATCAAGAGCCGCTGTCCGGCGCCCGCTCCGTGCGCGGCGGCGACACCACCGTGGCCGGCGGGACTCCGCTGTACATGGCCCCGGAGCAGTGGCGCGGCGAGCGCTCCACGGCCGCGAGCGACGTGTGGGCGCTGGGCCTCCTGCTCTTCGAGCTGGTGACGGGCGAGCACCCCTTCCTCGCGCGCGACGAGCGGCGCGACACGGCCGAGGCCGCCCGGCTCGTCCGCGAACGGGCGCTCGCCGGCCGCCCGCTGCTCGTGCGCGCGGCGCTGCCCGCCGGGCTGGCCGATCTCGTCGCCCGCTGTCTTCGCGTCGATCCCGGCGCGCGGCCCTCGGCCGGCGACGTCGCGACGGCGTTGCGCGCAGAGTCGGTCACGATGGGGCCGCGAACGGCCCCAAACCCCGGCGCGCAGCGCGCGCCTTCCGGGGCCACCCCTTCGATCCGGCAAGCCCGCGGGACATCGAGGAGATGGGCTCTCCTGCCCGCGGGCGCCGCGCTCATTGGTGTCCTGCTCCTCTTCGGCAAGGGATTCGTCCCCGGCGCCGCGACCCCGCCTTCGTCGCCCGCCAGCACGGATGTCCCGGGCGATTCCCCCTCTGCCGTATTCTCCACATCGCCGACCCCGGAAGGGCCGTCTTCGGGCTCCATCCCCGCCGAGCCGCCCGCCCCGGCGAGCGTGGATCCGGCGCCGAGCGCGCAGCCCTCCGCGGGCGGCGCGCCGAGGGCTTCGGCCAGCCGGCTGTACGGCGACCCGCGCTGCTTCTCGCAGTGCCAGCGGTGGGCCTGGTGCACGTGGACCGACCAGGGCTGCGCCGTGGGCTCGGATGCGGATTGTCATCAGTGGGAGAGCTGCCGGACGGCAGGCCGCTGCACCCGGCAGGACAAAACCTGTGTGGTGGGCTCCGACGCCGATTGCAAGGGCTCCGCGGCGTGCCGGCAGCTCGGCCTGTGCGTGAAGCAGGGGAGCGAGTGCGTCGCCGGGACGGACGCGGACTGCCGCGCCTCCGAGCGCTGCCTCTCCGAGGGGCTCTGCACGAAGGAAGGGACCACCTGCGTCGCCCGGGCCGACGCCGACTGCCGTGCTTCCCGGCGCTGCCGCGAGTCTGGCCTCTGCACCCGGCGAGGGGACGAGTGCGGCGTGGGCAGCGACGCGGACTGCCGCGCCTCCGAGCGCTGCAAGAGCCACGGCCAGTGCACGAAGGCCGCCGCCAGGTGCCGCCCCGGCGGTGACGAGGACTGCCAGTCGTCGGCCCTCTGCAAGAGCGACGGCCTGTGCATCCGGCGCGGCCTCGCGTGCGGCGCGAGCGAGGCCGGCTGCCGCGCGTCCCGGGCCTGCGCCGCCCGCGGCCTCTGCAGCGCGGGGCCGGAGGGCGCTTGCGTCAAGTGACGTGCGCTCAACCTGCTTTTCGCCCCGCGCCGCTTGCCCGGCGCCGCGGCAGGCCCAGGTGAATCCGCGGGCTGCACGCCGGTCACGGGCAGGTGCACGCCGGGCTGGTCGTCCCGTCGCACCCCGCCGGGCTCAGTGTGCATTCCACCGACTTGCACTGAACGCCGCCGGCGCACGACGAGGCGGCCCCGCAGGTCACCTCGCACGAGCAGGCGCCCCCGCAGTCGACCTTCTGGTTGCACGTGTTCGACGCCGAGCACCCGATCTTGCAGGTGCCCTGATTGCACTTCACCTGGCCCGCGCACGCCAGGTTGACCGCGCAGTCGACCGTGACGTCGCTGGAGGGGCTGCCGTCGACGCCGCCCTTGCAGGTCTCGCTGGCCTGCGGGATGGTGCCGCACGTGACGTCGCACTTTCCCTGGCCGCAGGTGATTTTCCCTTCGCACGCCTGGTATCGCTCGCACGTGACGGTCAGGGAGCCCGCGCCGCCCACGATGCCGCCCGCGCAGGCCGTGGTGCCCCCGCCGTTCGCGTCGCCGCACTGAACGGTGCAAGGGCCCGCCCCGCAGAGAACGGGCCCGCCGCCGCACGAGTCGTCGCCGATACAGTGGACCGTGCAGGCGGTCGACCGGGTGCAATCGACGCCCTTGGCACGGGCCGGATTCACAACGTCGGGGCCGTTGTTGCACGTGACCTCGCATGCCACGCCGGGCGGACACTGGGGAGCCACGGCGCATTTCCCGTTGCCGGTGCAGTCGATCTGGCAGATGTCGCCTTCGCAGGTCCAGCCCATCTCTTCACACATGGACTCCGCGCAGCTCACGGGAGGCGAGCCGCCCGTTCCGCCGGTGCTGGTGCCGCCGCCGCCGGTCCCCGTCGTGGCCGTGCCGCCGCCGGCGCGACACGCGCACCGAGGCGCGCGCGCTCGACCAGATCTCCGGCTACCTCGATCACGCCGGCCTGGCGGAGGGATGGCTCGTGCTGTTCGACCTGCGAAGAGAGCCCTCGTGGGAGGAGAAGCTCACCCTGCGGGACGTGGTCCACGGAGGCAAGACGGTGCACATCGTGGGCTGTTGAGCCTCGTGCGCTCTGCTACCCCTGCGCGAGGCAACGGAGCGTGTTGCTCACGTACGATAGGGCGACAAGGACAGCGAGAATTGACGCCCGTACGGACTCTCCGGAAAGTTCATGAAGTGGCCGCTAACCTTCTCCAGGAATGTCTGGCCGAGCAGATTAAAGTTGCCGGTCCGGGTGACCCATATGCGCTCCACCACCTCGGGGAACCTGCGAGCGTCCACCAGACGCATTCCGACGTCGAGCGGGATTCCCATCATCTTTCTTCCATTCGCATCCTCGGCCCCCGTCCACTGTTCTTTCTGCTCAGGGAGCCCCTCGAGGAGCTTGCGGACCTCGAAGCGCTGGACAAACGAGAATGAGGAGCCCGTATCCACGATAAATAGAACCGGGTGAGCGGCCACCACGTCGCTCCGTGAAATATCCACCCAGAGAGCCGGCACGTGTCCAGTGAGCCATCGTTGATACTTGATACGTGGCGTCCGGATCATACGTAAAGAGCCGTATTGATGAAGACCAGCCGCGCTTGCTCCTCGGGCGACAGGACATCGACCTTGTCGGCGAGCTCATCCCCATCGTGCGCTTCCGCCACGATTCCCCGCGCCGCATCGATGGCCACCCATCGGTGCGGATGCGCACGAAGCACGTCCAGGTGCTGCTCGATCCAGCGCTGATGTGCGTTCGTCACGACCTCCTCCCCATCCTCCCCATCCTCCCGCTCTGCCATGAGCTCGATCACCTCGAGCTCGAGGCTCCGAATCCGCTCGATCAGCTCGTCAATCCTGCGCTGGTCTCGCGCCCGCGCCTCCTCCAGCTCTCGAAGATGTGACTTCATGGCCGCCACCTCCGCAGCAAGCTTGGCAAGCGCCGCGCCATCCTGCGGTCGGCGTTCCTCCGCGATGCCGCGGGCCGCCGCACTGGATTGCGCGCGATACGCGGGGGGCTCTGCGGCTTGAACCAAGGGGAATTCTCCCCAGGACGCAGCTCTGGGTGAAGGGTGCACGTGCTGGCCAATCGTCAGCCATGGATTCGTCTGCGGAGCGACAGTCGCACTCACCGCAATGGCGCCAGCACTGGCCACGTCAACCAATTTCATCCTACCCCTCCACGTGAGAAGAACGCCTTGAGCACGATATCGGCCACCTCCTCGGCATAGGGCAACCATGTCCTGGAGCCAAGCTTCAAGATCCCGCGGGCGCGCGTGTTGACGATAACGGCATCGTCCTCGTGGTCATAGATGATAGCCATCTCTTCGAGACCATAGGGACTGTCCTCGAATCGGTATCCCACCTGCTCCATGCGACTCGTTCGCGAGAGGCTCGCGGCGATGTCGTGCTCTCCGCCTCGAGAGATCTCTTTGGGCAAGACCTTGCACCGATACTCGGACCCAGGGATATTCATTGTCAACCGAAACAACGCGACGGGTGGCACACCCACGATGCAGCGCTCGATCAACGTCAGGAGGCCGCGCCGACCCTCCAGGTTTCTGTCAATTGTCCTGACCTTCTCGGGCACTTCATCACTGGGAGGCGGACTCACGACCAGGGTCCAGTGAAGCTCTCGCGGGGCCTCCGCCTGCTCTTTCTCGTTCTCCCGGTGAACATGCACCGTCAGCAGTGCGACACGACCCTCCTCCTCATCGGGCAGGGCGGGCCCGAAAGAGAGCACGTCGATGTCCTTTTGTGTCCGTTCGTCCGTCTTTTTTTGCTGGAGCACCTCCCAGACGTCGTCGGTGTAGGGCGTCTCCCAGGACGCAAGGACTGTTTGAATCATGGAAGCCGACATGCTCTCGCTCTGTGGGTGTGGGAGGCGGCGCCCTCTGTACGGGCGTCGTCTGCCTGAGCCTACCGGAACCGTGCGGGATTTTCAACACTTCGCCGCTACCCTCCCAGGAACGGGAGCCGACAACCCGCCCAGCTTGCATGGGCGTCGGTCGTGCGCACCAACTTCGTCCCGAGCGCAAGGCATTCCGCCCGCCGCTACGTACGTCCCCTTCCCCCGTTCCTTCCCCTTTTACACCACTTGGCCGAGCAGCCTCGGGTGCGTTTCCCGCGCCTCCGGCTCTGACGCCGTGAGCGCCGGCTTCCACGGCGGCCGCAGCGTGGGCCCGGACTCGGCGGGCTGCGCGTCAGGTTCTGAACCGCAGGCTCCGAACCGCGGGACGCTCACGAGAGGGCACGCGACCGGCGGCGTCCCGTTCTGCTACCCTCGCCGGCCATGTCCAAGCCCGTCGCCCCGATCGAGGCCGGATCCGTCGAATCGCTCTGCGAAGCCGGCCTCGCCGCCTACGGCGCGGGGGCCTTCGATCACGCCGCCCTCTGCTTCGGCCGGGCCGCGCAGATCGATCCCTGCTGCGTCCCGGCGTGGACCAACCTCGGGAGCGCCCTGCTCTCCGGGGGGGACGCGGAGGGCGCCGCGGGCGCGCTGGCGCGGGCTGTCGCGCTCGCGCCGGACAGGGCCGAGATCCATTACAACCTCGGCGCGGCGCTCCGGCGCGCGGGGGATCCGGCCGGCGCCGCGGCGGCGTACGCCGAGGCGATCTCGCTCGGCCTCGGGACGCCCGAGGCGCTCAACAACCTCGGGCTCGCGCTCGCCGACGACGGCCGGATCGACGACGCGATCGCCGCGTTCGCGCGCGCGCTCGCCCCGGAGGCCAGGGATCCCTCGATCCTCACGAACCTCGGCAACGCGCTCGGCGAGGCCGCGCGGCGCGAGGAGGCAGTCGCCTGCTACGAGGCCGCGCTCGCGATCGATCCCGATCACGTGGAGGCCGGGTACAACCTCTTCGCGGCGCTGTACGACGAGGCCGACCCCGCCCCCGCCGAGCGCCGCCTCGCGCGCGTGCTCGCGCGCGCGCCGCACCACCCGGGCGCGCTCTTTCACATGGGCGCCCTCGCGGGGCTCCGGAGCGGCCGGGACGCGGCCACTCCGTATTTCAATCGATTGCCCGGCGGCCTCGATCACCTCGTGTCGAGCTTCGAATACGTCATGTCCCACCGGACGCCGGAGACCCGCGTCTTCACCGACGGCTTCCGCCTGCTCGACCACGCGCTCCGCGCCGCGACCCTCCCGGGCCTCGTCCTCGAGCTGGGCGTCCGGCGCGGGGCCTCGGCGCGCTTCCTCGCGGCGCGCTGCCCGGAGTCGACGCTGCATGGATTCGACTCCTTCGAGGGGCTCCCCGAGGGCTGGCGCGGCGTCCCCGCAGGCGCCTACTCGACGCGGGGCGAGCTGCCCGAGGTGCCCGGCAACGTGGTCCTCTATCCAGGGTGGTTCTCGGAGACGCTGCCAGCGTTCGCGGCGGAGCACCCTGGGCCCGTCCGCTTCATGAACGTCGATTGCGACATCTATGCCTCGACGCGCGACGCGCTCGCGGTGCTCGGCCCGAGGCTCCGGCCGGGGAGCGTGGTCGTGTTCGACGAGTACCTCTGCAACCCCGGCTGGGAGGAGGACGAGCACCGGGCGCTCGCCGAGGCGGCGAGGGGGCTCGGCCTCCGGTATTCGTATCTGGCCTTCAGCCTGTTCTCCAGGCAGGCCGCCATCCTCGTGAGAGGAGCGCTCACCTGACGCCCGGCGACGCCGGCGCTCAGAATGAGCGCCGCCACGGCCTGACCGAGTGCGGCGCTCCCGCCGCGACCAGCGGGTCCGCCGCCGCCGCCCCGAGGGCCTCCTCCGGCGAGGCGGCGCTCAGGAAATACATGCCGCCGGACGCGAAGGCGCCGGACATGAGCAGCCGCCCCGCCTCCCAGAGCGATCGAAGGTGCGCGAGGTGATCCTGCAGCAGCGCGGCCCGCTCTGCCTCCGATCGAATGGAGCCGGGGAGCTCACCGACCTCCACGACGAACAGATCCAGCTCCGTGGGGGGCGTCCTGTTCACTTCATGGGACGTGTCCAGCGATCCGTAGACGCCGTCCTCCAGGAAGAACAGCGGGCGCAAGCGGAAGTACTGCCGGGGCGGCGTCCCGGACAGGCACTCCGGATCGACCGAGATGTCGACGATGAGGCCGAAGATCATCACCTCGTCGCCGTAGGCCTTGACGTCGTCGTACGTGCACTCGATGTGTGCGCGGCACTCGCGTATCCGCGGAGCGTTGACCTTGCCTCCAGGCTCCAGGGACAGCCCGCTCTGCGCGATCCGATCGGCGCCGCGGCGGCCGGGCAGGGCCCAGATGCGATCGGCCAGCGAGGCATCCGGGACGTTGACGATGAAGCAGCCCCCTCGCTGGATGTTCTGGTAGGTGCCGTGAGCGACGTTGCATCCGAAGGCGAGCCTCGGCCCGGCGAACGCCGCCATGGAGATCCAGCTCTTCGGCGCGATGTTGGGAGCGCCGCTCTCGTCGTACGTCGACACCAGCACGATCTGGCCGGGCAGCACCGAGGGCCGCCAGTGGCGCTTGTCCAGGCTCAGCGTCGTCTTCATCGCTCTCTTCCCCGGGCTGCCGTCGCCGCTCCCGCGATATCAGCTCGCCGGAGGCGCCGGCGGCGTCCCCCCTCGCCCGCCGCCCGCGGAGGTCGGGCCTGCCGCCGCGCGGTCCGCCGCGTCCACCATCTTCACGTCGAGGCCCAGCGCGTCGCGGAGCATTCCGGCCTTCTCGCGCACCGTCCATTCCTCCAGCGTGCGATCCTCGGCGCCCTGCATCTCGAGCACCAGCGTGTCGCCCTCGATCCGGCCCGCCACGTCCTTCACCTTCGCGCGGTGCTCCCGGTCGAGCGCGTCGGCGATCCGCAGGATCGCCGCCAGCGCCTTCACCTTCGCGCGGCCCTCCCGCGACAGCGCGCGGAAGTTCTCGTGATCCGGGCTCGGGGGGCTCTTCCGGTGATAGCGCGCCACGTTGGCGACCAGCGCCCGCTCGTCCGCGGACAGGCCCATGATGTCGCTGTGCATGATCACGTAATACGAGTGCTTGTGGTGGCCCTCGTAGCGCACGAAATCGCCGATGTCGTGCAGGAGCGCCGCGGCCTTGAGCAGGATGCGCTCGCGGGGGCCCATCCGGTGGCGGGGGGCCAGGTCGTCGAACAGGCGCTCGGCGAAGCGGGCCACCAGGACGCCGTGCGCCTCGTCGAAATGGTAGCGGCGGCCGAGGCGCAGGCAGGCCTCCTGCACGGCGGCCGACTGGCCCCGGAAATCGGGGACGACGAAATGGATGCGGGCGAGGTCGACGAGCACGCCCTCCTTCAGGCCGACGCCGGGGGCCGATATCGAGGGGTGGCCGAGCTCCGCGGCGACGCGGGACAGGATCGTCGCGGCGGGGACGATCGTGTCGGCGCGGTCGGGGCGGAGGTTGTAGAGCTGCACGCGCTCGTCGGGGGTCCTCGCGGAGAGATCCGCGAGCAGGCGATCCATCGCGGCCACGTCGATGGCGCGGGCCTCGGGGAAGGCGCTCGGGATGGGGCAGAGGTCGGCCAGCGTCTCGATGTTGCCGCCGGTGCCGACGAGCAGGTCGACCTTGCCCGCGGTCAGCTCGCGGATCTCGCGGACGGCGTCGGCGAGCACGCGGTCGATGTACTCCTCGACCAGGCGGCGGTGGCCGGCGTCGACGGGGCGGCGGTCCTCGAGGAAGGCCTCCACGAGGCGGACCGTGCCGACCGGGGTCGAGCGCGAGTAGACGGCCTCGCGGCCGCGGAGCAGGGTGAGCTCGGTCGAGCCGCCGCCGATGTCGATGAGCAGGGCCGCGCGGTCGCCGAGGACGACGCGCTCGGCCACGGCGAGCTGCACGAGGCGGGCCTCCTCGACGCCCTCGATCACCTCCACGTGCACGCCGGCCTCGCGGGCGGCCCGCTCGACGAAGAGGTCGCCGTTCGTGGCCTCCCGGGCGGCGCTCGTCGCGACGGCGCGGTAGCGATCCACCTTGACGCTGTCCATGGTCGCGCGGAAGCGGCGGAGGGCCTCGCAGGCGGCGCCGATCACGCCGGGCTCGAGGCGGCCCTTCGTGAACACGTCATGGCCGAGGCGGACAGGGGCGCGATCGATGGCCACGTCACGGAACGCGTGGAAGCGGGCGACCCCGTCGGAGCCGCGGGTGGGGGGGTCGACGTCGACGACGCGGAGGCGGATGGCGTTGGAGCCGATGTCGATCGCCGCGAGGCGCGCCATGCGGGGAGAAGTAGCGAAATCGAGCCGGCTTGGCTACGCTCATGGCCGCTCATGAGGCCCCGGGTTCAGCATGGTCCGGGGGGGCGCGGCCCCCTCGCAGTCGATCAGGCAGCGTCCGCCGGTGCGGCCGCGCGCGTGCAGGACGGTCGCGTCCGGCGGCGCGCGGTGATCGCGGCGGCGGCGATCGCGGTCGCCGCGGCGAGCGCGGGGTGCAGCGGGCCGGACGTCAAGGCGCCGAACCCGACGCGCGCGCTCGACGAGCGGCGGGCGATCGAGGTCATCCGGCGCGCGATCGCGAGGGAGGGCGCGCAGCCGGCGCCCGGGCGCGACGTGGAGATGGCCGGCAAGTCGATCCGCGTCGACGTCGGCGTGGCAGGGCACGAGTTCGGCGTGGTGTACGTGTCCGACGAGGACGCGGCGGCGCTCGGCGACGCGATCCCGCCGGCGAACAAGCAGGACGAGAAGCTCCGGCTGGTGCGCGCGGGGGCGGACGGGGAGACGCGGCTCGTGCTGCTCTACCAGACCAACTACCGCTATGACGACCTCGTCGGCGAGTCGCACGAGCAGACGACGATCACGGCGGAGCGGCTGCTCACGCGCGACGTGCAGGACTTCATCACGTACGCGCGGACGCAGAAGTTCAAGTGAGCGCCGGCCTGATGGAGATGGAAGCCCCGGCGGCGCGGCGGGCGCGCGGGGCGCTCGGGATCGGCGGGGTGCTCCTCCTGTGCGGGCTGGCGATGGTGGGCATCGGGCCGTCGGACATGGGCATGGGGGTCACGCTGGCGGGGCTGGTCGTGACGATCTTCGGAATCCACACGTTCGGGCGGCTGGGGCCCGACGCGGCGCCCGGGGCGCAGGACGCCGAGGCGGGGGCGCCGCCCCGGCGGCGCAAGAAAAAGAAGAAGGCGAAGACGGAAGACGGTTAGCTGGAGGCTTGCGGGCGCGGCCGTCTTCCAGCACCATCCGCGCCATGAATCGACCCGCGCGTCAGCACCAGCACCTCGTCGCCAAGCTCGAGGCCAAGAAAGCCCGCACGATCAAGAAGAAGCCCGGTCGCAAGGCCAAGCAGTGGGCGAAGTGGATCGCCGCGTACGCCCCGCTCGCCGCGGGCGCCGAGGCGAGCGCCGAGTAGCCGTCCCTCGCGCATGCAGCCGCCGCGCGCGGCGGGGAAGCCAGGATGCCCATCACGCCCACGAGCAGACACCACGCTCGCCGCGCGGCGCGCGCCGCAGCGGCGCTGGCGATCGCGGGGGCAGCCCTCGCGCGATCGCCCTCCGCGCGCGCGGACGATCCGGCGCAGGGCGCGACAGCGCGCCCTGCGGCTCCGGACGTCCACCCGGGCGCGAGCACGATGCCCGCGCCCGGCGCAGCGCCGCAGCCCTGGGGCGCGCCGCCGCCGGGCCACGGCGGCTGGGCCCTCCCCTCGAAGGCGGAGCTGCCGGAGCTGCCCGCGTGGGCGAACCCGAGGATCATCGAGTACGAGGAGGGCGATCCGATCGTCCCCGGCTACGCGCTGAAGGCCCGGCCGTCGAAGGGCCTCTTGATCGGCGGCCTGGTCACGGCGGGGAGCGCGTACGCGATCTCGCTCGTGCTCGGCAGCGTGGTGATCACGGCCGAGGGCGACCGCGCCGGCGACGAGTTCTGGCCGCTGCTCGTCCCGGCGGTGGGCCCGTTCATCACGATCGGGACCTCGCGCTCCGAGGGCGCCGGCACCTTCTGGCTGGCCGTCGACGGCGCGTTCCAGGTCGGCGGCATCGTGATGGCCGCCGTGGCGTTCGCGCACGAGGATCTCTATCTCGAGCGCCAGATCGCCGGCGAAGGCGCGCCCGCGCAGCGCCGCCGCGCGGAGCGGAGGTCCGCGCTCCTCGATCCCGCGGTCTCGATCGGCCCGGGCTCCGCGGCCCTGCGCTGGCGGTTCTGAGCCGCGCCTTCGAGAAGGGAGACCCCAAGTGACCGCGATTCGCACCGCCCTCTGGATCGCCGCGCTGCTCGGCCCGCTCTCGATCGCCGCGCCGTCGAGCGCGCAGCCGTCCCCGCGCGCCCCGGCGCCCACGCCCGTTCCCGGCGCCGCGCCCGTTCCCGGCGCCGCGCCCATTCCCGGAGCCGCGCCCATTCCCGGAGCCGCGCCCGCGCAGCCATTGCCTCCGCAG
>CAYQYG010000163.1:0-17105 GCA_964421485.1 uncultured Polyangiaceae bacterium | reverse complement strand
GCGGCCCGCGGGCGTGATCTGCGAGATCATGAACGACGACGGGACGATGGCGCGGATGCCCGACCTCGAGGCCTTCGCCGCGAGGCACGGGCTGCTCATCCTGACCGTCGCGGATCTCATCCAGTACCGGCTCCAGACGGAGCGGCTCGTGCGGCGGATCTGCGAGCGGCCGGTGCGGCTCGACATCACGGGCACGGAGTGGACGGGCGCGGTGTACGAGATCATCGGCGAGTCGCGGCAGTTCTTCGCGTTGACGAAGGGCTCCGTGTCGACGCCTGAGCCGGTGCTCTGCCGCGTGCACTCGGGCTCGATCATCGGGGACCTCTTCAGCTCGACGCCCTTCGACGGGGGATCGAACCTGCGGGAGGCGCTCCTGGCGATCGAGAAGGCCGGCGCGGGCGTGGTGCTGTACATCCCGCCGAAGCTCGATCTCCGGCGCGAGCTGGAGTCGCTGCGGGCGGCGGCGGACGGCGAGGGCTCGCAGGGGCTCGATGCGCAGCAGCCGTGGACGCTCCGCGAGTTCGGGCTCGGGGCGCAGGTGCTGGCGGATCTCGGGGTGCAGCAGATCCGGCTGCTCACGAACAGCCAGCCGAAGATCGCGGGGCTGACGGGCTTCGGGCTCAAGGTGGCCGGGCGGGTGCCCCTCGTCTCGATGAGAGGCGACGCGTGAGCAAACGGGCCGCGCGCGCGGCCTCGGTGCAGCGACAGGAGACGTGATGACGGAGAGCGCGACGGGGCAAGCGAGAGGGTTCGAGGGACCCGCGCACGCGGAGCCCAGGCCCAGGGTGATCGAGGGCAAGCTGGTCGTGCCGGAGGGGGCGCGGTTCGCGCTCGTGGCGAGCCGGTTCAACCACTTCATCGTGGACCGGCTCGTCGAGGGCGCGCTCGACGCCATCGTGCGCCACGGCGGGGCGGCCGGGGACGTCGCCGTGATCCGCGTGCCCGGCGCCTGGGAGATCCCGACGGTGGTCGGCCGGATCGCGCGGAGGCGCGGCGTCGACGCGATCATCGCGCTCGGGGCGGTGATCCGGGGCTCGACGCCGCACTTCGATTACGTCGCAGCGGAGGTGTCGAAGGGGGTCGCGTCGGTGTCGCTCGAGACGGGTGTGCCGGCGGCGTTCGGGATCCTCACGACGGACTCGATCGAGCAGGCGATCGAGCGCGCCGGCACGAAGAGCGGCAACAAGGGATGGGAGGCGGCGCTCAGCGCCATCGAGATGGTCGCGCTCGGCGCCGCGCTCGACGGCGCGGGACTCTAGCCTCAGGACGCCGCGATGGGTGCCCGCTCCACAGGCCGGGAGGCGGCCTTGCAGATGATCTTCGCGCTCGACGCCGGCGGTGAGCCGGTGGGGCGCGTGCTCGCCACGTACTGGCGCGAGACGCCCGGCGATCCCGAGGGGCGCGAGTACGCGGACGAGGTCGTGCGCGGCGTGGCGGACGAGCTCGGCGCGATCGACGAGGCGATCCGGAAGGCGAGCACGAACTGGCGGATCGAGCGGATGGCGCGCGTCGATCGCAACGTGCTCCGCCTCGGCGCGTGGGAGCTCATGCACCGCGCGGACGTGCCCCGGGCCGTGATCCTCGACGAGGCCGTGGAGCTCGCGAAGCGCTACGGCAGCGAGGACAGCGGCTCGTTCGTGAACGGCGTGCTCGATCGCATCGCCGAGAACCTCGGCCGCGTCGATCGCGATCGCTGACGCGGCCTCGGGATCACCAGCGGAGCCACGCGATCGTGACGCCGTCGCCGCCCTCGCCGGGGCCGCCGGGGCGCATGCGGGCGACGTAGCGGCTGCCGCGGAGCGCCTCGCGGACGGCCTCGCGGAGGGCGCCGGTGCCATGGCCGTGGACGAGGAAGGCGACGCTGCGGCCTTCTCCGAGCGCGCGATCGAGGAACTGCTCCGCCATCGCGACGGCCTCGTGCGCGCGGAGGCCGCGCAGATCGACGGTGTTCTCCGAGGTCTGGATCGGGATCTCGGGATCGGCGGCGGCGTCGAGCTCGACGCGGCGCGGGGGCGGCGCGGGCGCGGCGGGGGCGCTCCCGCTGCGGACCTCGGCGACGCTGGTCGTCAGCTTGAGCGGGCCCGCGGCGACGCGGAGCTGGCCGTTCGAGAGCACCTCGACGACCTCGGCCTCGGCGCGGAGGCGCGGCACGTAGACGCGGGCGCCGGCGCGGATCGCGGCGGCGTCGACGGGGGGCCGCGGCGCGGGCTCGGGGTGCGGGCGCAGCTCGAGCTCGCCGCCGATCGCGGTCTTCTGGCCGACGGCATCGAGCGCTCTGGCCGCGGCGCGGACGTCCTCCTCGGAGGGCTTGCCTCGCAGCCGCGCCTGCGCGGCGCGCACGTCCTCCCGCGCGCGCCTGAGGCCAGCGAGCAACGCCTCGCCCTCCTTCGTGATCACGACGCGCTCCTTCTCGCGGAGCCGATCGATCTCGGCCCCCAGGTCTCGCTGCCTCGCGCGCGCGGCGGCCACCTCGCGCTCGGCGTCCTCGCGCGCGAGCTCGAGCGCGCGGCGCTCGGCGGCGAGCCTCTCGACCATCTGCTCGAACGAGACGGCCTCGCGGCTGAGGAAGCGCTCGGCCCGCTCGAGCACGGGGCCGGGGACGCCGAACCTGCGGGCGACGGCGAGCGCGCTCGAGGCGCCGGGCACGCCGACGGCGAGCCGGAACGTGGGGCTCATGGTCGCGAGGTCGAAGCCGACCGACGCGTTCTCGAAGCGCGCGTCGCCGAGGGCGAGCGCCTTCAGGCCCTCGTAGTGCGTGGTGCACGCGACCGTGCCGCCGCGCGCGCAGAGCGAGTCGAGCACGGCGGCCGCGAGCGCCTCGCCCTCGCGCGGATCGGTGCCGACGGCGAGCTCGTCGAGCAGGACGAGCGCGCCGGGGCGGGTCTCGCCGAGGATGTGCGCGAGGTTCCGGACGTGGGCGCTGAAGGTGGAGAGGTTCTTGTGGAGGTTCTGATCGTCGCCGACGTCGGTGAGCACGACGTCGAAGAGCGCGACGCTCGATCCGGCCTTCGCGGCGACCGGGAGGCCGGCGCGGACCATCAGCGCGGCGAGGCCGAGCGTCTTCAGAGCCACGGTCTTGCCGCCGGCGTTCGGGCCCGAGATGACCATCGCGCGGCCGGCCGCCACCTTGAGCTCGCTCGGGATCACCTTGACGCCGTCGAGGGCGAGGAGCGGGTGGCGCGCGGCGAAGAGCTCGATCGAGGGCGGCGGGGGCGCTCCGCCCTGGGGAGCCCCGAGGCGGACGTCGAAGGCGCCCTCGGGCACGTCGGGGAAGGTGAGCGCGAGGTCCCTCGCGAGGCGGCAGGAGGCGGCGCGGACGTCGGCGTGGGCGAGCGCGCGCGCCGCGGCGGCGGCGCTCTCGAGGACCTCGCCGACGCGGGCGGTGAGCGCCGCGTAGACGACCTCCTCCTCGCGGGCGACCTCGGCGTCGAGCATCTTCATCCGGTTGCCCATGTCGACGAGGGCCCGGGGCTCGACGAACACGGTCGCGCCGCTGCCGCTCGTCGCGTGCACGATGCCGGGGAAGCGCTCGTGCGCGTCGGAGCGGACGGGGAGCACGTAGCGGCCGTCGCGCTCGGTCCAGAAGCGGTCCTGGAGGATGTCCTCGTGCTTGTGGAGCAGGTCCTCGAGGCGCCGGACGAGGCGATCGCGCATGGCGCGACGCTGGGCGCGGAGCGACTCGAGCTTCGGCGAGGCGCGATCCGCGAGCGATCCGTCGGGGTCGAACGCGGCGGCGAGGGCGCGCGCGACGTCGTCGAGCGCGGGGTCGGTGGAGCAGGCGGCGTGCAGCGCGGGGGCGCGCAGGCGGCGGCCCTGGAGGTACTGGCGGAGGCCGCGCGCGGCGGCGAGCACGCCGAGCACGGCGCGCAGCTCCTCGTTCGAGAGGACGGCGCCGATCCGGGCGCGATCGAGCGCGCCGCCGACGTCCGCCACGTCGCCCGCAGGCAGGGGCTCGCCCTCGGCGTCGAGCTCCACGGCCTCGCGCACCTCGGCGAGCGCGGTCAGGGCCTCGGCACGCGAGCGCGCGAACGGGAGCTCCCGCGCGAGCCGCTTGCCCGTCGCCGACGCGCAGCGCTCCGCGAGCGCCTCGAGGACGCGGTCCCACTCGAGGTCGGCGCGGGTCTTGGGGGGGCAGGGAGCGGCGAGGAGCGGCGGGGTGGGATCGGGCATCAGGCTTCGGTGGGGTCGCGCGCGACGCCGCCGGCGCCGCTCGGCATCGGGTTCTGCTCGCGCTCGAGGTAGCGGAAGATCGTGCGCGGGTCGACGCCGAGATCGCGCGCGGTCTGGGTGCGGTTGCCGTTGTTGCGCTCGAGCGCCTCCAGCACGTAGCGGCGCTGGAACTCCTCCTTCGCCTTCTCGAGCGGCATGATCGGCGTCTCGGCGCCCGGGCCGAGGTCGAGGTCCTCCGGCGAGAGGAGCGGCCTGTCGCAGAGCACGAGCGCCTTCTTGATGCGGTTCTCGAGCTGCCGGATGTTGCCCGGCCAGGGGTACTTCTTGATCGCGGCGAGCGCGGCCGGAGAGAAGCCGCGCACGGGGCTGGTGAGCTCGTCGGCGTACTTCGAGAGCAGCACCTTGGCGATGATCAGGACGTCGTCGCCGCGATCGCGCAGCGGCGGCAGCCAGAGGTTCACGACGTTGAGCCGGTAATAGAGGTCCTCCCGGAAGTTGCCGGCGCGGATCTCCTCCTCGAGGTTCCGGTTCGTCGCGGCGATGACGCGGATGTCGACCTTCTCCGGCCGCGAGTCGCCGACGCGGTAGACGACGCGCTCCTGGAGCGCGCGGAGGAGCTTCACCTGGAGGTTCAGCGGCAGCTCGCCGATCTCGTCGAGGAACAGGGTGCCCTTGTCGGCGATCTGGAACTTGCCGGGGCGGCTGGCGATGGCGCCCGTGAACGCGCCCTTCACGTGGCCGAAGAGCTCGCTCTCGATGAGGTTCTCCGGGATCGCGCCGCAGTTGATCGTGACGAAGGGGCCGCGCTCGCGCTGGCTGCGGCGGTGCAGCTCCTTGGCGATGAGCTCCTTGCCGGTGCCGGTCTCGCCGGTGATGAGCACGCTGATGTCGGTCGCCGCGACCTTCTGGAGCTTGCGGAAGACCTCGAGCATCGACGGGCACGCGCCGATGATCTCGCCGCATTTCTTGTCGTGCAGCTCGGCGACGAGCTTGGCCTTGTCGGCGCGGAGGGCGTTCAGGAGCATCGCGTTCTGGAGGATCAGCGAGGCCTGGGACGCGAAGATGCTCAGGAGGTCGAGCTGCGCGCGGTCGAAGAGGTGCTTGATGCGGTCGTTGCCGACGTAGAGCGCGCCGATGAGCTGGCCCTGCGAGAGCAGCGGGACGCACATCACGCTGGAGAGCTTCATCGCGATGACGCTCTCGCTCGTGCCGAACTGGGTGTCGGCGAGCGCGTCGGAGACGATGACCGGGCGGCCGCTGTCGATGACCTGATGGACGATGCTGTCCGAGATGCTGCCGGCCGCGTTGGTGAGCGCCTCCTTGCGGACGTTGCGGGAGGCGCGGACCACGAGCTTGCGGTCGCCGCCCTGGACCACGGCGGGGGGCGCGGACGCGTCCGCGGCGGCCTCGGCGCCCTCGAGCAGGAGCAGGAAGCCCTTGTCGGCGTGGGTGAGCTCGATGACGTCGTCGAGCATCGCCTCGAGCAGCTCGTCGACGCTGCGGCGGTTGATGAGCTTCTCGCTGAAGGCGAAGAGCTTGCGGACGCCGGCGAGCTCGGAGGTGCCGGCCTGCGGGGCGGGGCGCTCGTCGCCGCCCTCGGGCGCGCGGGCGGCGGCGGGGGCGTCGGCGAACATCGAGAAGCCGAGCTCGACCGGGCCGAGCTGGACGCGATCGCCGTGCACGAGGCGCGCGCGCCGCTTCTTCTTGCCGTTGATCGCGATGTCGCCGTCGCGATCGCACTCCTCGATCACGAAATCGCGGCCGTCGAACACGATCTGCGCGTGGTGCTCCTTCACGCCGGAGCCCGAGACCGCGACGTCGTTCCCCAGCGCCTTGCCGATCGTCGTGACCGGCTTGTGGACGCTGTAGAGGCGCGGCGCCCCGGCGGACGAGAAGTACTTCAGGGTCGGCATCGCCGGCAGCATAGCAGGGCGCGCGGCGCGCCATATGTGCCGATTTCCACCGCGCGCGCGCGGGGACAGCGCCTACCAGAGCTCGCCGTAGACCTGCGCGCCGAAGCCGCCCGCGTACGGAACGAGGCTGCCGCCCAGCACGCGCGCGTAGGCCGGGCGCTCGTCTTCCTCGTTCAGGACGACCGCGCCGCGCCGATCCGGCGTGCCGATCAGCGCGCCGGCGCCGACGCCGAGGAGGCCCGCGACGCCCTGGAAGATCAGGCCTCGGCGTGGGTCGTAGTCGCTGCCCGCGTAGAAGATGTAGACCGGCAGCGAGGCCGCCGTGCCGATCGCGAGGCCGCCCCACATCCAGCCGATCTGGTCCCACGACGGGGTCCACACGGTCGAGAGGCCGACGGCGCCCGCGACGGCGACGTTGAAGCCGATGAGCCCGCCCAGCGAGACGGTGTCGTTCGCCTCGTCCCAGTCGCCGTTGCTCGCGCCCCCGCCGAACTCGCTGCCGATCAGGCTGCCCCAGAAGGCGCCCGAGGCGAGGAAGATGTTGGTCTTCGGCGACGGGCGGAAGAAGTAGTAGAAGCCGTAACCGGCCACGCCGCCGAGCGTGGAGCCGATGACCTCGGCGCTCGCGAGGCCGAGGAAGGGCCACTCGTTCTCCGATCTCGCGGTGACGAACTGGTACGAGGCGACGCCGAGGCCCTCGCCGGCGCCGATGAGCATGCCGGTCGCGATCGCGGACGGCATGCCGCGCGGCATCGGCGGCGAGTCCAGGATGAACACGCCGACCGGGGCCGCGACGCCGAGGATGCCCGGCGCGATGAACTGGAGCCCGGGATCGTCGATGCCCACGAGCGCGTCGAACCAGATGCCCGTGCCGACGCCGTACGCGCCGGCCGTCACGTAGAGGTAGCCGACCTCGAGCGCGGTCGACTTGGGGCGGGAGCTCTGCTGCGGCGGGGGCGGCGGGGCCGGCGGGTAATACTGCCCTCCAAGCTGGCCCCCGTACTGGCCTCCCCATTGCTGGGCGGACGCGGTGACGGCGAGGCTGGTGAGGGAGAGCGCCGCGGCGAGGCTCGTGAGGGTGCTGGATCGCATCGTCAGCCCACTTTACTACTCCCGGCTGAGCGCGCGGGTCATGAGATCGACCGCGGCCTGGCGTGGGGATTTTGCCTCGAAGAGGATCTTGTAGACCTCGCAGGTGATCGGCATGTCCACGTCGAGCTTCGCCCGGAGGTCATAGGCGCTCTTCGTCGTCTTGACCCCCTCGGCCACGTGGCCGAGGGTCGAGAGCACGTCGTCGAGGGTCCGGCCGCGGCCCATCTCGACGCCGACGGTGCGGTTCCTGGAGAGCTCGCCGGTGCACGTGAGCACCAGATCACCGAGGCCGGAGAGGCCCGCCACGGTGAGGGGGTTCGCGCCCTTGGCGGCCGCGACGCGGCCGATCTCGGCGAGGCCGCGGGTGATGATCCCCGCGCGCGAGTTGTGGCCGAAGCCGAGGCCGTCGACGACGCCGGCCGCGATCGCGACGACGTTCTTCAGCGCGCCGCCGACCTCCACGCCGACCACGTCGTCCGAGGAATAGACGCGGAACCGATCGGTGGCGAAGGCGCGCTGCACGGCGTGGGTCTCGCGCTCGCTCGCGCCGGCGACGACGACCGTGGTCGGGTGCCCGAGCACGACCTCCTTCGCGAAGCTCGGCCCCGACAGGTACGTGAGCCTCGGCTCGACGTCCCTGCCGAGCTCGTCGAGCAGCACCTCGCTCATCAGCATCAGCGAGTCGTTCTCGATGCCCTTCGTCGCGCTGCAGAGGAGCGCGCCCCCGGGGATGTGCGCGCGCGCCTCGCGGACCACGAAGCGGAGCGCGTGCGAGGGGACGACGATCACCACGAGCTCGGCGCCGCGCAGCGCGCCCTCGAGGTCGCCCGTCGCGCGCAGGTTCAGCGGCAGCTCCGCGCTCGGCAGGTACCGGCGGTTCACCCGATCGCGCTGGATGTGGTCCGCGAGCTCGGCCCGGTGGGCCCAGAGCGCGGTGGGGTTCCCCTTGTCGGCCAGCACCTTCGCCAGGGCCGTACCCCACGCCCCGGCGCCCAGGACAGCGACGTTGATCATGGATCGAACCTATCACCGCTCGAGCCCGGGCGATCACCCCGGCCGCCACCCGCGCGAGCGGCCCGGCGGGCGCGCTCTTCGACTATGCTCCTCGGCCATGCTCCCCCGCGCCGTCGCGCTGCGTGCGCTCGGTCTCACCCTCTGCCTCGGCCTGCTCGGCGCGACCTGCGGCCAGGGCTCGCTCGCGATCATGCCGGGCGTGGTCAACAACCCCGGCAACCTGACGCTCCGCCGCGAGATCCTCTCCTTCGGCACGAAGGCGCTCTGCGCCGAGATGCGCAAGCGGAGCATCCCGCTCCGCCTGCGCGACGAGGATCCGGCGACGGGCCGGTTCTATCCGACCTCCTGCCTCGCGCAGGAGCTCGCGAACGGGAACATGTTCGTCCAGTTCGGCGGGTACGGGTTCGCGTGGACCAACCTGACGAAGCGGATGGGCTTCGACGCGAGCGCGGCCATCGAATACGACCAGGATTTCCTGATGGATGGCGACACGATGTACGTCTACTTCCGCCAGCGCGCGACGAGCGCCGCGAGCTTCAACACGAAGCTCGTCGAGCAGCCCGCGGCGGTGGCCGCGAGCGCGCTGCCGCTCGCGCAGGGGAGCGCGTACGCGAACGCGCTCGGCGCGCAGCTCATGAAGACCGAGCTCGCGCGCGGCTTCACGGTGATCCGCGACCCGGACGGGTCGGTCCAGTTCGGGCTCGGCGTCGTCGAGAAGGGGCAGCGCCCCACCGCGCCGTACCGGCGGGAGGCGAGCGGCAAGGTCCTGCTCGCGAACGAGCGGACCGAGGTCCACCAGAGCCAGCGCGATTACGCGGGGCCCTTCGAGGTCACCGACGACGACCAGGCGCTCACGATCACCGTGTCCATCGACGGCGCGCCCGGCGCGGACGTGCTGCTCACCACGCGCGTGACCGGTGATCAGTGGCTGCAGGCGTACACGACGCAGCCGTCCGTGACGCCGCCGCCGTCCCCGGTGCTGCTCGATCAGCCCGTGCTCGCCGGCGCGGTGTGGCGACGGACGATCGCCCTCCCGCGCGGCTCGTATTACGTCGTGCTCGACAACACGGCCGCCGCTGGCCAGACGCAGCCGCCGAGCGTCGCCCTCGACGACCGCGCCGCCCTCATGAGCTACGCGGTCGAGCTCGGCGACGCTCCATGACCGCGAGGGAGCGCGTCAAAGCCCCAAACGGAGCGCGGCGCCCCACACGGACGCGCGCCGGGACGCCATCGGCTGCGCCCTTGCCCCGGATGGTTGCGACGTATACATAGCTCTACCCCTTTGGCGCCGCGCTCCGAAGACACTCCCCAGAGCTCACCCCCGGTCGCGGCGAAGGCGCCTGCGGGGAAGGATGCGCCGGGCGCCGAGCCTCGCTCCGTGCGGCCGCCCGCAGGGCGCGTGCTGCACCTGCTCTTCCATTTCGTCTGGATCTTCGCGGTCCCGTTCGCGCTCGCGCTCGGGAACGTCTGGCTCCTGACGCCGGCGCGCCAGAGCGGCGGCGCGCAGCCCCTCCGCGATTTCGTCGGCGAGCAGCAGATCCCGGTCGGGATCGTCCTCTTCACGGTCTTCGCGATGATCCTCTGGCGGTTCCGCCACGACCTGCCGTTCGCGTCGGCGCTCGGCGTCGGCGGGCGCAGGGACATCCCGCCGAAGGCGCGCGCGCGCTTCGAGGACGCGGGGGCGCTGCTCGAGGAGGCGCACCGCATCCTCCGCACGCGCAAGCGGGACATCGAGCGCGAGCTCACGGTCAGCGAGCGCGATCAGGTCTCCCAGGCGCTGCACGCGCTCGAGCGCGCGATGGCCGGCGATCGCTTCGATCTCGACGAGTTCGACGCGGCCCACAGCCGCGCCGATCGGGTCGTCGGCGAGCACCTGAGCCGCTGGCGCAAGGGCGAGATGCGCGAGTACGCCGAGTCGATCGGCATCGCCGTCGCGGTCGCGCTCATCCTGCGCGCGTTCGTCGTCGAGGCCTTCAAGATCCCGAGCGGCTCGATGATCCCGACGCTCATGGTCGGCGATCACATCTTCGTCAACAAGTTCACCTACGGCCCGCTGATCCCGTGGACCGACGAGCGCCTGCTCTCCCGCCTGCCGCCGCAGCGCGGCGACGTGATGGTCTTCAAGTTCCCCGAGAACAAGGAGCAGGACTTCATCAAGCGGACGATCGCGATCCCGGGTGACACGCTCGAGGCGATCAACGGCCGGCCCGTGATCAACGGCTGGCTGGTCCCGCACTGCCACGTCGGCCCTTACCGCTACGAGGGGCGCCAGGCGGAGCTCTACGTGGAGTTCCTCGAGGACGAGTCGTACTTCACGCTCTACGACCAGAACCCGGACGATCAGACCTGCAAGGGCGACGGCGGCGAGAGCGAGTGCGGCGCCGGGCTCGCGTGCCGCGGCGGCGTCTGCGGCGTGCTCCAGGGGCCGTTCCGGGTCGCGCCGGACGAGGTGTGGGTGATGGGCGACAACCGCAACAACAGCCACGACTCGCGGAGCTGGCGCGGCGGGCTGGGCGCGGGCGTGCCCTTCGAGAACATCAAGGGGCGCGCCCTCTTCGTGTGGATGAGCTTCGGGCCGGGCGGCGGGATCGCGCAGGATCGCCTGTTCGTGAACGTGATGGGCCGCCCGAGGGTGCCGGGGAACCTGCCGGAGAAGGATCGCGCCCCGCTCGAGGCGGCGCTCGACAGGTGCATGCGCGAGCGGCCGCCGATCGCCGGCACGACGCCGCCTCGCCGCTGAGCGGCGCCGTCGCGGGGACGCGCCGGCCGTCCGGCGCGCGGATGCTGCGCGGTCGCCCCGTCTCGTGTACCGTGCCGAGGTCCGGAGGCGCGGCCGCACATCGCGGCGGCGCCTCCGCCGGGCGGAGCTCGCGCGCGCGGCGCAACGCCGCACGCAGCGCGAGGGAGGAAAAGGACTCATGACGAGCAAGACGGTGCTGACCCTGGCGATGGCTGCGCTGCTGAGCCTCGGCGCGGGCTGCAAGAAGGAAGAGCAGACGACCACGAACGACTCGGCGCCCGCGCCGCCGGGCGCGGACACCCCGGCCGCCGCGGTGCCGGGCGACGTGGGCACGTGCCCGGGGACGATGGTCCCGCAGGGCGGCACCAAGCGCATCCTCCAGAACTTCACGGTCTACCAGTCGCCCGATCCCGCCTCGAAGAAGCTCACCGGCCTCGCGACGGGCACGCTCATCAACCTCAAGGGGAGCTGCGGCAACTGGATGCTGATCGAGTGGCCGAGCGGCGTGGGCCAGCTCTCGCCGGGCTGGATCGAGCTCCGCCTCAACGACAGCCGCGCCGCCGAGGACACGAAGGCGAGCACGACGGCCACGCCGACTGCGACCGCGACCGCTGCGCCGACCGCGAGCGCGACCGCTGCGCCCACCGCGACCGCGAGCGCGACCGCCGCCCCCGGCAAGCCGATCATCAAGCCCCCCCGCCGGTGAGACCGGGCGCGCCTCCGCCCTGGAGGCGCGCTACATCCTCCCCGCGCCGGCGAGACGCGGGCGCGCGCGCCGTGACCCCCGAGAGAAGGAGCGAGGCTGCTGCATGAGCGACGGCATGTGGGCGCTGACGTACAACCGCGAGACGGACCCCTGGGAGAAGACGATCGGGCTGCGAAAGACCGAGGTCGAGCGCCCGACGATCGACGAGGGCAGGGACTACCACGATCGATCCAGCGTCCTCATCAAGCCGATCATGACCGGCTTCTGCGGCTCCGATCGCGGCATCTGGTTCCGCACGGCCTTCAAGGACATGATCTTCAAGTCGCTCGATCGCGACGGGAGGTCCTCGCGGACGATCGGGCACGAGCTGCTCGGCCGCATCGTCGATCTCGGGCGCGACGCCCGGCGCACCTACGGCCTCGAGGTCGGCGACATCGTCTCGACCGAGAGCCACATCGTGTGCGGCATCTGCTACCAGTGCCGCGTCGGCGACACGCACGTGTGCGCGGACGACAAGATCATCGGCATCAGCGAGGACGGCTGCTTCGCCGAGCTCGTGAAGCTGCCCGCGCAGAACCTCTGGCGGACCGACGTCACGAAGATCCGGCCGGAGGTCGCGGCGGTGCAGGAGCCGTTCGGGAACGCCGTGCACGCGTGCACGAAGGTGAACCTGCGCGGCAAGCGGGTCGCGATCGCCGGCTGCGGGACGATCGGCCTGTTCGCGGTCGCGATCGCCCGGGCGATGGGCGCGATCTACATCATCGGGATCGAGCCCTCGGAGAAGAACGCGGAGATGGCGCGCCGCCTCGGCGCGGACGTCGTCCTGCGCCCGCGCCGGTCGAGCCCCGAGCGCCCGCACGCGAGCGATCCGGAGCTGACCGAGCGGATCCGCAAGGCCACCGACGGCGTCGGCGTGGACGTGGCGCTCGAGATGAGCGGCGTGAACAGCAGCGTCAACAACGCGATCCACGCGGTCCGCCGCGGCGGCGACGTGATCCTCTTCGGCCTGAAGAGCGGCGACGCGGTCATCGAGAATTTCGACCGCCTGATCGTCGACGGCATCAGCCTGCACAGCGTGATCGGCCGCCGGATCTTCGAGACGTGGCACATCACGCGGCAGCTGCTCGAGTCGCGCGACCCGAACATCCACGACCTCATCTGGGAGGTCATCCTGAACCGCGGGGAGGGCACGATCATCGATTTCCGCGACTACGAGCCCGCCTCCTTCCAGGAGGCGATCTCGAATCATCCGAAGATCGTGATCCGGTACTAGGACCGGCCGCCGCTCACGCGCGGAGGACGCCGAGCTCGCGGCCGACCTTGCGGAAGGCCGCGATCGCGCGGTCGACGTCGGCGGGCTCGTGCGCGGCCGAGAGCTGCACGCGGATGCGCGCCTCGCCCTTGGGCACGACGGGGTACGAGAAGCCGATCACGTAGACGCCCTCGGCGAGCAGCGCCTTCGCCATGTCGTTCGCGAGCTTCGCGTCGCCGAGCATGATCGGCACGATCGGGTGGACGCCCGGCTTGATCGTGAACCCGGCCTGGCTCATGCCGCTCCGGAAGCGGCGGGCGTTCTCCATCACGCGCTCGCGGAGCGTGGCCTCCCGGTCGAGCAGCTCGAAGACCGCGAGCGACGCGCCGACGATCGCCGGGGCGACCGTGTTCGAGAACAGGTACGGCCGGGACCGCTGCCGGAGCAGGTCGATGATCTCCTGCCGGCCGGTGGTGAACCCGCCGCTCGCGCCGCCGAGCGCCTTGCCGAGCGTGGAGGTGATCACGTCGACCCGGTGCATCACGCCGCACGCCTCGGCCGTCCCCCGCCCGGTCGGGCCGATGAAGCCCGTCGCGTGCGAGTCGTCGACCATCACCATCGCGCGGTACTTGTCCGCGAGGTCGCAGATCGTGTCGAGCTGCGCGAGGTAGCCGTCCATCGAGAAGACGCCGTCCGTCGCGATCATGCGCAGCCGCTTGTGCTCCGTCTTGCGGAGGATCTCCTCGAGCGTGCCCATGTCCCCGTTCGGGTACCGGTGCCGCTCGGCCTTGCAGAGGCGGATGCCGTCGATGATCGAGGCGTGGTTGAGCGCGTCGGAGATGATCGCGTCCTCCTCCCCGAGCAGCGTCTCGAAGAGGCCGCCGTTCGCGTCGAAGCAGGACGAGTAGAGGATCGCGTCGTCGGTCCCGAAGAAGCGGGCGATCCTCGCCTCGAGCCGCTTGTGCAGGTCCTGCGTGCCGCAGATGAACCGCACGCTCGAGAGCCCGTAGCCGTGGGTGTCGAGCGCCCGCCGGGCGGCCTCGACCACGGCAGGATGCGACGAGAGGCCAAGGTAGTTGTTCGCACAGAAGTTAAGGACCTCGCCGCCGTCGGAGGTCCGGATCGACGCCCCCTGAGGCGTCGTGATGATCCGCTCTTCCTTGTACAGGCCCGCCGCCCGGATCTCTTCGAGGGCCTGCGCATATATCGACCGAGCCACGTCGAACATGACCGCGTTATAAATCGGGCCGCCGGAGCGGTCGACGGGGTCGCCGCAGGCGCCGCAGCCGCGGCCGGCGCCACGGAGCCCGTGACATTCGTTCACGGGCGGCGCCTGCCCTCTATGCAAACGCGGCCCACCGTGGCACGTAAGCGGTCGCGCTCTGGGGGTATTCTTGGCTGTCGGCTCGCGCGGGGCTCCGGTGCGGCAAGGCCGCACGGGCGGGTGGGAGCGCGACGCCATCTGCTTCCGGGGAAAAGGAGAGGACTCATGACGGACGCCGGGCCACGCTTCTCGCCCCGCACCGCCCCGCTGGGTGCCCTCGCGATGCTCGCGATCGCCGCGGTCCACCCGGGCTGCGGCTGCTCGGACGACACGTCGTCGACCGGGGGCACGACGACGAGCACGACGACCACCACCACGACGACCACCACCACGACGAGCGGCGACGGGGGCATGGGTGGGATGGGCGGCGCCGGCGGCATGGGCGGCGGCGCGCCGAGCTACGAGATCACCCCCCTCGCCGGCGCGCTCGCCTTCGACGCGGCGCCGAACCCCGGCGGCGTGACGGTCTTCTTCACGGGCCTCGTCACCAGCGGTCAGATCGGCGTCTTCAAGACGGCCGCGAGCGGCGGCGGCGACGTCGCCCCGGTCGCGGTGGGCAGCCCCTTCGTCGCCCCCTTCGGGATCGCGACGAACATGATCGGCACGAAGCTCTTCGTGGCCGACCTCGGCGCGACCGGCGCCGCCCCGGGCGCCGACGCCGGGAGGATCTTCGAGGTCGACGCGGCGAGCGGCGCCGTCGCGCCCGTCGCCGGCGGCGACGCCGTGCTGCCCCGCGGCCTCGAGGTCTACCGCGACGCGCAGGGCGCCGAGCAGATCGTGCTCTCGGGCGTCGATCCCGCGGACGGCCAGCCGGGCGTGTTCACGCTGCCCGCGGCGGGCGGGGCGCTGACCGCGCTCGCCAAGGGGGCTCCGCTCGCCGATCCGAGCGGCGTGGCGATCGCGACGACGGGTGAGGTCTACGTCTGCGACACGGTCTCGAAGGCCGACAGGACGGCGACGATCTTCGTGATAGCGGAGGGCGTCGTGAACGAGCTCGTGACCGGGCTGCACGTCGGGTACCCGTGCGGCGTCGCGCTCTCCCGCGACGACGCCACGGCCTACGTGCTCGCGCGCGGCGCCGCCTCCGGCACCGACGAGGTCACGGTGATCGACGTGGCGACGAGGGCCGTCACGACGGTGACGGCGGGGATCGACGCGTTCAGCGAGCCGGCGGGCCTGCACCGCGCGAAGGACCTGGACGTGTTCGCGATGGTGGACAGCAAGGCCCAGGGGACGGGGCTCGTGCTCCTCTTGACCAAGTGAGACGCCGAGGGCGACCGGAGGATCTCTGACCATGACGAAGCGAGTTTCGTGCACGATCGCCGCGTTGTTGACCATCGGCGCCCTCGGCGCGCCGGGCGTGGCCGCCGCCGCGAGCCACCGCGAGGCGCCCGCCATCTCGAAGGATCCGGCCGCCGACAACGCCGATCTCTACGCGTGGGTGCAGGGCCAGAACCTGATCATCATCGCGACGTACAACCCGCTCGAGGAGCCGGCCGGCGGGCCGAGCTTCTACTCGTTCTCCGACGACGTCCTGTACGAGATCCACATCGCGCGCGGGCCGGACAGCCTGGAGGACGTGATCACCTACCAGATCCGCTTCACGACCACGCCCGCGCCCTACCACGACCCGCTGGCGCTCGACCCGTCCCCGGCCGGCGGCAACGAGTTCTTCTCGCAGCTCTCGGGCGCCTCGCAGCGCTACACGGTGACGAAGATCGAGAACGGCGTGCCCTCGGTGATCCTCAGCGACGCGCCGGTCGCGCCGCCGAACATCGGCCCGCGCACCAACCAGCTCGCGTACTCGCTCACCGCGGCGGGGTACCCGGCGTACTCGACGTCCTCGCAGTTCCTCAAGATCATGATGAACGGGGAGGGCCGCGCCTGGGCCGGGCCGCGCGACGACGGCTTCTACGTCGACCTCGGCCACGTGTTCGACCTCGCGGGGCTCTGCCCGGCGATGGCGCCGCCGAACCCGCCGTGCACCGCGCGCAACAACCTCGCGGGCTTCAACGTGCACGCGATCTCCCTGGAGATCCCGCTGCCGAAGGTGAACGGCGGGCCCGTCTCGGCCGGGCCGAGCGACGCGCAGACGCTCGGGGTCTGGGCGTCGGCGAGCCGCCGCAAGGTCAGCGTCCTGCGCGCGGACGGCAAGCACGACGCGTTCGGCCCGTGGGTGCAGGTGTCGCGCCTCGGCCTGCCGCTCATCAACGAGGTGGTGATCGGGATCCAGGACAAGGACAAGTACAACCGCACGCACCCGCGCGACGACCTGGTGAACTTCGCCGCGTACATCCTGAACCCCATCCTCGTGCGCGACGCCGAGCTCGCGGGCTTCTACGGCCCCGGCCAGCCGCTCGAGGCCTTCGCGGCGAACCTGGACGCGCTGAAGCAGGACCGGGTCGACATCGTCGACGTGATGAACCTCAAGCCCGCCGCGCTGGGGGGCCACAACATCACCTCCGTGGGCGACGTGCTGCGCGTCGACCTCGGGATGGCGTCGGGCTTCCCGAACGGCCGGCCGATCTCCCCCGGGACGCTGACCGAGCAGACCGACGTCACCGACGTGGCGCTCACGCTGATCCTGACCGGCGCGCTCGGCACGGCGGTGGGGGACGGGATCTCCGCGAACGACGCGCTCTTCATGACCGGGATGCCGTACCTCCCGACTCCCTGGGAGGGCGCCGGCCAGGGTCATTTCAAGCCCTGATCCGCGCGGCGCGTTCGCGGCGCCCCGGCCCCGCGATCCGCGGGAGATCATCTGGATCGGCAGCGATGTCCACGAACGCCCGACGAGCGCCCGCCCTCCTGTGGTGCGCCGCCCTGTGCGGCGCGCTCGGCTGCGACGGCGGGCGCGGCGGCGCGGCGCCGCGCCCGCCGGCGCAGCCGAGCGC
>CAYQYG010000162.1:7178-17193 GCA_964421485.1 uncultured Polyangiaceae bacterium | reverse complement strand
CTCCCGGATCCGCGCCCGCTCCCGGATCCGCGCCCGCTCCCGGATCCGCGCCCGCGCCCGCCTCCAGCCCCCGCCCGATCTCCCGGATCGCCGCCCTCACCCGCCCCAGCTCCGCCCGAGTGAACGGCTCGTCCAGGAGCTCCACCCCCAGTCTCTCCCCATCCCGCACGAGCTGCCCCACCGCGCTCGCCAGCACCTCGTCGTGATCGAACGCCAGCGGCCCCGCCACCTCCCCGCCCGCCAGAAGCTCCACGCTCCCCGGCCCCGGCCGCAGCCGCCACCACCGCGCCTCCCGCGCGTCGTCGCCGGCATTCGCCTCGGCCAGACGCCGCGCGGGCACCAGCGCCAGGTGCGCCACCGACACCACCCAGCCCCGCGGATCCCGGCCCGGCGCCGTGAAGGCCCGCACCTGCTCCAGCCGCACCCCGGTCAGGCCCGTCTCCTCCTGGAGCTCGCGCGCCGCGGCCTGCTCCACCGACTCCGTCGGTTCGCAGAACCCCCCGGGCAACGCCCACCGGCCGGCGTACGGTTCCGAGCCCCGCTGGATGAGAAGAACTTGGAGCCCCCAGCGCTCTTCAGCCAAGATCGGCGTCACGATCGGGGCGATCACCACGATGTCGGCCGTCAGGGAGGGCCTGGCGTACCTCGTCTCCTCGGCGTGGGGGACCATGGGCGCTGAGCCTACCTCAGGAACCCCACAAGCTCCGAGCTCTTCGATATCGGTTTTGCCTGAAAATACGCCTACGATGAACGGGTGGTGACAAAGCTGGACAGCGGGCCGGAGTCGAGCCTGAGCGGAGCGCTCGGGCGGCCGGATTCGCAGCGATCCTCACCGGATGGGCTCGCTGCGTGGCTGTCCGAGATCGACGTCGCGGTGATCGAGACCGACGGCGATGGCCGGATCTCGCGGCTCAACGGCGCCGCGGAGAGGCTGACCGGGTGGTCGCTCGCCGACGCGCGCGGCGCATCGCTGGATCAGGTGCTCCGCCTCACCGCACGGCAGGGCGCGGGCGAGATCCTCGACGAGGGCGCGGTCGGCAGGCGCGGGACGATCCTCGCGCCGGTGATCATCGACGCGACGCAGTCGACCGGGGGCGAGGCGCCGGCCATGCTCGAGCGGCGCGACGGCGAGACCGTCGCGATCCGCCACGTGTCGGGTTCCATGCCGTCACGCGGGGGCAAGGGCGCGGGCCGGATCATCTTCTTCCGCGAGGCGGCGCGCGAGGGCGCGGGGGCGGACGATGCGCCGCGCGGGTACGACGCGCTCACGCGGCTGCTCGATCGGCCCGCGATCATCTCGAGGATCGAGCAGGCGCTGAAGGACTGCCGCGAGACGGGGGCGCACTACGCGCTCTGCTACATCGATCTGGATCGCTTCCGGCTCGTGAACGCGACGTGCGGGCACGAGGCGGGCGACGACCTCCTGCAGTGGGTCGCGACGCGCGTGCACGAGGTGGTGGGGCCGAACGACGCGGCGGGGCGCATCGGCGGCGACGAGTTCGCGCTCCTGCTCGCGGGGCGCAGCGAGCGCGAGGCGGAGCGGATCGCGCGCGATCTGCAGCTCAGCCTGCTGGAGTTCCGCTTCGGCTGGGCCGAGAAGACGTTCTCGATCGGCGCGAGCATCGGGCTCGTGATGATCGGCGCCGAGTTCGAGAAGGCGTCGGACGTGCTGAGCGCGGCGGACTACGCGTGCCGCGTGGCGAAGGACAACGGGCGCGGGCGGCTGCAGATCTACCTGGACGACGATCAGCGGATGGCGGCGAGCCGGCGGTCGATGCAGTGGGTGGCCAGCCTGCAGCGCCACCTGGCCGAGGGCCGGCTGCGCCTCTACGCGCAGGGGATCCACCGGCTGATCCCGCCCGGCGGGGAGGATTCGCGGCGGGCGCGGCCGCCGGGCGCGCACTTCGAGATCCTGGTGCGGCAGGTCGACGACGAGGGGCGGGTGCACTCGCCTTTCGGGATCATCCAGGCGGCGGAGCAGAGCGGCCTCATCCACGTGATCGATCGGTACGTGGCGCGGCAGGCGTTCCGGATGATCGGCGCGCTGCCGCCGCAGGCGCTGCGGCGCCTGGACACGTGCTCGATCAACCTGTCGGGCGTGTCGCTCCTCCGCGAGGGCCTCCTCGATTTCCTGGTGGAGCAGCTGCACCGCGCGCAGGTGCCGCCGAGCAAGATCTGCTTCGAGATCACGGAGACGGCCGCGCTGGCGAACCTGGGCGAGGTGCTCTGGTTCATGCAGGAGCTCGGCGCCATGGGGTGCCGGTTCGCGATCGACGATTTCGGGAGCGGGCACGCGTCGTACGGGTACCTGGAGAGCCTGCCGGTGGACTACGTGAAGATCGACGGGATGTTCGTCCGCGATCTGCCGGACAACACGCTGCACCGCGCGATCGTGGAGTCGGTGCACCGGATCGGCGCGACGCTCGGGATCAAGACGGTGGCGGAGCAGGTGGAGAACCAGCTGATCGCCGACCTGCTCGCGGCGATGGGCATCCACTACGCGCAGGGCTGGCACTTCAGCAAGCCGCAGCCGCTGGTCGACGTCTGCTCCGCCCTGCGCGCGCCCGAGGACGCGCCCTAGCCGAGCAGCGCCTGGGCGGACCCGAGGGTGACGCCGGCGCGGGTCATCTCGGAGAGCGCGGCGGCGGTCCCCTCGGGGGTGATGCCGGCCACGGCGTCCTGGAGGAGCGTCGTGCGGTAGCCGCGCCGCGCGAGGCCGAGCGCGGCGGCGCGGACGCAGTAGTCGGTGGCGACGCCGTAGACGAAGAAGTCGGGGGATCCGCCCATGCGCGCGGTGAGGTCGCGGAGGAAGGCCTCGGCGAGGGGGTTCGCGAAGAGGCTATAGACCTCCTTCTCGAAGTAGACGGCGTGCGTCACGCCCTCGGCGAGCTCGCGGACGATCGAGTCGAGCGGGGCCGAGGGGACGTTGGGGATGAAGCGGTGGCGGGGCGGCAGGGTGCCCTCGACCTTGAGCCAGCCGGGGGTGCCCTTCACGCAGTGATCGGGGAAGTTGGGCTTCTGGCCCTCGGGGGCGGGCACGTCGTTCGACGCGAACTCCCAGGCGTCCCACGCGTGCGAGTCGACCGAGCCGACGATCGGGAGGCGCCGGGCCACCGCGTGAGCCGTGAGGCGGCGGTAGAGGTCGTTCGGCGAGCCCTTCACGAAGAGCGCGCCGCTCGGCTCGCAGAAGTCTCGCTGCACGTCGACGTCGACGAAGATCTTGTCGGTGGGCATGGTGGATCTCCTTCAGTGCGCTGAGGTGGGGGCCACGCGGGCGCGGACCTCCTCGATCAGGGCGGCCAGGCGCGGCGAGATCTCCGGCCTGAGCGTGACGGCCGGGCCGGGGTCCTCCTGCGCGTCATCGAGCCCGCGGAGCGGCTCCGGCAAGGCCAGGAGCTCGCGGCGGGCGCGGGCGCGGACCGCGTCGAGGCCCTCGGGCGGGCTCACGCGGGCGCCGGCGCGCATCGCGGGGACGAGCAGGGGCTCGGCGCCGTCGGGGATCGGCTCGTCGACGAGCGCGATCACGTCGCGCGCGATCGCGCCCGACGCGTCGCGGAAGCGGTGGACCTGGTGCGCGCCCGGGAGCGTCGCCTTGCCCTCGGAGAACTTCGCGATCGGCGCGCGGTGCTCGCCCTCGCCGAGCTCGACCAGCTTGTACACGCCGCCGAGCGCGGGCGCGTCGCGCGACGTCACGAGGTCGGTCCCGACGCCGTAGACGTCGATCGGCGCGCGGGCGGCGCGGAGCGCGGCGATCTTGTGCTCGTTGAGGTCGCCCGACGCGACGATGCGCGCGGCGCCGCAGCCGGCCTCGTCGAGGATCGCGCGCACCGCGACGCTGAGCGCGAGCATGTCGCCCGAGTCGAGCCGCACGCCCTTCAGCTTGTCCCTCGCGATCGCGGCCGCGCGCCGGGCGCCGACGAGCGTGTCGTACGTGTCGATGAGCAGGATCGACGCGCTCGGGAAGACGGCGACGTACCCCTCGAACGCCGCCTCCTCGGTCGGGTGCGCCATCGTCCACATGTGCGCCGCCGTGCCGACGACCGGGATGCCGAAGCGCATCCCCGCCTCGACGTTCGAGGTGCCCTGGAAGCCGACCGCGTACGCCGCGCGCGCGGCGTCGACGGCCGCCTCCGGGTGCGTCCGCCGCGTGCCGAACTCGACGACCGACGCGTCGCCCGCCGAGAGCACCACGCGCGCCGCCTTGGTGGCGATCGTGATCGCGTGGTTCACGATCGAGAGCAGGAACGTCTCGACGATCTGCGCGTCGATGATGGGCGCCGTGATCCTGAGGACCGGCTCCCCCGCGAAGAACGGCGTCCCCTCCGGCATGACCCAGACGTCGCCGCGGAAGCGGAACGCGCGGAGGTAGTCGATGAACGGGGGCGTCATCGCGTCCGCGAGCGCCGGCAGCCTCGTGAGGTACGCGATCTCGTCCTCGGTGAAGCGGAGGCCCTCGAGGTAGCCGAGGGCCCGCTCGATCCCCATCGCGACGAGGTAGCGGCGCCGGGCGGGCAGGCGCCGCACGAAGAGCTCGCAGGTCGCGGTGCGGGAGGCCATGCCGCGGTGGAAGTACCCCGCGGCCATCGTGAGCTGGTAGAGGTCGGTCCTGAGCGCGTCCACGGACCGGTGGTAGATAGGCTGGTCGCGCGGGTCAATCCGGGAGGCGCCCCGGAGCCCCGGCGAGGCTCGACGGCGTGGCGATCGGCCGAGACGGGGTCTATGCTCCGCGCCCGTGAGCGCGAAGATCCTCGATGGAAAGGCCATCAGCCAGAAGGTGCGGGACGAGGTCAAGGAAGGCGTCGCCCGGTTCGTGGAGGCCCACGGCAGGCCGCCCGGCCTCGACGTGGTGCTCGTCGGCGAGGACCCCGCGAGCGTCGTCTACACGCGCAACAAGGAGAAGGCCTCGAACGAGGTGGGCATGCGCGGGCGGCTGCACAGGCTGCCGGCCGAGACCACCGAGGGCGAGCTGCTCCGGCAGATCGCCGCGCTGAACGCGGATCCTCTGGTCGACGGGATCCTGGTGCAGCTCCCGCTGCCGAGGGCGATCCGGGAGCACCGGGTGCTCGACGCGATCGATCCCGCGAAGGACGTGGACGGCTTCCATCCGGTGAACGCGGGCCTCCTGGCGACGGGCCGGCCGGGGCTCGTGCCGTGCACGCCGCGCGGGTGCATGCGGCTGCTCGCGGAGGCGGGCGCGGCGCTCGCGGGCGCGCGCGCGGTGGTGGTCGGGCGGAGCAACATCGTCGGCAAGCCGATGGCGCAGCTCCTCCTGGCCGAGCACGCGACGGTGACGATCGCGCACTCGCGGACGCGGGACCTCGCGGCCGTGTGCCGGGAGGCGGACGTGCTGGTGGTCGCGGTCGGCAAGCGGGCGATCGTCGGCGGCGACGCGGTGAAGGAGGGGGCGATCGTGATCGACGTCGGCATGAACCGGAACGAGGCCGGGAAGCTCTGCGGCGACGTCGATTTCGACGCGGCGAAGGAGCGGGCCTCGTGGATCACGCCGGTGCCGGGGGGCGTCGGGCCGATGACGATCGCGTGCCTGCTCGAGAACACGCTGCGCGCGGCGCGCGCCCGCGCCGGCGGGTAGGACCGCCCCCCGCGCCCGCGCTCGTGTAGGATGCCCGTTCGGTTCCTTTCGGACGGAGCTCCCGCGTGACCTCTTTCCTCTCCCCTCCTCGCCTCCTCTGGCCCTCCGCGCTCGTCGCGCTCGCCCTCCTCGCCGGCTGCGGCGACGACGAGCTCGGCGGCGCGGCGACCGGCACGACCACCTCGTCCTCGTCCGGCACCGGCGGGTCGGGCGGCGGCCCGGCCGGCGACCTCGACGCCATCCTCGCCGAGCTCCGCGCCGATCGCGACGGCGCCCTGCTCGCCCACGCCGCGCAGACCGGCTGGCCTGTCCCGCTCGAGGACGGCTACCTCTTCGTCTCCACCGACCCCGCGCTCGATCGCGTCGCCGGCGATCACGACGGCTGGGCCGGCACCCCGATGACCCACGACACCGGCTTCTCGTGGATCGTCCTCCCCGTCCCCGCCGGCGACCATTACAAGTTCACCGACCTCACCACCTTCGCCGCCGACCCCTGGGCCCGCTCGTGCACCTACGACGGCTTCGGCGAGATCAGCCTGGTCGCCCCCACCGGAGCCCACCTCGACCGCTGGTTCGCCGTCGGCGACGCCGCCATGGAGCCCCGCACCGTCCGCATCTGGGTCCCCGCGGAGCCCATTGGCCGCATCCTCTACGTGCACGACGGCCAGAACCTCTTCGACCCCGAGGCCATCTGGGGCGGCTGGCACCTGCAGGACAGCGCGCCCCCGGGGATGCTGCTCGTGGGGATCGACAACACGCCTGCGCGCATGGACGAATACACCCACGTCCCGGACCAGATCGATCCCGGCGGCCCGATGATCGGCGGCCTGGGTGACGCCTATGCGGATTTCCTCGAGAGCACGGTCCGCCCGCTGATCCAGTCCCATTACGGCGAAGAGGGCCCGCTCGGCGTGATGGGCTCGAGCCTCGGCGGCCTCATCAGCTTCCACGTCGCGGATCGTTATCCCGGCGTCTATGCGTTCGCCGCGAGCCTGTCCGGCACGATGGGCTGGGGCAGCATCGGGGCCGGCGTGCACAACGAGACGATGATCGAGCGCTATGCGGCGCACGCGCAGCCCGTCGCCGTGCTCTACCTCGACTCGGGCGGCGGCCCCGGGCCCAGCAATCCCTGCGCGGACAGCGACGGCGACGGCGTCAATGACGACGATCTGGGCTCCGGGGACAACTATTGCGAAAATATCCAGATGCGCGACGTGCTCGAGGCGACGCCGGCCTACGCGCTCGATTCGAACCTGTTCCACTGGTGGGAGCCGGACGCCGAGCACAACGAGGCCGCCTGGGCGGCGCGCGTGTTCCGCCCGCTCGACCTGTTCGCGGGGCTCTGAGCGGGGCGCGGGGAGGGACGCCAGGAACCACCTGGCGAACCGCCTGGGACGCTCCGGCTCGTTCCTGTCGGGCCCCGGCTCTTTCTCGAGATGTTCCGGCTCGTTCCTGTCGAAGTCCACGGACACGACACGGCCACGGGCGGCGGCCCGAGCGCCGTGTCGGCTACGGGCTCCCCTCGTCCGCGTCGGCGAACACGACGCCGAGGTGGATCTCGACGGCCTCGAAGGGCTCGGCCCGGACCGCGTCGCCGGCGCCGGCGGTGAGCGCGGCGAGGTAGCCCTCGGGCGTCCAGCGCAGCACGGTCAGCGTGCGGTGCTCGGGATCGAGGATCCAGTAGAAGGGCACCTCGTGCTTCTGGAGGGTGCGGAGCTTCTTCACGAGGTCCGTGCGCGCGTTCGAGGGGGAGAGGACCTCACAGACCCAGTCGGGGCGGGTCTGGACCGGGGTGCCGGTCGGCCGCCGGGGGACGCGCTCGCGGCGCCAGCCGACCAGATCGTGGCGGTAGACCTGGTGCGGGTCGTACTCGACGTCGACCTCGGTCATGAGCCACCAGCCGCCGGGGAGGTCGCCGCCGGCGCGGCGGTGGAACGGACCGAAGATCTGCGCGCCGAGGGCCAGCTGCGCGACGCCGTGCTCCGGCGCGGGGGCCGCCTTTTCCACGATCTCGCCGTCGAGGATCTCCGCGCGCACGTCCGGCGAGAGCCGCGCGAGGTCGGCAGCGGTGGCGAGGCGGCCGGGGGTCGCTGCGGTCATGCGCAGAGCCTAGCCCCTTTCGCGAGGAAAGGGAGCAGGCGCGGTCGCGCTCGGAGGAGGGGCGGCTCAGCCGAACCGGGTTGCCCTCAAGGGCCGCCGGCGGCGGCCTCGTCGAGGATGTCGGCGTTCTCGTAGATCTCGGAGAGCGGGATCTCGCACCCCAGCGCGGGCAGCACGAGGACGGAGTCGTCCCCTTCGCTGACGGTGAGCAGCCATTGCCCCGTCTCGATGCGGCGGAAGTGCTCGACCCGCTTCCCCGATTGCGTCACGAGGACGTACTCCTCGAAGGAGCGGATGCTCTGGTAATGGGCGAACTTCGCGCCGAGGTCGTAGGCCTCGGTGGAGCTCGAGAGCACCTCGACGACGACCTTCGGGTTGAGGAGCGTGTCTCTGTCCTTGGGGTGGAGCCTGGGCTTGTCGCACACGACCGTGACGTCGGGATAGGTGAAGAGCCCCGTGGCCTCGACGTGGACCCGCTGGTCGCTGGGGAAGACGAGGCAGCGCCGGCCCTTGAGGCGCAGCTTCAGCGCGGCGCCCAGGTTCATCACGATGGCGTTGTGCTTCGGCGAGGCCCCGGCCATGGCGACGATGACGCCGTGGAGGAGCTCGCTCTTCGTCTCGCTCCGCCGTTCACGATCGAGGTACTCGTCCTCGGTGAACAGGGCGGGTGCTGCTGCGCTCATCTCCCCTCCTCGCATCGTGGCGGCGGGCAAGGCGCGCGCCGTCAGGGCTGGCCCCTCGCAGGGGGTCCTTGGGTCTCCTACCGCTGGCCGTCCGGGTGATCAAGGACGGCGACGCCCATGCGGGATCGGTCACCGTGACCCCTTCTGGCCGGGCGGTCCGCGCGATCAAGCTCATCGAGCTCGAGGGGATGAGCCCCGCGACCGCCGATCGCGCGCGCCGCGCGGGAGGTGGCCCGCGTGCTGGCCAGACGATCCCGCCCATGTCCCGTGCGGCCCGGAGCTCGGCGGACGTCCTGAGGTCGGTGCACACGACGCGGCTCCCCGCGGCCAGGAGGGCGCCCACCCGCAGGCGGAACGGGCGGATCCACACCCCGGGATCGAGGGCGGCGCACGCCTGACCGAAGCGCTGGTAGATCTCCCTCGGGGCCGTGGTGGCTCCGGCGCGGCGGGCGACGTCGACGAGCTGATCGAGCCAGGGGCACAGCGTCGGCTCACCGCCGGCGAAGGTCACCTTGCGGAAACGGCGCGCGAGGATGTCGACCATGCGGCAGGCGTCCTCGCGCGCAAGGTGTCGCCGCGGGAGGCGGTCCGCGATCACGTCGTCGAACGTCGCGAAGCAGAACCGGCACCGCATGTTGCACGCGGCCCACAGGTGATAGTTGACCGAAGGGGGCATCACCCGGCGGATCCTCTCGCCGCCTGGCGCGCCGGGCACGGGCGTCGTCATCGAATTACCCTCTCACTCCGCGCCCCGCCGACCATTGCCAATGCCGGGCGAGCGCGCCGGGCCTCATGTGCAGCCGGCGTGCCGCCCGCCTGAGCCCAGCACCCGGCCCGGAACGAGCCCGCGCGGGCGATCGCGATCGATCGCCGGCAGGTCAGGTGATCACCCTGATCAGGCCGGCGCCGCCGCACGCCGGAGGCGGGGCGCGGACGCGGGCTCGGGCGCTGCTACGGGCGCGGGCGGCCGCCGGCCTTGACGCGCGCGCGTGTGGCCTGTCATCCTGCCCGCTCCCTGCTCCCGGGGGGCAGGCGCGCCCGGATGCGCGCGGCGTCGGCGCATTCCCCTCTCGCGGCTGGAGCACGAGCATGAACTTCGGGATGGTGATCGCTTTCCTCTTCATCGGGGCGCTGTTCGCCATTCCCCTCGGCGCGGTGATCGGGATCCAGTACTGGCGGGCGCAGGAGCACAAGAAGAAGCAGCTCGTCGCCTGGGGGGCCATCGCGCAGCAGCGCGGGGGCAACCTGATGCCGGCGCGAGGCAGCTTCTCGCACCACGCGCTGTGGGTGCCGGGGCCCGGACAGGGCGTGACGGTGGCGGTCACGAACGGCGTGATCGTGGACGCGGCCGTGGCCAGGGAGCTCGTGAACCCGGGCGGCTGGCACACGCAGGTGGCGGCGCAATGCGTGGTCCCGTCACCGAATTACGTCGTCCATACCCATGACGGCCGGCGGGCGGCGCAGGTGGTGCCGCAGGAGGCGATGCGGTGGCTCCCCTCTCTGCGCGGAGACGCGACGATCGCCTGCGGCGGGAGGCTCGTGACGATCGTGATGCCCGGGGTGGTGCTCGACGGCGATCGGATCCAGGGGGCCATCGAGATGGCCATCCACCTGGCGAGCCGCGGTCCGGCCCAGGGCGCGG
>CAYQYG010000162.1:0-7078 GCA_964421485.1 uncultured Polyangiaceae bacterium | reverse complement strand
CTAGACCTCCCTGGCCCCCGCCGCCGCGTCGGCCGCCGCCCTCCGCGCCAGGAGCTCCCGCAGCACCTCCGGGTCCGGCGGCTTCGTCAGGTGGTGGTCGATCCCCGCCTCCAGCGCCCGGGCCCGATCCCCCGATTGACCGTATCCCGTGATACAGATCAGCAGCGGATCGCTCGCCCCGTACGCTCCGGAGCGCACGGCGTCTTTCATGCGGCGCGCCACCTCGTAGCCGTCCATCACGGGCAACCCGATGTCGATCAGCACCGCCTGCGGCGTGAGCTCTTCAGCCAGCTTGAGCCCCGTCTTCCCGTCGCGGGCCATGCGGACGTCGTGGCCCCATTGCTTCAACAGATCCGTCAGCATCTGGGCCGCGTCCTCGTTGTCCTCGACCACGAGCACCCGCAGCCCCTTCCGCCCCGCGGGGACCGCGCCGGGGTCGCTCCCCTGCCCGGCCGCTCCGGTGCCTCCCTGCCCGGGCTCGCCGCGGAGCACGGGCACCCGCACCACGAGCTCGCTGCCCAGGCCCACGCCCTCGCTGTGCGCCTCCACCGTGCCCTCGTGGAGCTCGACCAGGCGCTTCACCATCCGGAGGCCGATGCCCAGGCCGCCCTTCGAACGATCCAGCGAGCGCTCTCCCTGCACGAACAGATCGAAGATCCGCGGCAGGAGGTCGGGCGCGATCCCTACCCCGTCGTCGCGCACGCGGATCACCGCCGTGTCGCCGCTCCGCTCCGCCGTCAGACGGATCTCGCCGCCGTGCTCCGTGTACTTCGCGGCGTTGTTGAGCAGGTTCACCAGGATCTGCTCGAACCTCGTCGGGTCGGCGTACAGCAGGATCGGCTCGGCGGGGAGGTTCACGAGGAGCGCGTGGCCGCCAGCGTCGATCAGCGACCGGGCCGCTTCGATCGCGCTCCGCACGATGGGGGCGAGCTCCACGCGCTGCCGCTGCATCACGATCGTGCCGCGCGTGATCCGCGAGATGTCGAGCAGGTCGTCCACGATACGCGCGAGGTTCTTCGCCTGGCGCTCGATGACGCGCCGGTAGCGCTCGATCACGGGCAGGCCGGGCGAGGCGACGCGCATCATCTCCGTGGCCAGGAGGATCGGGGCCAGGGGGTTGCGCAGCTCGTGCGCGAGCATCGAGAGGAACTCGTCCTTGCGCTGGTCGGCGAGCACGAGCTCGTCCGCCTTGCGCACGAGCTCCCGGCTGAGCCGCTCGCGCTCGGGGATCTCGGCCCGCAGCGCCTCGTTGGCCCGCGAGAGCTCCTGCGTCCTCGCCTCCACCCGGGCCTCGAGCGCGTCGTTCACCCGCTGGAGCGCGGCGTAGGCCTCCTCGATCGCCGTCATGTCGGTCACGACGGCGGTGCACGCCGCGGTCGCGCCGTGCACGGCCCGCATTGATATCATCACCGGCACCCGGCGGCCGCCGGGCTGGACCAGCGCGAGCCTGCCCTTGGCGCTGCCGTTCATCGCCTGATCGAGCAGCGCCGTGAAGGCGTCCTGCTGCTCCGGCGCGACGAACCGGCCGAGCGGCCTGCCGAGCACCTGGTCGGGCGGGGCGTCGAGGAGCTCCGCGAGCTTCCTGTTCGCGTGCAGGATCATGCCGTCGGCGGCGAGGGTCGCCGTGCCCTCGTTCAGCGTCTCCAGGAGGGCCTGCTGGGCCTGGTCGGCACCCTTCAGCACCAGCACCTGGGGCCCCTCCGGCGAGGAGACGACCAGCGCGTCGACCTCGCCCTGGCGGATGGCGCGCAGCATCTCCTGCGCCTCCTGGGACGGCAGGGTGAGGTCGTGGACGACGATCCTCTCCGGCGCGGGAAGGGGGTTGGTCATTGCAATGGGCCCTCGATCACCGCGGCCGCAGATCCAGGCCGACCAGGACCCGCTCGGTATTGGACAGATCCCCGATGATCTTCCGGATCGGCTCGGGCAGCTTCCGCACGAGCGTCGGGATCGCGAGGATCTGGTCGCCCTGCGCGAGCTGGGGGCGCTCGAGCAGATCGACCACCTCGATGCGGTAGCGGCCCGCGAGGTGCTCCTCGCAGAGCCGCTTCAGGTTCGCGAAGGCCGCGAGCGATTTGCGCGTCTGACCGGCGACGTAGAGCCGCAGATCCCAGAACCCATCGCCGCCCGGCTCCTCCCCGTGGCTCTCCTCGGACCAGGTCACGCTCATACCCCTTCTCCGTTCGATTGGTTGCCAGACATCGCGCCGCGCCCCTGGCCCTCCTGCCGGAGGCGCGCCATCTCCTCGCGCTCGCGGGCGAGCTCGGCCTCGCGGCCGCACGACTCCTCGACGGCCACCCGCGCCTCGTGCTCCGCGGCCTCGAGCTCCGCGCGCATGGCGGCGATCTGCGCCGTGAGCAGATCGCGCTTGCGCGCGATCTCGCGCTGCCGGCGCTCCACCTCCTGCGCCCGCGCGACCGCCTCCGCCCGCTCCCGGGCCTCCTGGGCCTGCCTCGCCGCGCCGGTGAGCAAGCCCGCGGGGCCGACGTAGACCGGCACGAGCTGGATCCCGTGGTCGGTCATGACGAACTCGCGGACCTGGTTGGAATGCCGCATTCCCCGCGATTTCAGGACGTCCAGCGCGCGGTTGCGCTCGCCGCTGCTCTGGATGAACCGCACGAACAGCCAGGCGTCCATGAGCGAGGAGACGCCGACGTCGGTGTGCTCGATCGCGTCGCCCGACGTCAGGCTGACGAACAGGCCGGTGATGCTCCGGCTCTTCAGGAAATCGACGAGCCGCATGAGCATCGACCGGACCTCGAGCTGGGAGCCGACCACCAGGAAGTTGGTCATCGGGTCCACGACGACGACGCTGGGCTCGAACCGATCGATCTCCTCGTGCGCGGCGGCGAGGTGCATCTCGAGGCCGAACAGCGTCGGGCGCGCCGCCTGGAACCGGAGCAGGCCCGCGTCGATCCAGGGCTGCAGATCGATGCCGATCGATCGCATGTTGCGCACGATCTGGCTCGGGGACTCCTCGAACGCGAGGTACAGGCACCGCTCTCCGCGGCGGCAGGCGGCGGCGACGACGTGCGTGGCCAGGCTGGTCTTGCCCGTGCCCGCCGTGCCGGACAGGAGCACGCTCGTGCCGCGATAGAGGCCCTCGCCGCCGAGCATGTCGTCGAGCCCCGGGATCCCCGTGGAGATCCGCTCCGCCGAGACGCCGTGGTGCAGGCCGAGCGAGGTGACGGGGAGGACGGAGAGGCCGTCCCGGTGGATGAGGAACGGGTACTCGTCGGCGCCGTGGGAGGAGCCGCGGTACTTGACGACGCGGAGGTAGCGCGTGGTCACGCGGTCCTGGACCCGCTGATCGAGCAGCACGACGCAATCGGAGACGTACTCCTCGAGGCCGTGGCGGGTGAGCGTGCGGTCCCCCCGCTCGCCCGTGATCACCGCCGTCAGGCCCCGCTCCTTGAGCCAGCGGAAGAGGCGCCGGAGCTCGGCCCGCAGGATGCCCTCGTTCGGCAGCGCCGCGAACAGCGACTCGAGCGTGTCGAGCACGATCCGCTTCGCGCCGATCGAATCGACGGCGAAGCCGAGCCTGACGAAGAGCCCCTCCAGATCGTATTCCCCCGTCTCCTCGATCTCGCTGCGCTCGACCTTGATCTGGTCGATCGCGATCATCCTGCGGGCGGCGAGGTCGTCCAGATCGAAGCCCAGGGAGGCGACGTTCCTCGTGAGCTCGTCGGCGCTCTCCTCGAACGAGACGAAGACGCCGGGCTCGCCACGGTCGGCCGCGCCGCGGACGAGGAACTCCATGCCGAACAGCGTCTTGCCGCACCCCGGGCTGCCGCAGACCAGCGTGGGCCGCCCGCGTGGCAGCCCGCCGCCCGTGATCTCGTCGAAGCCGCGGATTCCCGTCGACGCCTTCTCGAGCTCGAGCGTTCGGAGCGGCGCCGTATCGGGTGCTTGAATGATGTTCGAATCGATCACAGAGATCCCCTCGGTCGCCCGCCGCACCGCCGGACTCTGCCCGTCGCGAAGCCGCTCACCCGCCTGGTGCGCCTGGGCAAGCTTTGTTGCACAGTCCCGGACGGGACCGCAAGCAACGATTCAACGTGTGGATGTTCTTCAAAAAAACCCGGGACACACCGGAATGTCTCATCAGGCTCTGCCCGATCCCCGAACCACGGGGCTCGGTCGTTCGAGCTAGCTCGTCCTGATGAAGTCGGACGCTGGGAATCGTCCCGCACGCACGGCCGCGTATTCAAACGGGGCGGACGTCGTGCCGCCATCCGGCGCCCGTCCTCGCGGGCGGCGCGCGCGCGAGGTGGGCAGGACCAGCATCGAGTCGCCGAGCTCGTGCGCCAGATACCCGGCGCGCTCGGCCTTCACGGCGGCGCCCGGGCAATGACCTGCTCCGCGATCGCCTGCACGGTGAGCGGGGCGCTGCCCTCGGCCTTGTTGTTGACCAGCAAGAAGCTCTCCATCGACGCCTCGGCCGCCTCCCGGAGGATGCGGGCCACCTCGCCGCGCATCGCCGGATCGGGCTCGACGATGCGATTGAATGGATCGAAGCGGGCCTTCTCCTGCTCGTAGCGGCGGCCGGGCTTCAGGGAGAGGCGGACCAGCGCGAACGGGGCGTTCGTGACCGGGACGACGCGGGCCTGGGCGCCCGGGGTGGGCATGGCGCGCCAGTAGGTGTAGGCGTGGGCGACGCCGTGGGCGCGCAGGATCTCGGCGTATTCGGGCGTGAAATAGGCGCGCTCGCGGAGCTCGACGGCATAGCGGAGCTCGCGGGGGAGATCGGCGAGGAATGCGTCGAGGCGGACGAAGAAATCGCGGGGCGGGAGGCGGTGCGCGGGGCCGGCCGGGGGGAGCTCGAGCAGGACGGGGCCGGCGTGGCCGCGGAACGCCGAGAGCAGCGGGCGGGCGTGCCAGGCGATGAAGCGGTCGGCGGAGAAGAAATCGGGGTTGGGCTCCGCGGGGCCCGGGGCGTAGCGCGGCTCGTCCGCGCGCAGCCCCGGATGTGGACCGCGCCCGGCGCCCACGTGGATCGAGGCGCCGCCCTCGGGGCCGCGGGTCAGGACCTGCGCGACGATCGCCTGCGGGGCCTTGGAGACGCAGGGAAAACCGGGCGGGAGCTGCGAGGCGTAGCGCGCGTAGTCGGCGTCGGGGACGGGGGCGTAGAAGCTGCGATCGATGCCGACCGTGGTGAGCAGCGGGTGGCGGGCGTACTCGCGGAGGCCGTCCTTCGCGAGCTCCTGCACGGTGCGCTGCTCCGCGTAGACGAGGCCCGCCCAGCCGGGGAAGGTCCACGAGCTCGTGCCCATGCGCAGGCCCTTCGGGAGGCGCGCGGCGAGGCGGGCGGCCTCTTCGTACACCGGGGCCATCACGTCCAGGCGCGGAGGCGGCGGACGGCCGGGCTGGGCTGGGTGCGGCTCGGGGATCGATCGGGCATCGAACAGCGAGAGCTGCGAGGTGCCGGCGGCGCGGCGGCGCGGGGAGCTCACCGGCGCGAGGATAGCCTGCGCGCGAGCCAGGAGACCGCCATTGCGCCGCCCGCGAGCGTCGCGATCGGCGCCCCGCCGCCCGCGCCGGCCGCGCACCCCCCGCAGCCGCCCGCCGCCCCGCCGCCCGAGGCGACCGGAGGCGCCCTCCGTGCGCCCTGCGGGAGGAATCCGGACGGCTCGGCGGAATGCGCCGCTCTGGCCTCGGTCCGAGGGAATGGGCCCGTGATCGCGAGCGTGAGCCCGTCCTCCTGGATATTGACGAACAGGGCGCGGCCGTCGGGGGAGAAGCAGACGCCGGTGAGCTCGCTGGAGCTCGCGGCGTTGCGGGCGAAGTGGTAGAGCTCGCCCCGGGCATCGAGGACAGTAATACAATTCTCGCCGGGCCCGTCCTCGGCCATGAAGAGCTCGCCCGAGGAGGGGGAGAACGCGATGTTGTCGGGCCGGTCGAGCGCGCCCGGATCGGTCGACTCCGCGACGAGCTCGATCGTCTCGGGCTTGCCGCCGGCGGCCGGCCGGTAGCGCAGGATCTGGCCGCTCGCGGCGATGCCGCCCGAGCTGGAGGCGATGTAGAGCGCGCCGCCGTGGCGGGCGAGGCCCTCGGCGCGGCGCACGGTCGCGGCGCCGCGCGCGCGGGCGTCGGCTCGGATCGTGTCGCCGCGCGGGTCCGGGTCGGGCACGTCGACCCAGGCGGCCTCGAGCGGCTCGCCGGCGCGCAGCGCGCTCGAGGTCTCGAGCCCGTCGCGGCCGACGACCCGCAGGGCCTGCAAGCGCCCCTCGAAGGGGGCCTCGCGGCGATCGGGGACGAAGCGATAGAAGCAGCCGTCCTCGCGATCCTCGGTGAGGTACGCGATCATCGTGTCGGGGTCGACCACGGCCGCCTCGTGATAGAAGCGCCCGTAGCCAGGCACCCGCTGCGGCGGCCGGACCGAGGTCGCGTCCGTGGCGCAGACGAACACGTAGCCGTGCCCGTCGCTCATGTCCTCCTCGCAGGACAGCCACCCCCAGGGGCTCCACCCGCCGGCGCAGTTGCGCGTCGTGCCCGCGAGCACGAGGTTGCTCGAGACCCGCTCGAAGGTGTCGGCCCGCAGGACGAGCCTCGAGACGCCGCCCATTCCCTTGGGGTCGTACGCCTCCTTCGGCGCCGCCTGCCCGGCGGCATAAGGGCCGAGCTCGGCCTGGCGCGGGTAGAGCTCGTGGTTGCGCATCAGCACGAGCGTGCCGCCGGGGCCGGGGAAGCAGGCCATGCCGTCCGGCCGGCCGGGGACGCGGTAGCCGTCGTCCATCGGGGCCAGGGCGCGCTCGAGGATCCGGTACGAGAAGCCCTCGGGCAGGTCGAGGATCTTCCTCGGATCCGGGCGCAGCGGGCCCAGCGGCGAGGCGGCGGCGGCGGCGCGGCGGCCATGGAGCAGCGCGAGCGGGAGCGGCACAGCCGCGGCCGCGCGGAGGAAGGCGCGCCGCGGGAAACGTCGGGGGCCATCGAGTCCCATCGGGACCCCCTTGTAGCACCCACAGCGGGCCGGCCGCGACGGCGCTCTGGAGCGGGAGGCCCGGTTCCGGCTCCGGTTCCGGCTCCGGTTCCGGTTCCGGTTCCGGTTCCGGTTCCGGTTCCGGTTCCGGTTCCGGTT
>CAYQYG010000161.1:0-17398 GCA_964421485.1 uncultured Polyangiaceae bacterium | reverse complement strand
CGGGCCGGGATCGGCGCGCGCGCGCGCGGCGGCGCCTGCGGCCGGCGCGGCCCGGGCGCCTCGGGGCAGCGCGGGGCAGCGCGGGGGAGCGGACGCCGGGGAGGCGCAGGGAGCGCCGCAATCGGCGTCCGAAGGCCCGCCGGGCGCCGCCGTCCCGGGCTCGCCGCCGGACGAGCTGCCGGCGCGCTGGGAGGACATGCTGCTCGTGCCCGGGGGCGCGTTCACGATGGGCGCGGACTCGGAGGGCGAGCTCGATGAGCGGCCGGCGCACACGGTGACGCTGCCGGCGTTCTATCTGGACGAGACCGAGATGACCCACGAGGGGTACGCCCGCTGCGTCGCGGCAGGGCGCGGGAGCCCGCCCGATCCGCGCAATGCGGACGCGAACGGGTTCGGGCCGGACAGGCGGTTCCGGGGGCGGCGGCAGCCCGTCTCGAGCGTGCCCTGGGACAGCGCGAGGGCGTGCTGCGATTTCCTGGGGAAGCGGCTGCCGAGCGAGGCCGAATTCGAGAAGGCGGCGCGGGGGGTGGACGGGCGGCGGTATCCCTGGGGGAATGAGCCGCCGGACGCGGCGCGCGCGGTCTTCGGCGCGAGCGTGACGGCCGACGTGGGGACGCACCCGGAGGGGCGCGGGCCGTACGGGCACCAGGACCTCGCAGGCAATGTCTGGGAGTGGACCGCGGACGTGTACGATCCGTACGCGTACCGGAGGCCAGGGGCCGAGCGCGGCGAGCCGGGGAGCTGCGCGGAGGTGCTGGCCGCGCAGGAGGAGCTGCGCCGGTCGCGCAGGGAGGGGTTCACGGGGTCGAACCCGATCCCGACCGAGTGCGAGCGGGTGCTTCGCGGGGGGGCATTCAACTATCCGGCCAGGGGGCTGCGGGCCAGCAACCGGGTGCACCACCCGGGGCGCTTCCGCCTGGTGATGAGCGGCTTCCGGTGCGCGAAGGACGCAGAGGCAGTGCGGCGCGCGCCGCGCTGAGCGCGCCGGCGCCCAGGCCGCCGCCGTGCCGTGCGGCGAGAAAATTCGACGCGAAAAATATGCGAGACACGCTGATTTTGCGCGTGTAGCCTCCGGGTCCTTCCCTGCACGCACGTCGAGGAGAGAGCCCATGCGCCGTCTGCTGATCGGATCCCTGACCTTCGCCGCCGCGATCTCGGCGGGCGCCGTGACCCAGGCCCACATCGAGCTGATGTACCCGCCGCCGCGCCACCCCCTCGATCTCAAGGTGGGTCCGTGCGGGGTGGCGAACGACTCGCGCGGGGACAACATCACGTACCTGGAGCCGGGCGCGGCCATCACGGTGACGTGGGACGAGACGATCGATCACCCGGGCCATTACAGGATCATGTTCGCCGAGGACGGGTCCGATTTCCCGGTGCCGGCCGCGTTCGACGACTCGTGCACGCCGGGCGACGTGACGAACGGGGTGCATTGCCTCGCCGATCCGATCGAGGATCTGCCGAACGGGCCGAGCTATACCCATGACGTCACGCTGCCGGACATCGAATGCCAGAACTGCACGCTGCAGCTCATCCAGATGATGACGGACAAGGCGCCTTACGGGGACGGCAACGATATCTATTACAGCTGCGCGGATCTGGTGCTCGGCGCGGGCGCGGGGGGGAGCGGGGCGGGGACGACGTCGAGCAGCGGCACGACGAGCTCGGGCGGGGGCGGCGGCGCCGGGGCGGGCAGCGGGGGCGGCCACGGGATCCACCTGGGCCCGGGCGCGGGCGACGACGGGGGCTGCGGGTGCCGGGCCGGCGGCGGAGAGCGCGGCGGCGCGGCGGCCGCGGCGGCGGCGCTGGGGCTCCTGGCGCTCGCGTCGCGGCGACGGCGGTCGAGGGCCTGAGCATCAGAGGTTCGGGACGCCGCCGAGCGCGCCCGTGACCCACAGGCGCGACAGGGGGAGCTTCTGCTTGTCGGCGTGCTCCTGCACCTCGGTATGCAAGAAGCGGCGGACCTGCATGGCGCCGGTCCGCCTGTCGCGCTGCGCGACGAAGAGGCGGACGCGATCGTCGGCGAGCGCGAGGGCGTCGAGCACGAGCGGGTTGTGGGCCGTCAGGAGGAGCTGGGGGCGATCCGGCTCCTCCAGGAGGATCTGCTGCACGCGCTCGATGAGATAGCGGGCGAGCTGCGGGTTCAGGGCGTGATCGACGTTATCGACGGCGAGGAATCGCGGCGCGCCGGGGTGGAAGAGCAGGGTGAGCAGGCAGAGGACGTGCAGCGCGCCCTCGTTCGCCTCGGAGGCGGAGAGCCAGCTCGCGGCGGAGCTCAGGTAATGGTCGCGCAGGCGCAGGGTGAGGTGGGGCTGGAGCTCCCCGGTCCGATCGCGCGCGGGCTTCGAGATGCGGAGGCTGGAGGTGCCGAACGAGATGCTGTCCAGCCAGTCAATGAGGCTCGCGAGCTCGCGCTGCAGGCGGGCGCCGAGCGCGGCGCCGCCGGCGCGGGCGCGCTGGAGGCTGAAGAGGCCCTCGGCGAGGCCGCCGCCCATGAGGCCGACAGGGGACTTCTGCACGGGGTCGGGGAGGAGGGCGCGGAGCATGGGGGTGAGCGGGGTGTAGATCGCGAACGCGTCGAGCCAGCGGAGGAGGGCGGGGATCTCGCCCTCGCCGCGGCTCATGCCGATGAGCGGGGCGATGCCGCGGTCGACCTCGGGGGTGACGCGGCGGTCCTTCTCGCCGGGGATGCGGATCTGGCCCTTGCGGCCGGCGCGGGAGGCGACGACCACCTCGCCCTCGAGGAAGGTCTCCTCGGCGAACCTCCACGACATGGCGTCGCCCCAGCGGGCGCCCTTCTCCTTCGCGGGGCCCGCGAGGGAGACGCGGTACGTGGCCGCGCCGGAGGTGGCCGCGAGCGAGATGGGGCGGGGCGAGCCCTTCTCCGAGGCGAGCGCGGTGCGATAGAGCGCGGGCGTGCCGGGGCGGACGCCGCGAGCCCGGAAGCCGTCGTGATCCACGCGCCCGGACGCGGCGCAGCCGAGCAGGCTCACCGCCTCGAGCAGGTTGGTCTTGCCCGCGCCGTTCGGTCCGATGAGCACGTTGAGGCGCCCGAGCTCGAGCGAGACGTCGACCGCGCTCTTGAATCCGCGAATGTGGATCGTGCGAAGCATCTGGGTGCGGCGAGTCTATGGAGTGATCCGCGCGCCGCACAATACCCGGAAGGCGCGATCGAACGATTTTATTTCTAACTGTCGTTCTTTCTGTTCCATCAATCGTCCATGACGAGGAAATCGGCGCCGGCGCGCTGAAATGCGGCAGGCAGACGGCCGCGGTCCACAGGGCCGGCGCCGGTCGGCCGATTACGTCGCGCTCGAGGGCGGGCGCGGGCGCGGCGCCGGACAGATACAATGGCATTGTCGATTACAACGATCCACAATGACCATGCCTCGACGGCGACTGCGACAGGGCGTTTCCGCCCGCCGACCAGGAAGTTGGCCCTTCGCCGCTCTCCGCGCGATCTCCGGGCCGTGCGCCCGCTCCGCTCCGTCGCCCCCGCCCTCGCCCTCGCCGCGACGCTCGCGCTCCCGCTCGCCCCGCCGGTCTTTGCCGCGCCCGCGCCGGCCGGCGTGCGCGCGCTGCGGGTCACCGACGAGGCCGCGTTCGGCGCGGTCGGGGGGTCCGGCAAGCAGGTCCGCCTCACGCTCGATCCCGACCTCCAGCGCGCCGCGGAGCGCCTCCTCGCGCGGTCAGGGGCGGTCGAGGGCGCCATCGTCGCCTCCGACGTGCGCACGGGGCGCGTGCTCGTCTGGGCCAGCCGCGGGGGGCGCGATTTCGTGGCCACGCCGTTCGCGCCGAGCGCGAGCCTGTTCAAGATCGTCACGGCGTCGGCGCTGCTGGAGGGGGGCAAGGTCACGCCCGCGACCCGCGCCTGCTACACGGGGGGCGAGCACGGCGTGACCGCGCGCGATCTCGAGGGGCGCGGCGCCGTCTGCACGACGGTCGGCGAGGCGCTCGGGCGGAGCATCAACCTCGTCTTCGCGCGCCTCGCCAAGGAGCACCTGACCGCGGCCGATCTCCGGCGCAAGGCCCGGGACCTCGGCTTCGCGGGCGAGGTGCCAATCGACGTGCCCGTCGGGGCCAGCACCGTGGCGATCCCCGAGGATCCGGTCGGCCTCGCGCGCACCGCCGCGGGCTTCTGGAGCGGGCGCCTGAGCCCCCTCGGCGCGCTCTTCGCCATGCAGACCATCGCCAACGACGGGGAGCGCGTCCGGCTCACGCTCCGCGACGGCGCGGCGCCGCGCGTGTCCGACGGCCGCGCGCTCACCGCCGACGCCGCGCGCGCGCTCCGGCAGATGCTCCAGGTCACCACGCGGCGGGGGACGTGCGCGAAGGCCTTCCGCAAGCCCGACGGCTCGCGCGCGCTCGGGGACATGGCGGTCGCGGCCAAGACGGGGACGCTCGTCGGCGCGGGGCCCGGGAGCAAGGGCGACGCGCGGATGTACTCCTGGTTCACGGCGTTCGCGCCCGCGGAACGGCCTGAGATCGCCGTCGCGGTGATGCTCGGCAACGGGCTCAAGTGGCGCACCAAGGCCAACGTCGTCGGGCGCGACCTGCTCGAGGCCTATTTCGCGGCACGCGGCCGCGCGCCCGCCGCCGGCGCCGCGCGTTGACCGCGCCGCGGAGGTCTGATTACTTCGGACTCCCCGTGACCCCCGAACAGATCGTCCCCGTCTTCCTCGCGAAGCTCCGCGAGGCCCACCCCGGCGCGAAATACGAGCTCGACTGGACCACGCCGCTCGAGCTGCTCGTGGCGACGATCCTCGCCGCGCAGTGCACGGACGAGCGCGTCAACCGCGTGACCGCCACGCTCTTCAAGAAATACCCGAGCGCCCAGGCCTACGCCGACGCGGACACCGCCGAGCTCGAGGGGGATCTCAAGCCGACGGGCTTCTTCCGGCAGAAGACCAAGACCGTGCAGTCCGTCTGCCGCGAGCTCATCCGCCGCTTCGGCGGCGAGGTGCCGCGCACGATGGAGGAGCTCACGAGCCTCCCCGGCGTCGCCCGCAAGTCGGCGAACGTGGTGCTCAACACGGCGTATGACATGCCGACCGGCGTCATCGTGGACACGCACGTCGCGCGCGTCAGCCAGCGGCTCGGCCTGAGCCAGCACGACAAGCCCGAGGAGATCGAGAAGGACCTCATGCGCCTCGTGCCGCAGGGCGACTGGACGTTCTTCGGGCCCGCGACGGTGCTCCATGGCCGCTACACGTGCGTCGCGCGCAAGCCGAAGTGCGAGGGCTGCATGGTGAACGACATCTGCCCGAAGAAGGGGGTCTGATCGTGAAGGTCGATCTGCCGCCGTCCTGGGAGGCGATCCTCTCCGACGAGCTCGCGAAGCCCTACTTCAAGGATCTCTCCGCGTTCGTCGACGCGGAGCGCGCCGCAGGGCAGGTGTTCCCGCCGGAGGACGACGTCTTCAACGCGCTCAAGCTGACGCCCTACGACGAGGTCCGCGTGCTCCTGCTCGGGCAGGACCCGTACCACGACGACGGCCAGGCCCACGGGCTCTGCTTCTCCGTGCGGCCCGGGGTCCCGCCGCCGCCGTCGCTGGTCAACATGTACAAGGAGCTCGCGAGCGATGTCCCGGGCTGGACGGCGCCGTCGCACGGCTACCTCGTGTCGTGGGCGAAGCAGGGCGTGCTGATGCTCAACGCGGTGCTGACCGTGCGGGCGCACCAGCCGAACTCCCACAAGGGAAAGGGGTGGGAGACGTTCACCGATGCCGTGATCCGCAAGGTCAACGAGAAGCGCGAGCGGGTGGTCTTCGTGCTGTGGGGGGGCTACGCGCAGAAGAAGGAGAAGCTCATCGACGGCAAGCGGCACGCGATCTTGAAGACCGCGCACCCGTCGCCGCTCTCGGCGCGCAGCGGGTTCTTCGGCGCGAGGCCGTTCTCGAAGATCAACGCGGAGCTGCGCGCCTCGTCGTCGCGCGCGCGGGAGATCGACTGGCGGCTGCCGGAGCAGGTGTGACGGCGGGCCTCGCGTGAAGCGGGCGAGGCGGCGCTTGCCGCTGGCAGAGGGGCCGCGGCGCGCGCCGCCGGGCACGGTCGCGACGCGGTACACGCCCGCGGTGCTCGAGGGGATCGCCGACGGCGAGCGCGCGGCGCTCGGGCTCGCGCTCGGGCGCGGCGGCGAGGCCGCCGCGATCGAGGCCGCCGCGCAGGCGCTCGCGCGGGCCGAGGCGCTGATCGAGGGCTCCATGGCCGCCGAGCCGCCGGATCAGGGGATCGCCTGCGAGGCCGGGTGCTCGGCGTGCTGCGTCTCGAAGGTGCTGGTGCTCGCGCCGGAGGTGCTGCGCATCGCGCGGCAGCTCCGCGAGGCGCGGGGCGAGGCCGCGCTCGCGGCGCTGCTCGATCGGGTGCGCGGGGCCGACGCGCGGACGCGCGGCCTCACGCGGCGCGAGCGGGCGCTGGCCGGGGTCCCCTGCCCGCTGCTCGACGAGCGCGGCGCTTGCTCGATACACGACGTGCGCCCGCTGGTCTGCGCGGGCTGGACGTCGACGGACGCGGCCGCGTGCGCGCGCCACTTCGCGGCGCCCGGGGCGATCCCCGCGGCGCCCATGCACCCGCCGAGCTACGAGCTCGCGAACGCGGTGCTCGCGGGGCTGGGCTGGGCGGCGTCCGAGCGCGGCCTCGACGCCGCGCCGCTGGAGCTCGTCGCCGCGCTCCGCATCGCGCTCGAGCGCCCGAACGCCGGCGAGCGCTGGGCGCGCGGGCTGCCGGTCTTCCTCGGCGCCCGCGACGAGGAGTGGCAGGCCGCGCGGCGCGCCGATCCTGGGTGATCGCGCCGCGCGCCGGCGGCTCAGGCCGGGCGGGGCGGCGCGGCGGTGGGGATGATCGGCGCGCCCCCGGCGCTCTCGCCGCGCCCGAGGCGCCACGAGCGCAGGGCGAGCGCGCCCGCGCCGACGAACCCCGCGAGCGCCGCGAGCGCGGCGCCGATCCAGGGGATGAAGCCGACGAGCTGGAGCAAGAGGAGCCCCAGGGCGACGGCGGCATAGGGGTGAGCGAGGTACGCGAGCGAGCGGCGCCTGCCCGCGATGAGCCCGCCGAGCGCCGCGCCGGCCACGAGGTAGCCGAGGAACCAGAGCGCAGGCAGCACGAACACGAGCACGCCGAGCCCGAGCGGCGCGCCGATGATCGTGAAGAACGCCGCGAACGAGAGGAGCGGAAGCGCGATCCAGAGGAGCAGCGCCATCAGGACCGATCCGCCCGGCCGGTGCACGAGCACGCTGCCCGCCCCCGAGAGCTGGCGCCCGCCGATCGCGGCGAACAGGAGCCCGGCCGCGATCACGAACAGCGTGGTGCTGAGCCAGAAGAGCCACGCGACGCCCCAGCTCCACGCCGCGCCCGTCGTGCGATGGACCGCGCCGCCCACGGTGGCGCCCGGCCCCTGCGCCATCTCGCTGCGGACGAGCGTGACGTCCCTGCCGACCCGCGCACCCGGCCCGAGGTCGAGCGCCCCGTCGATCACGACGACGTTGCCCTCGACCGCCCCGGTGACCTCCGCCCGGCCCCCGGCGACGATGAGGTCCTGCTCCACCGTGCCCTGGATGATGGCGTCGTCGCCGAGCACCGCGACGGTCGTCGCGCGCTCGCCGGGCGCGATGCGCGCGGGGCGGCGCAGCTGGATGACGACGCCGGTCCGATCCGGCGGCACCTCCTGCGCGGCCGCGCCGCCCGGCGCGAGCAGGAAGGACAGACCTAGCAGCACGAGCGCAACCCACCGAGCCATTGTCCGCGCTTCGTCTGCAGGGCGCGTGCCCCGCGGGAAGGCAGGGCGCGTGCCCCGCGGGAAGGCAGGGCGCGTGACCGCGAGAGCGGGTGCGGCTTGCGGGCGAGCCGGCGCGGGGCGAGATCTCGCGCATGGCCACCCGCCGCGGCTCAGCCCGCGCCGGAGCCGGCGCCTCGCGCGCGGGGTCCGGCTTCGACGCCAAGCTCGCCCGCGTCCGCGCGCTCGCCGACCTGGCGCCCGCGGCCGCGGCGCCGGAGCTCCGCCGCTTCCTCGGCGACGACGCGGGCTACCTCGTCGGCGAGGCCGCGAAGATCACCGCCGCGCACGAGCTCCGGGATCTGATCCCCGATCTCTCCGCCGCGTTCACCCGCCTCGCCGCGGCAGGGGCCGCCTCGGATCGCGGCTGCCAGGGCAAGAAGCGCATCGTCGAGGCGCTGCTCGCGCTCGATGCCCGCGCGCACGAGGTCTACCTCGCGGGCCTCCGCCTCGTGCAGCGCGAGGGCTCCTACGGTCCGCCCGTCGATACCGCCTCGACCCTCCGCGGCCTGTGCGCGCACGCGCTCGTGCACGTCGATTACCCGGACGCGGTGCTCGAGGTCGCGCCCCTGCTCATGGACCCCGAGCCCGAGGCCCGCGCGGAGGCCGCGGCCGCGCTGGGCAGCTCCGGCGCCGAGCTCTGCGGCGCCATCCTGCACGTCAAGGTGCTCGCCGGCGACCGCGAGCCGGACGTGCTCGGGGCCTGCTACAAGGGGCTGCTCCGCCTCGCGCCTCGCCGCTACCTCCCGGTCGTCACGGGCGCGCTCGACAGCGGCGAGGCCGTGGAGGCCGCGGCGATCGCGCTCGGCGAGTCGCGGCTCCCCGAGGCGCTCCCGGCGCTCAGGCGGGCCCTCGCGATCGGCGCGGCCGGCCGCTCGGAGGACAGCGTGCTGCTCGCGATCGCGCTCCTCCGCTCCGACGAGGCGAGCTCGTTCCTGCTCGACCTCGTGGCCCACGCGCCCGAGGGGCGCGCCGCGGACGCGCTGGCCGCCCTGGCGCTCCACCGCCACGACGAGCGGATCGCCGCGCGCGCGAGAGAGGCCGTCTCCGCGCGCGGCTCGAAGAGGCTGGAGAGAGCGCTGGAGGAGCGCTTCGGGGCCTGAGCGGTCAGAGCGTGACGTCCCAGCTCGCCCATTCGCGGTGGAAGCCGCCGGGCAACGCGAGGGACCACGCGGCCTCGGCGAGGCACCTGCCGAGCACGGGCTCCTCCTTGCCGTCGACGCGCACGCGGGGCACGTCGACCACCTCGGCGAGCGTCGTCTCGACCGTGATGTCGGCCGCGCGGCCGGCGCCGCCGCACGCTCGCCAGGCCGGCGCGAGCGCGCTCCGCAGGTGCCCGGCAGGGTCGAACAGGCTCATCGAGACGGGCCTCGCGCGGTGCGAGGCGCCGAGGCGGCCGTGGCCGCTGCCGAAGCCCTGGCCGGAGGCCACCTCCTCGAGGCCCTCGGTCGATGGGCGGACGCCGGGCTCGATCGCGAGGTAGCTCGTCACGGGCGACACCGCGCGGCCGCGCAGCGCGAGCGCCATCATCTCGGCCTCCTGCAGGTCGGGGAGCAGCGGCGAGCCGAACACGAGGGCCGACCAGCGGCGGCCCTCGGCGGCGTCGGGGGAGAGCGTGCGCTGGATCGGCGTCGACCACAGCTCGCCCGCGAGCTCGATCTGGATCGCCGCCGCGGCATCGGCTCCGGGGGACGAGGACGCCGCCGCGTGGATCGCGAGGTGCTCGTAGCCCTGGCCCTCGTCGAGGGTGAGAGGCATCGGGGTCAGATCAGCGGCGTCGATGCCCCGCGCGGAGAGCGCGGGGTGGTGGACGCGCACGGGCCTCGCCAGCTCCTCGTAGACGCGGACCTGCTCGGCGCGGTCGTCGATCTCGGCGCTCGCAGCGCCGCGCCAGAGCAGGCCGCCGGTCGCGCGGGGGACCACGGACCAGGGATCGTCGTCGTCGCGCGCGAGGCGCGGCGCGCCGGCGGAGAGCGCCTCGATATGCAGGATCGCGCCGCTCCGGAGCTTGCCCTGCAGCGCCGCGGGGGAGAGCGAGGCGCGCGTCCGCAGATCCGTGAGCGCGACGATCCTCCGCGGGGTGCCGGGCGGGAGGGCGGCGAGCAGCGCGTCGGCGCGCGCGAGCGCGGCGTCCAGGCCGCTGCCGTTGGCGCGCTCGATCGTGAGCCGGCCGAGCGCGCCGAGCGCCTGGGCCACGGGCACGAGCCGGCCGTGGAGCGCCTTGACCTCGCGGGAGAAGGTGAGCACCTCGACGCGCGCGCCCTCGAAATGGGAGAGGTACGCGCGGGCGGCGGCCACCTCGGCGGCGGCCTCGGCCTCGGAGAGGGAGCGGGACGCGTCGAGCGCGACGACCACGGCCGCGCCGCGGGGGACCTCCGAGAGGCGCGGCGCGGCGTCGATGCGCGCGCGGACCACGGCGCGGCCGCCGGAGAGCGGGATCGCGGCGAGCGCCGCGTCGAGCTGCGCCGGCGCGCGCGGCGCGACGGCGAGGTCCGTCTCGTCCTTGTCGAGCGCGACGCTCCCGCCGGGCGGCGAGCGCCGGCCGTCGATGAAGACGGCGTCGCCGGCGCGCGCCGGGGACACGATCGCCGCGGCGCGCAGCGCCTCCGTGCCGATCCGCGGGAGCTTGACGTGGTAGCGGCCGCCCTCGTAGCTCGCGGGCACCTCCAGCGTGTATTCGACGGTCTTGGGCTGCTTCGGCGGCACGGGGAAGACCTGCAGCGCGAGCCGGTCCTGGTCGCGCCAGGACAGGAGCGCGGGGTCCTTCGGGTAATAGCCGCCGATCCCGGTGAGCTCGCGATACCTCGCGGCGGCGGCCTCGGCCTCCATGAGCTCGCCCTCGAACCAGAAGGGCTGGCCGCCCTTCTCGCCGAGCGTGCGGAGCCCGGTCGCGACGGCGCCGGGGGGCAGGTCGATCCAGAAGGTCGCCTGGTCGTGCCGCGGGCCGCCGTTGAAGACCGTCCGCCGCACGATGAGGCGCGCGGCGCCGCGGTCGATGCGCACGTCAATGACGTGGCCGGCCTCACGCACGAGATCCGATCGGGCGCCGCTGACCCGATCAGCGCGGGCAGGGCCGGCGAGGAGCGCGGCGGCGAGGCTGCAGGCGAGGAGGGCCGCGGGGCGGAGGGTCACGGGGCGGAGGGGCGCGGGGCGGAGGTCCGGGGAGCGCATTCCCGCCACCGACAGGCCGCCGCCGCGCGGGTTCCCGCGCTCGCGCCGCGACGGCGCGAGACCAGGCTCCGCTCGAGCGCGGCGCGCCCCCTCCGGCCCCTCACGGGCAGCGCCGGCGAGGGCACGAAGCTCCAGGCGGGGCCGACATTTTCGCTTCCATCGCTCTGGCATTGCTGCCTATGGTGGAAAGAGGCGGTCTATCGGGCGCCCGGCGTAAAAGCCTTTCAGGCGCTCCATTATTTCTGGGAGGCAATTTCCCATGCGTCTTGCAAGACAACTGGCTGGAGCGGCGCTGCTCCTCGCCGGGACGTTCGGTGTGACGGGTTGCGAGCTGATCGCGCAGCCCGATCGATCCCAGATCCCCGACGGCCAGGGCGTCGGCGGCCAGGGCGTCGGCGGCCAGGGCGTCGGCGGCCAGGGCGCGGGCGGCGAGGGCGGCGTGGGCGACGGCGGCTCCGGCGGCTCCGGCGGTCAAGGCGGCCAGGGTGGAAGCGGCGGCGGGTGCACGGATCCGCTCGTGGATTGCCCCACGCCGCAGAACGAGTGCGAGGAGGCGGTCTGCACGAACGATGTGTGCGCGACCGCGCCGAAGGACGACGGCACGCCGGTGGCCGCGCAGACCGCTGGAGATTGCCAGTCGATCGTCTGCGACGGGGCCGGGGGCACGCACAGCATCGCCGACGACAACGACGCCCCGGTGGACGACGGCACGCTCTGCACGGTCGAGAGCTGCAACGCGGGCGTGCCGGCGACGGTGGACGCGGGGGCCGGCACGGTCTGCAGCGACAACGGCGGCGCGCTGTGCGACGGGGCCGGCACCTGCGTCGAGTGCATCGACGCCAGCGACTGCCCCGCCACGGGCGTGTGCACGGCGAACGTCTGCACCGCCGCGTGCAATGACGGCGTCGTCAACGGCACCGAGCTCTGCGACGACGGCAACAACGCGGACTGCGACGGGTGCCGCGGCGACTGCAGCGCGGTCGAGACCGGCTGCGGCGATGGCTTCCAGTGCGGGACCGAAGCCTGCGACGACGGCAACGCCGATAACACCGACGCCTGCGTGAGCTGCGCGAGCGCGTCCTGCGGCGACACGTTCGTGCAGGCCGGCGTCGAGGAGTGCGACGACGGCAACGCCGACAGCACCGACGCCTGCGTGAGCTGCGCGAACGCGTACTGCGGCGACGCGTTCGTGCAGGCCGGCGTCGAGGGGTGCGACGACGGCAACGCGACGTCCGGCGACGGGTGCAGCGCGACGTGCGCCATCGAGTCGATCTGCGGCGACGGCGCGGTCACCGGCAGCGAGGCCTGCGACGACGGCAACGCGAGCAGCTGCGACGGCTGCCGCGGAGACTGCACCGCGGTCGAGACGGGCTGCGGCGACGGCTTCCAGTGCGGGACCGAGGCCTGCGACGACGGGAACACCACGAACGGCGACGGCTGCGACAACAACTGCACGGTGAGCGCCTGCGGCAACGGCGTCGTGAGCCCCACCGAGGGCTGCGACGACGGCGACGCGATCGGCGGCGACGGCTGCTCGGCGGCGTGCCTCGTCGAGACCGGGTTCAGCTGCGCCGGCGAGCCGAGCGCGTGCACGCAGACGGCCGAGCTCCAATGCAACGACGGGATCGACAACGACGGCGACAGCCTGACCGACTGCGGCGACACGGACTGCGCGCTCGGGTGCAGCCCCGCGATCCCCGCCTGTCCGAGCCCGCTCGCGCTGGTGGTCTACAACTCCGCCGACGTGCCCAAGGCGATCGACGACAGCGCCTCGGTGGACAGCCTGATCCAGGCCGGGATCCCGGGGCTCGTCGGGCGCGCGGTGGTCGGGTTCGACATCACCCACACCTACGACGGAGACGTCGACGTCTCCCTGCTGTCCCCGGCCGGCGGGGCGGCGCTCGATCTATCGAGCGACAACGGCTCCTTCGGCGAGGACTACACGGCGACGATCCTCGCCGACGCCTGCGCGACCGCCGTCACGGCCGGTGCCGCGCCGTTCACGGGGTGCTTCCGGCCGGAGGCCGCCCTGGGCGTGCTGGCCCTCGGCGACGCGGACGGGACGTGGACGTTCACGTCGGCCGATGACGCGAGCGGCGATACGGGCACGCTCAACAGCTGGTCGCTCGCCCTGTGCGTCGCGCCCGCGACCTGCGGCGACGGCGTCACGGACCCGGGCGAGGCGTGCGACGACGGCAACACGGACGACACCGACGCGTGCCTGAGCACCTGCGTGGCCGCGTCCTGCGGCGACGGCCACGTCCAGGCAGGCACCGAGCAGTGCGATGACAGCAACGCGGCAGACGGCGACTGCTGCTCGTCATCCTGCCAGATCGAGCCGCATTGCGTGGGCGAGTCCGAGCCGAACGGCACGTGCGGGCAGGAGGACGGCCCGTTCACGCCGAGCCCGACCGTCATCTACCGGGGCGCGCTCACCCCGGTCGGCGATCAGGACATCTTCTCGTTCACGCTGCCGGCGACGGCCAGCGTGCGCGTCGAGTCGTTCAGCGGTTCGGCGACGGGCGCGTGCGACGGCGGGATCGACACCGTGGTGGAGCTCCGCGGCGCGGACTGCACCACGGTGCTGGTCTCCAACGACGAGGGTGGCATCAACAGCTGCTCCCTCATCAATCCGACGGTCGACGCGGCGGCCAGGCAGCTCCCGCCCGGGACCTACTTCGTGCGCACGGAGGAGTACCTGAACAACGGGACCATCGCCGCCTACAACGTGCAAGTCACGCTCGTCTCGCTCTGCGGCAACACCGTCATTGAGCCCTTCGAGGCGTGCGACGACGGCAACCTCACAGACGGCGACGGCTGCGAGGCCAACTGCACGCTCACGCCGATCTGCGGCGACGGCCTGGTCACCGGGACGGAGCAGTGCGACGACGGCGGCATGGTGCCCGGCGACGGCTGCGACGCCTCCTGCGCGGTGGAGCCGGGCTACCAGTGCGGCGGCAACCCCAGCACCTGCGTCCCCGCCGAGGTCGAGCCCAACGACACGTTCGCCGACGCCGACGCGCGGGCGCTGGACGCGACGCCCGTCGTGATCACCGGCGACGACGTCTATGGCGGCGCCATCAGCCCCGTCGGCGATCTGGACACCTATCAGATGGTGCTCGCCGCCGACAGCCAGGTGCACCTCGAGGTCTTCGACGGCACGGGCGTGAACTGCGCGGGCGGCATCACGACCACGCTGACGCTCTTCGACGCGGCGCAGGTGCAGCTCTACAGCGACACCACGCGCGGCATCGCCTCGTGCTCCGCGATGACCGTCAACCTCGTGGCGGGCACGTACTACGTGCGCGTCGGGGAGAGCGGCAACAACGGGTCCATTTCGGCCTACCGCCTGCAGGTCAAGGTGCAAGGCAGCGCGGGCGACGAGGTCGAGGTCAACGACGCCCGGGTGGAGGCGAACGCGCTCGCCGGATCCGACGTCTGCATCAGCGGCGGCCACCAGGTGAACACCGACTCCGACTACTTCATGATCACCCTGCCGGCGACCGCGTCGATCCGCGCGGAGGTCATCGAGGGCAGCGGCGCGGAGACCTGCGAGTCGAACGGGATCGACAGCCGCGTCACGCTGTACAACGCGATCGGCACGCAGCTCGCGGACGTCGATGACGCCGGTCGAGGCTACTGCACGCTGATGGACGGCACCGGGGTCGCGCCGGTCAGCGCGCAGACCTCCGGGGCGCGCAACCTCGCGGCCGGCACCTACTACCTGCAGGTGCGAGCCTCGGCGTCCGCGCAGTCCGGAGTCGGCGGCCAGTTCGATTACCGGCTCTGCCTCACCATCCGGTAGCCCAGCGCCCCGCGCGCGCCGCGATCCCCCCCGGGTCGCGGCGCGCGGCTCCCCTCGATCCCCCAAGATCCACGAGAAGCAAGGAAGCCGACGCCGGTCATGTACGCGGCGTCGATCGAGCCGTCGGAGGGCCGGTGACGCGTCGAGCTCCTGTGAGCCCGGAAGCGGCCGCGGGGCCGGCCGTCAGGGGAGGCCGCAGACGTTGAAGCCCGCGGGGAGGAGCTGGCTGGCCTTGCAGATGGTCTGGACCGTGTTGCCCTGCGAGTTCACGACCGGGCAGACGGGGTTGTCCATGTCGCAGAGGACCACGTCGGACCACTCGCACGTGGAGCTGCACGTCACGCTGTCGTAGTACGAGCCGCCGTTCACGAAGACGCGGTTCGCGCAGCATATCTGGCCCGGGCAATGCTCCGGGAGCTGGCACTCGACGCGCGTGCGGTACCCGCCCTGCTGGGGCGCGGTGTTGCAGGTCGCGTTGTCCGGCGGGCCCTGCACGCACGAGCCGCTCTCCTGGAACGAGCTCCAGCAGCACGCGCTGTCAGGCCCCTGCGGGCACGTGAGGCCCTGGCCGCAGTCGAGCGTGGGGTCGACCGTCTCGGTCGTGGTGGTCGTCGTGGTGGTCGTCGTGGTGGTCGTCGTGGTCGAGCCGCCGCCCTCGCCGCCGCCGGAGCTCGTCGATGTCGTGGTGCCCGAGGTGGTCGACGTGGTCCCCGTGGTGGTCGTCGTGCCCGAGCCTCCCTGCCCGGCGCCGTTGCCGAACGCACCCTCGGTGGCATCGCTCACGCCGCAGCCAACGGCCGCGGCAAATCCAAGGGTGATCGAGACAAGGATCCAGCGAGTCGCGGGTGACATCGAGTCCATCACGAAGAGCCTCCAGAGCAACAGCAGAAGCGCGTCGCGCGCGAGCGTAACTCCGGCGCAGCGCAGGCGCGAGCCGAACGCGCGCGCTCGCCGGCATCACGCTCGCACGAGATTTTTCCGGGATCGCGGCTCCTCTTCACGACCGCTCCACGCCCGCACGCGGCCCCTTCGCGCGCGGCGCGGGCTCCTGCATAAATGGTGGAGGAGGCGGCGATGGCGGACCGGAGAGGCAGGGCACGATGGGGCGCGGCTGGGGCCCTCGCGCGGTGGGCCGGCGCGCTGCTCGCGGCCGCGACGCTGGGCGCCGGCGGGCCGGCCGACGCGACGACCGCGCTCCTGCTCTCGCGCGAGGAGCTCGTGCGGCGATCCCCCATCGTCGCCCGCGTCACCGTCGGGGAGGCGACATCGGTCGAGTCCGAGGACGGCGCGTCGATCGTCACGCGCACGGAGCTCGCCGTGACCCGGAGGCTGAAGGGCGCGCCCGGCGACCGGCTGGTGCTCGAGCAGCTCGGCGGGACATACCGGGGCAAGACGCAGCGGGTGCTCGGCGACGCGGCGCTCTCCGAGGGGGAGGATGCGGTCGTCTTCCTCCGGCCGGGGAAGGGCGGGCGCGTGCACCTCACCGCGCTCTCGCTCGCGGCATACCACGTGGACCGCGAGGGGCGCGCCGCGCGCGATCTGCGCGGCATGGTCTTCGTCCGCCGCGAGGGAGACCGCCTCGTGCCCGCGCCGGCGCCCGCGGAGGCGCCCGAGCCGATCGAGCACCTGATGACCGACGTCGTCCGGATCGCGGGGCAGGAGTGAGGCGCGGGCGCGATCGAGGCCGCGACCCCGGGCGGGGCGCGCGGGGGCTCGCCGCCGCGCTCTCGGGCTGCGCGGCGCTCGCGCTCGCCGGCCAGGCCGCGGCGTGGACGGCGCTCGACCCGTCCATCCCGCGCTGGCCCGCGCTGCCCGTCGCTTACCAGGTGAACCCCGGGCAGGCCCCGGCCAGCATCTCTTCCGTCGCGGTGCTGCGCGTCGACCAGGGGTTCGCCGCCTGGGCGGCGCCGCCGTGCACGATCTGGGCGACGCAGAACGCCGGCGATACGGTCGCCTCGTACGACTACGACGACGGGATCAACTCCATCGGCTGGATCGGGACCGAGTGGCCGCACGAGCTCGGGCCGGCGGACGCGATCATCGGCTTCACCATCCCGACCTGGGACGCGTCCGGCGCGCTCGTCGACGTGGACACGGTCCTGAACGCGGTGGGCTTCTGCTGGAACGACACCGGCGCGGGCGGCTGCGTGGACACGCTCTCGATCCTCACGCACGAGGAGGGGCACTTCCTCGGCCTCGGGCACACCGGCGCGCCCGGCGCGACGATGTGGGCCGGGTACCAGGGCGGCGACGCGCCCCGCACGCTCGAGCAGGACGACGTGGACGGCGTCTGCGCGCTCTACCCGCTCTTCCCGCCGTGGGGCACGGGCACGACCACGCCGGGCGGCGGCGCCTCGGGCTGCCAGGGGTGCAGCGACGACGCGGCGGTCGGGGCCTGCGCCGCCGAGCAGCAGGCCTGCGCGGCCTCGGCGGAGTGCCAGGCGTTCTACGACTGCATCTCCGCGTGCCCATCGCAGTCGTGCGCCGACGACTGCGCCGCGGCGAGCCCGGCGGGCGCGGAGCTCCGCGGCGCGCTGTTCTCCTGCGTCTGCTCGACCTGCGCCGCCGAGTGCGCGGAGGCCTGCGCGGCCTCCGGCGCGGGCGGGGCAGGCGGCGCGGGCGGCGCACCGAGCGGCGCGCCCGGCGACACCG